>NZ_JBFUGY010000034.1:0-98468 GCF_056402655.1 Bradyrhizobium sp. P3_C3 | reverse complement strand
CTGCAACGTCAAGACGGTCCTTCGATACGTCGATACCAACCGCGATGATATCCATGGTCACCCTTCCTTGCCTAATCGGGCTTCGCACTTTGCGGCCCAGGCGACTGTTCGGGTTCAATGGACTAACGGACGGGGCACCTCTCTCACCCACGGCCTGCAACGACCTGGGGGTTTGCGGGCTCCCGTCCGTCACCGCAACGTCTACAATAGCAGACCTGCGGCGCTTCGACTTACAAGGGGTATCTCTCCGCGCGTCATTCTCTTTCGCGTACGTGGAGAAAGACCCCTCATCCGGCGCTTCGCGCCACCTTCTCCCGCAAGGGGAGAAGGAAGAAAGCGCGTTCCTACTCCGACATCGGCTTGTCGGAGATGTCCCAGTCCTTGCCGCTGAAGGTGGAGATGAAGAGCGTCTTCATCGGCGTGTAGTCCTCGGGCGTGTAGCTGTAGGTGACGCCGTCGAGGAAATAGGGCGAGTGGAAGCCTGCTAGCGTGGAGGCCTGCTTCAGCACGTTGGCGCGGGTGAGATCGTCGCCGCAGCGGCGCAGGATCTCGCCCATGGTGACGGCCTGGCCGTAGCCGGCAAAGGCGATGGTGTTGTCTTGATCGATCGCCGGCGTGTACTTCTTGCGCAGCTCCTCGAACGCCATCACGTCGGGGTCCTTCTCCCATTTGGGCAGGCCGACTTCCTTGTTGTATCGGATGGCGACAATGCCGGTGGCATTCTCCAGGCCCGCGGCATTGAGGATCGAGCGGCCGGTCGAGCCCGCCGACAACAGCTGCAGCGGCTTCCAGCCGAGCTCGGCCACTTTGCGGATCGACTGCGACGACGCCTTGCCGGTGGAAATGTTGTAGAAGACGTCGGCGCCCGATTTCGAGAGATTGATGAGCTGGGAATCGACGGTCGGATCGGTCAGATCGTAGGTCTGCTCCATGATCACCTGCGCGGTGCCCCCGGCATCCGCCAGCACCTTCTTGAACGGACCGAGGAAGTCACGGCCGAAATCGTCGTTCTGGTAGAGAATGCCGACCTTGGCATTCGGCTTCACGCTGAGGACGTGCCGCGCCAGGATGCGCGCTTCGGTCGGATAGAGCGGCAGGCCCGCCATCGTCCATTTGAACTCTTTTGGATTGTTCCACTTGGACGCGCCGGTGTTGAGCAGCAGTTGCGGCACGCCCTYGGAATTGAGATATTTGTGCACGGAGGTCTGCGGCGCGGTGCCGAGCGAGCCGTAGAGCGCGAGCACTTCCTCCTGCTCGACCAGACGCCGCGTCGCCTCGACGCATTTCGGCGCGCTGTAGGCGTCGTCCATGGTGAGGAACTTGACCTTGCGTCCGTTGATGCCGCCCTTCTCGTTCAGCATCTGGAAATAGGCCTCGCCAATGCGCCCCAACACCCCATAGAGCGAGCCGGGACCGGAATGCGGCACGGTCTGTCCGATCTTGATCTCGGTGTCGCTGGCGCCCGCATCGTATTTCTTCTCCGCGGCCCAGACATACGGCGCAGGCAAGGTGGATGCAGCGACGGTGGCGAGCGCGCCGGCGCTGAAATCGCGCCGCGTTGGATTTTTGGTCATTTTTGTTTCTCCCTAGCGCCCGCATTGTGCTGGCATCGCAGCGCGGGTCGCAAGTGGGAAGTCGCAGCTCAGCGACGCAATGACGCTTAAATCGCGGGGTTTTTAGCGCCTAAACTCAAGTTTTCTCGGCGACGACGACGAGGCCGCGCACCGGCTCGTTGTTCTCGATGCGTGGCGATGCCGGCTCCAATGTCAGCAGCTTGAGCCCGGCCTTCGCCATCGCGCCACGCACATATTCCGCCGAATGGGCATAGCGCAGGCCTTCGCCGAGCACGATGCCGCTGCCGTCATGCGTCTCCAGCGTGAAAGCGAGCACGCCGCCGGATACGAGCACGCGCTGCGCTTCCGTGAGCACCGGCGCGAGATCGGAGAGATATACGAACGCATCCGCAGCGACGACGAGGTTCGCGCTCGCATCGCCCTTGGTGCGCAGGCCTTCGATCATGTCGGCGACCTCGAGCTCGGCATAGAGTTCGGTGGCGCGCGCCTCCTTGATCATGCCGGGCGACAGATCGATGCCGATGAAATGATCGACCTGTTTGGCGAAGGCAGCGGCGGCAAGCCCGGTGCCGCAGCCGAGATCGATGGTGCGCTTGAAGAGGGCCGGCTTCCTGGCGGCGACGCGCGCGGCCACCACCGCCTTGAAGATCAGCGACGGTGCGCGATAGTCGAGATCGTTGATCAGCGTGTGCTCGAAGCGCGGCGCATATTGATCGAACAGGGCCTGCACATAGGCCTTGGGCATCTCGGACAATTGCTCGTCGCCGAGCCGTATCAGATGCAAATGGGCGCCGTGCTGATCCTCGGGATCGGACTCGCGTGCTTTGCGAAATGCTGCGATGGCCTTGTCACGCTCGCCGAGCTGCTGGCGGATCTCGCCGAGCGTGAACCAGGCCGAGGTGAAGTCAGGCGCGAGCTCGATCGCCTGCTCGATGAGGTCGGCGGCAGCGGGCAGATCGCCCTTGAGCTGGAGGTCGCGCGCGAATTCGAAACGGCGGTCGGCCATGAGATCGCCGGAGGAGTGGAACAGGCGCAGGGGCATTGGAGGAACCGGGGCGGGAAACGGAGGGATGACTCGAAGATGCGGGGTCGCAACCTATATATCAGGCATGCGTCCGCAAGACATCCTGCTGCCAACTGCTGACGGCCTGTGCTGCAAGCCGGGCAACTTCCACATCGACCCTGTCCGCCCTGTCGAGCGGGCCGTGATCACCCACGGCCATTCCGACCATGCCCGCGCCGGCCATGGCGCCGTGCTGGCGACGCAGGAAACGCTGGACATGATGCGGCTGCGCTATGGCGAGAACTTTGCCGGCTCGACGCAAGCGATCCGCTATGGCGAGGAGATCCGGCTCGGCGACGTCCGTGTGACGTTTCACCCGGCCGGTCATGTGCTGGGCTCGGCGCAGATCGCCGTCACCTGCAAGGACACCTGCATCGTCGCCTCCGGCGACTACAAGGATGCGCCAGACCCGACCTGCACGCGGTTCGAATTCGTGCCCTGCGACGTCTTCATCACTGAAGCCACCTTTGGCCTGCCGGTGTTTCGCCATGGCGACGCCGCCGACGAGGTGAAGAAGCTGCTGGCCTCCGTTGCGTTGTTTCCCGAGCGCGCGCATCTCGTCGGCGCCTATTCGCTCGGCAAGGCGCAGCGCGTGATCGCGCTGTTGCGACAGGCCGGCTATGACGCACCGATCTACCTGCATGGCGCGATGGAGAAGATCACCGAGTACTATCAGAGCCGAGGGATCAATCTCGGCGAGCTCAAGCCGGTGCTGGGCGTCAAGAAGGCGGCGCTCGCCGGCACCATCACGCTGGCGCCGCCGTCGGCCGCCTCGGACCTCTGGACGCGGCGCTTTCCCGACCCCGTCACCGCCTTTGCCTCGGGGTGGATGCGGGTGCGTGCCCGCGCACGGCAGCGCGGCATCGAGCTGCCGCTGGTGATCTCCGATCATGCCGATTGGGATGGCCTCACCAAGACCATCGCCGCGACCGGCGCCGGCGAGATCTGGGTGACGCACGGCCAGGAAGATGCGCTGGTGCATTGGTGCAAGTCGCAAGGTCTTCGCGCGCAGCCGCTCGATCTCGTCGGCTATGGCGAGGAGGAGGAGAGCGAGACGCCGCTTCAAGATGAGGCCGAAGCATGAACCGCTTCGCCGAACTGCTGGATCGCCTCGCCTACGAGCCCGGCCGCAACAACAAGCTGCGGTTGATCACCGGCTATTTCCGCGAGGTCGGCGATCCCGACCGCGGCTACGCCCTGGCCGCGCTGACCGGCGCGCTGAGCTTCAAGCATGCCAAGCCGGCGCTGATCCGCGATCTGATCGCGGCGCGCACGGATGAGGTGCTGTTCGGGTTGAGTTACGACTATGTCGGCGATCTCTCGGAGACGGTGGCGCTGATGTGGCCGCGGCGGGTGCCTGGCAATGGGGAATCTTTTCCGGGCCCCCCCTCTCCCCAACCCTCCCCCGCAAGGGGGGAGGGAGCGCAGCGGAGCGTGCGGCCAACAGTGAGCATCACGACTGACAGTGATTCAGCGAGTGATGGACGTACCACTCTCTCCGTTCCCTCCCCCCTTGCGGAGGAGGGGCAGGGAGAGGGGTACCGCGGGCGGGATGCTCGTGAGTCCACACATCCAAGCAACCACAACAACCCGCCGCCCCCAACCCTCACGGACGTCGTCACCACTCTGCGCACGCTCGGCAAGACCGAGCTGCCAAAGCAGCTCGAACGCTGGCTCGACGAGCTCGACGAGACCGGGCGCTGGGCGCTCTTGAAGCTCGTCACCGGTGCGCTGCGCATCGGCATTTCCGCGCGCCTCGCCAAGACTGCAGCCGCAGCGCTCGGCGACAAGGACCCGCATGAGGTCGAGCTGATCTGGCCGGGGCTCAGCCCTCCCTATCTCGACCTGTTCGCCTGGCTCGAAGGCCGCGGCGAAAAGCCGGTCAATCGCGATCCCGCGCCGTTCCGGCCGGTGATGCTCGCGCACGCGATCGAGGACACGGATTTCGCCGCGCTTGATCCCGCCGACTACATCGCCGAATGGAAATGGGACGGCATCCGCGTGCAGGCGGTGGCTGGCCGCGATGAGCGCGGGCAGATCACGGCGCGGCTCTATTCGCGCACCGGCGAGGACATCACGGGGAGCTTTCCGGATCTCGTGCCGTCGCTGCGGCTCGCAGGCGCAATCGACGGCGAGCTTCTGATCCTGCGCGAAGGCCGCGTGCAGAGCTTCAACGTTCTGCAACAGCGCCTCAACCGCAAGGTCGTTTCGCCGAAGCTGATCAAGGAATTTCCGATCCATTTGCGCGCCTATGATCTGCTCGGCGACGACGCGAACGATCTGCGCGAGCTACCTTTCGCGGAGCGGCGCGAACGGCTGGAGACGTTCATCGGCAAGCTCGACGATCCCCGCATTGACCTGTCGCCCACCGTGCCTTTCGCAAGCTGGCAGGCGCTGACCGCGGCGCGCGCCGATCCCGCGAGTGCCGGCGCGGGTGCGGATGCTGATGCCGTCGAAGGCGTCATGCTGAAGCGGCGCGATGCGCCTTACCTGCCGGGGCGGCCAAAAGGCCAGTGGTGGAAGTGGAAGCGCGATCCGCACATCATCGACGCCGTGCTGATGTATGCGCAGCGCGGCCACGGCAAGCGCTCGTCCTACTACTCCGACTACACCTTCGGCGTCTGGGCCGAGGGCGAAGCCGGCGACGAGCTGGTGCCGGTCGGAAAAGCCTATTTCGGCTTCACCGACGAGGAGCTCTTGCAGATCGACCGTTTCGTCCGCCGCAACACCACCGAGAAATTCGGCCCCGTGCGCCACGTCGTGCACGAGCGCGACAAGGGGCTGGTGCTGGAGGTGGCGTTCGAGGGGCTGCAGCGTTCCCCGCGGCACAAATCCGGCGTCGCCATGCGCTTTCCCCGCATCAGCCGGCTGCGCTGGGACAAGCCGCCGCGCGAGGCTGACCGGCTGGAAACGCTGGAAAAGATGCTGAAGGCTGACGAATCCCTACCAACAATTAAGGTTGCAGCGTCCGCCGACAGCCATTGACGAGGGAATGCGGGTTCCCCATGTGCCCCGCCGTGACCTATAATGGGGTCGAATCCCCGCGAGGAGTTTTGAGATGGTCCAAGACGTCAGAGATTTGCCGGCCGGCCGCAGCGATGGGCTGAACCGCTTTCTCGGCGGCTCGCCGCTGGCGGTCGCGTTTCGCCTGGTCCTGCTCTCGATCCTGGTCGGCGTCGTGCTCGCCGCGATCGGCTTCGATCCCTGGAACATCATCTACAGCATCCGCTTGCTGTTCCAGCGGCTCTGGGATCTCGGCTTCGACGCGGTGAACTGGCTGTGGCGCTACTTCCTGCTCGGCGCCGTCATCGTGATTCCGATCTGGCTGCTGTCGCGCGTATTCGGCGCGCCGCGCAACAGGTAAGGATTTGGGAGCCCGCAGCCGATGCAGTTACGCTTTGTCGGCTGCGGCGACGCCTTCGGCTCGGGCGGCAGGCTCAATACCTGCTTCCACGTCTCAGGGCGCGCGGCCAACTTCCTGATCGATTGCGGCGCGTCGGCTCTGCCGGCGCTGAAGCGACTCGAAATCGACCGTGATGAGATCGACCTGATCCTGATCACGCATTTCCACGGCGACCATTTTGCCGGGCTCCCCTTCGTCCTGCTCGATGCGCAATTCTCGCGGCGGACCCGGCCGCTGACCATCGCGGGCCCGCAAGGCCTCGAGACGCGGCTCGGCCAAGTGATGGAGGCGCTGTTCGAGCACTCCTCGAAGACCAAGCAGCGCTTCGAGCTGAACCTCATCGAACTCGCGCCCGGGCGAAGCCAAACCTTTGGCGGGGTGAATGTGACGCCCTACCCGGTCGTGCACGGCGAATCCGGCGGGCCGCATCTGGCCTACCGCGTCGAGGTTGAAGGCCGCACGCTCGCCTACAGCGCCGATACCGAATGGACGGAGGCGCTCATTCCGCTGGCGCATGGCGCGGACCTTTTCATTGCGGAAGCCTATATGTACGAGAAGGTGGTCAAGAACCATCTCAGCCTGAAGACCTTGGAACAGCACCTCCCCGCCATCGGCGCCAAGCGGCTTGTCCTCACCCATATGAGCGACGACGTGTTGTCGCGCCTGGACGACGTACCGCATCTCGCCGCCGAAGACGGCATGGTGGTCGTGTTCTGACATGCACGCGCCCGTTCATCCCAGGATCGGCTCTCGCCAGGTCTTCACCATCGCCGGTCCCGCGATGGTCGCGAACCTCACCACGCCGCTGATCGGCGTAGTCTCGACCACCGCGATCGGGCGGCTCGACGATGCCGCGCTGCTTGGCGGTGTCGCGATGGCCTCCGTCATCTTCGACTGCCTTTTCTGGCTGTTCGGCTTCCTGCGCATGAGCACACTCGCCTTCACGGCGCAGGCGATGGGCGCGGGCGAAACGCGCGAGCAGACCGTGATCCTGGTGCGCGGCTTCATCGTCGCGGGCCTGATCGGCGCCGCGCTGATCGTGCTGCAACTGCCGCTGGCCGCCGGGCTGTTCGACCTGATGGGCGGCAGCGAAGGCGTCACGCGCGCGGCAAAGACCTATTTCATGATCCGGATCTGGTCGTCGCCGTTCGCCTTCGCCAACTACGTCATTCTCGGTTGGCTGGTGGGACAGGCGCGCGCCAATCCGGCGCTGCTGCTGCAGGTCGTCATCAACCTCATCAACATGGCGGCGACGATCTTGCTGGTGCTGGTCTACGACACCGGCATCGCGGGCGCGGCGATCGCAGCACTGCTCTCGGAGACGATTGGCTTCGTGCTCGGCGTGATCGTCTGCCGGCGCTATGCGGATGGCGGCTTTGCGGTGCCCCTTGCCACGCTGCTCGACCGGGCAAAACTGATGCGGCTGCTGGCGGTGAACTCCGACATCATGATCCGCACCGCGGCGCTGATCGCCGTGTTCCTGTTCTTCACCGCCAAGGGCGCGCGCGCCGGTGACGTCACGCTGGCGGCGAATTCCGTGCTGAACAATTTCCTGCTGGTCAGCGCCTTCTTCCTCGACGGTCTTGCGAACGCAGCCCAGCAGCTCTGCGGCCGCACGTTCGGCGCGCGCGATGCCAGGGGCTTTGCGGACTCGACCCGGCTGGTGCTGCTGTGGGGCCTCGGCTTCGCACTGGTCGTCGCGGTGTTGTTCGCGCTGTTCGGGCCGAACCTGATCAATGTCATGACAGCGAGCGAGGACGTCCGCCGCGCCGCGCGCGAATTCCTGCCGTTCATCGTGCTTGCGCCGATCCCCGGCGTGTTCGCCTTCGGCTTCGACGGCATCTATGTCGGCGCGACCTGGGCGCGCGAGATGCGCAATCTGATGCTGTTATCGTTCACGATCTTTATCGGCGCCTGGTGGGCGCTGCAATCGTTCGGCAATGCCGGGCTGTGGAGCGCGCTGATCGCCTTCTACGTCGCCCGCGGCGGATTGCAGGGCGCGCGCTATCCGGCGCTGTATCGGGTGACGTTTCCGAAATCGTAGATTCGTAGCCCGGATGGAGCGCAGCGAAATCCGGGGTCTTCGTGCTCGCGGAAAGATTCCCGGATTGCGCTGCGCTCCATCCGGGCTACTGGACGGTGGCTACATCCCCGGCCAGTCTTCCGCCGTGAGTGTCGCCGCGTCGGCGCCGACGATTTCGGACAGCGAATCCCGCCCTGTCCGCAGCAGCGTCGAGGTGAGATCGCGCTTGATCTCGTCGACGAGGCCGAGGCCCTTGTAGACCAGCGACGAATAGAGCTGGATCAGGCTCGCGCCGGCGCGGATCTTCGTCAGCGCGGCGCCGCCGGAATCCACGCCGCCGACGCCGATCAAGGGGAACGCGCCCTCGACGCGCACATAGGTCTCCGCGACCATGCGCGTCGACAGGCGGAACAGCGGCCGGCCGGACAGACCACCCTGCTCCTTGGCGCGCATTTCCTCGCGCAGCGTGCTCGGCCGCGCGATCGTCGTGTTCGCCACGATCATGCCGTCGACCCGGCGCGAGCGCGCCACCTGCACGACGTCGTCGAGCTGGGCGAGGCTCAAATCAGGCGCGATCTTGAGCAGCACCGGCGTGTCGCCGGCCTTCTGGCGCACCCGCTCGCGCGCGTCGATCACCCTGGCGAGGAGATCGTCCAGCAGCGCACCTTCCTGCAAATTGCGCAGACCCGGCGTGTTCGGCGAGGAGACGTTGACGGTGAAATAGCTCGCGACCGGCGCAAAAGTCTCGATCAGCTTGACGTAATCGCCAACGCGATCCGGCGAATCCTTGTTGGCACCGACATTGACCCCGACGATGCCGCCGTGCTGCGCGCGCGCCGCGAGCCTGCGCAGCGCGACTTCCGCGCCGTCATTGTTGAAGCCCATGCGGTTGATCACGGCCTCGTCGCGCTCCAGGCGAAACAGCCGCGGCCGCGGATTGCCGCTTTGCGGCTTCGGCGTCACCGAACCGATCTCGACGAAGCCGAAGCCGAGCCGCAGCAACGCATCCGGCACCTCGGCGCTCTTGTCGAAGCCCGCGGCCATGCCGATCGGATTGGGGAAGTTGAGCCCGAAGGCACGCACGGCGAGCTTGGGATCGTCAGGCCGCGGCTTGACCGGCGGCAGGAAGCGCAGGCCCTGGATCGCGAGGCGATGCGCATCCTCCGGATCGAGCCAGCGCAGCACCGGCAGCGAAAAGGCGTCGAAGGCGCGGATCACGGGATAAGCTCCGGAACGTCGTGGCCGCCATCGGAACGCATGTTGAGGTTCATCACCGACAGCACCGCGCCGAAATCGAGCTCGCCATAGAGGTGCGGAAACAGCTCCTCATTGCGCGAGCGCTCCCAGCGCAATTCGCCGCCGAGCGCGTCGCCGTCGACCTCGACCAGGAACAGCGCGCGCTGCCCGAAATAGTGCTTGCGCAAGGTCTCGGGAACCTGGGGCGCGGTCGAGAAATGGATGAAACCGTCGCGCGAATCGTCCGCGCTGCCCCGGTAGACACCCTGCCGTTCCGCCTCGCGCCAGGCCGAGGCCGGACAGATTTTGTAGATCTTGACCACCGCTCACGCAGCCCTGTTTGCTCTTTGAGTCTTTTGGGTTTTTTCGTCTCGTGCGGGTCCTCAAAACCCGGGCGCGACCGTAATGGCCGCCCCCTCCGAACTCAAGGCTTAGAGCCATTCCCGCTCCGATGAAATCGGAACGGGGCTTCAAATTCATGTTTTGACGCGTTTTCTTGACGCGAACCGGTATCCGCTTCGCTTGAAAATGCTTCTCCCGCCACCCCTTGCGCGAAAAACGGAAAACCGGTTGATTTGAGGACAGTTTTCCTGAGTTGCGACGGGCTGGACCTTCCATGGTCAGACAGGCCAAAGCGCAGAGGATACTGACTCACGACCAGATCTGGGGAGCGCTGGATCGGCTGGCGGAGCGTGCCGGCCTGTCGCCGTCCGGCCTCGCCAAGCGGGCCGGGCTCGATCCCACCACCTTCAACAAGTCAAAGCGCGTCACCCCCGACGGGCGCGAGCGCTGGCCATCCACCGAATCGATCGCGAAAGCGCTGGCGGCGGCCGGCTCCTCGATGGACACCTTTGCCGGGTTGACCGGTGACGACGCCAGCGACGGCCGCTCGGTGCCGCTGCTCGGCCTCGCGCTAGCCGGCGCGAGCGGCGCTTTCGACGAGTCCGGCTTTCCATCCGGCAAGGGCTGGACCGAACTTGCGCTTCCCACCGCCGAGGACAGTCGCGCCTTTGCGCTGGAGATTTCCGGCGATGCGCTTGCCCCGGCCTATCGCGACGGCGACGTCATCCTGATCTCGCCCCGCGCGCCGATCCGCAGAGGCGATCGCGTGGTGGTGAAGACCAAGGCGGGCGAGGTGACGGTCGCGACGCTGAAGCGCCGCACGGCAAAGGCACTGGAATTGCAGCCGCTCGATGCATCGCAGGCGGAGCATACGATGGCGCCGAGCGACGTCGGCTGGATCGCGCGAATCGTGTGGGCGAGCCAGTGATTGCGTCGTAACCGGACCATGACGCCGGCCGCGCCGCTTCTCGTCCCGGCGACCTTGCGACTCACCGCCCCTCTCGCATAGGTTGCGGCCGATTTTGCCGATCAAATTCATCGCAGGGGGATATTATGAATCGCCGTCACGCATTGAAGGCCCTGGCGGGTCTCGCGCTTTGTCCGCTGTGCAAGCCGGCCTTTGCCGCCGAAGGCACGCATTGGAGCTACGAGGGCGACGGCGGCCCGGCCAAATGGGGCGATCTCGACACAGCCAACAAGGCCTGCGCGGTCGGCCTGCAGCAATCGCCGATCGACATCGAGGGGACGATCAAGTCGCAATTGCCTGTTCTGAAGCTGAACTGGGGCAAGAGCGCCGACACCATCGTCAACAACGGGCACACGATCCAGCTCAACTTCGCCGAAGGCAGCACGCTCACGCTCGGCGACGTCAAATACAAGCTGCTCCAGGTGCACTTCCACCGGCCGAGCGAGCACATGATCGGCGGCAAGAACTTTCCGATGGAAGCGCACTTCGTGCATCGCAACGATGCCGGCGGGCTCGCCGTAGTCGGCGTGCTGATGGCGGAAGGCAAGCCGAACACGGCCTTCGGCAAGATCGTCAAGACCATGCCGGCGGCGGAAGGGCCCGCGGTGAAGGCCGACGCGGCGATCGATCCCCACGCCATGCTGCCGCACAGGCTGAGCTACTTCCGCTACTCCGGCTCGCTGACGACCCCGCCCTGTTCGGAGGTGGTCGAATGGTTGCTGCTGACCGACCCGATCCAGGTCTCGGCCACCGACGTCGCCGCGTTCGCAAAGCTCTATCCGATGAACGCGCGCCCGGTGCAGAAGGACAACCGGCGCTTCGTGCTGCGCTCGATCTGAGGCGCGCTTCAAATCTGTAGCCTGGATGAGCGTAGCGACATCCGGGCTACAGACGGCATCTACTACGCGCTCCGCGCCAGCGCGCCGTCGATCATGTTGACCGCGTTCTGCACGCCGTAGACCGCAACGAAGGAGCCGAAGCGCGGGCCCTTCTCCTGGCCGAGCAGCACCTGGTAGAGCATGTTGAACCAGTCGAGCGTCACGCCCGGACGGCCGTCCTTGCCCTTCTTGACCTGGTCGAGGAACGGCTCGCGGCGGCCGATCTCGTAGACGACGTTCTGGATGTCCTCGGCCGAGGATTCCTGCGGAAGCTGCGACAGCGCATCGCGCAGATCCTGCAACGCGGCGCGCTCAACCTCGGTCGGCTCGCGGAACTGCTTCGTCGGCGCCACGAAGTCACGATAATAGTTGATGGCATAGCCGACCATCGCATCGAGCTTCGGATGCGTCTGCGGGCTGACGCCGGGACGATAGCGACCGATGAAGCCCCACAGCGTCTCGGCATTCTCCGCATTCGACGACGACACCAGCGTCAAGAGGAGCTGGAACGTGACGGGCATGTCGCCCTTCGGCGGATGGCCGTTGTGGATGTGCCAGACCGGATTGCCGAGCTGCTGCTTGCCATCCTGCTTCGCAAAGCCGTCGATGAACTGCTGGTAGTCGTCGACATTGCGCGGGATGACATCGAAATACAGCCGCTTGGCCGCCTTCGGCTCGCGATACATGAACAGCGACAGCGATTCCGGCGAGGCGTAGCGCAGCCATTCGTCGATGGTGAGACCATTGCCCTTCGACTTCGAGATCTTCTGGCCCTTGTCGTCGAGGAAAAGCTCGTAGTTGAAGCCTTCGGGCGGCGTGGGGCCGAGCGCCCTGGCGATCGCGCCTGACAGCTTCACGGAGTCGATCAGGTCCTTGCCGGCCATCTCGTAGTCGACGCCGAGCGCGACCCAGCGCATTGCCCAGTCGGCCTTCCACTGGCACTTGACGTTGCCGCCCGTCACCGGCGTCTCGACTTCCTGGTTCGTGTCTGGATCGACATAGGTCACCGTGCCCGCCGCAACGTCGCGGCGGATCATCGGGACCTGAAGCACGACCCCCGTCGTCTTGCTGATCGGCAGGAACGGCGAATAGGTGGCGCGGCGATCGGGGCCGAGCGTTGGCAGGATGATCGCCATCACCTTGTCGTAGGCGGCGAGCATCTTCAGCAACGTCGCGTCGAAGCGGCCGGACGTGTAATAGTCGGTCGAGCTCGCGAACTCGTAGTCGAAGCCGAAATGATCGAGAAAGGCGCGCAGACGCGCGTTGTTATGGTGTCCGAACGACGGATACTCGTTGGAGAACGGATCGGGCACACGCGTCAGCGGCTTGCCGAGATGCGCGGCCAGCATCTCCTTGTTGGGGACGTTGTCGGGCACTTTCCGAAACCCGTCCATGTCGTCGGAGAAGGCGAGCAGGCGCGTCTTGATCTTGTCTTCGGTCAGCACGCGGAAGGCATGGCGCACCATCGAGGTGCGCGCGACCTCGCCGAACGTGCCGATATGCGGCAGGCCGGACGGGCCGTAACCGGTCTCGAACAGCACCTCGTCCTTCGGGCTTTTCTTCAGCCGCGCGACAATGGCCTTCGCCTGCTCGAACGGCCAGGCGTTGGATTGTTCGGCGAGCGCACGCAGGTCGCTCGGGTTCGCGGCAAGATCGATGACAGACATTCAGGGGCCTCCGGGCCGCGGAAAATAGCGATTTCCGGGCAGAATGCAAAAGTAGCAGCGCCTTTATCGTGGAATCGTAGGGTGGGCAAAGCGAAGCGTGCCCACCACTGCCAAAGACGGTGGGCACGGCGCTAGCGCGCCATTGCCCACCCTACGGCACTAAAACGGGCTCACCGAAAAATACCGCAGCCACAGATCGGTGTAGCGGCCTTTCTCCCAGACGCGGAACAGGGCCCAGTTCAGGGCCTGGCGCAGCACGTCGTTGCCCTTGCGGACGGCGATGCCGATGCCCTCGCCGAAGAAGCGGCTCTCGACGAAGGGACCGCCGGAGAAGGCGCAGCAATCGCCGGAATCCGTGCCGTTGATCCAGAACGCCAGCGAGATGGCGTCGCCGAAGATGAAGTCGACCTCGCCCTTGCGCAAGGCGGCGCGCATCGCGTCGTCGTTGGGATAGGGGTGCAGCTCGGCGTCGGTGAACATCGCCTTGAGATAGGCTTCGTGCGCGGAGCCGGCGATGACGCCGACTTTCTTGCCCTCGAGGTATTCGGGCCGGATCTCCGGCATCACCGCATCCTTGCGCGAGGCGAAGCGCGCCGGCACGCGGTAATAGGGATCGGTGAAATCGACGCGGACGCGGAGCTGCGGACTCACCGCCATCGAGGCGATGATGGCATCGCCCCGGTTGGAGGAGAGCGCGTCGACCAGGGTCTCGAAGCGGCGCATCTGCACCGTGCAGGTGACCTTGATCTCCTCGCACAGCGCGCGGGCGAGATCGACGTTGAAGCCGGCCGGATTGCCGTCGGCGCCGGTGTAGTTGAACGGCGGATAGTCGGTCTCGGTCAGGAAGCGGATCACGGTCAGGCGCGACAGGTCGGGCCGCTCCGGCCGCCGCCGCGGGTCCCAGAAGCCGGGCACAGCCTGGGGAGCGGCTTGAGGGGCGACCTGCGGCGTGGCCTGGGGTGCTGCCGGGGGCTGCTTGGCGGGCGCCTGCGCCTTTGCGGAGGGCATGCCTGCTAGCAGGCATGCCGCGACGGCCAACCCTGTCAGCAAGCCACGGGCAGATTTGGACGATTTCGCCTGTTGCGATGGAGCCATCGGCCGGAAATGAGCGAATTTCATTGGGATCGGAAGGCGTTATAGACCATCCCGCCGGGAACGCGAGCGCCGATTGCGGGATGGGTAAAGGTCTCTCAGCCGTCATGCCCGGGCTTGTCCCGGCCATGACGATGTGGAGAGGACTGCGCCCGAAAGGGCCCTCAGAGATACCGCTTCAAATCGGCCGCGGCCTCTTCCGGCGTTCGCTTCATGTTGAACGGCGATACGAACCGCCCGTCGCGGTCCATCAGGTAGATCAGCGCGGTGTGGTCCATGGTGTAGTCGCCGTCCTTGGTCGGGACCTTCTTGGCATAGACCCGGTAGGAGGTGATCACCTTGGCGGTCTCGGCGGGGTCGCCGCTGAGCCCTTCGAGGTGCGGGTCGAAGCTCGACAGATAGTCCTTCATCGTCGCCGGCGTATCGCGCTCGGGATCGACCGAGATGAAGACGGCATTGACCTTGTCGGCATCCTTGCCCATCGCGCGCAGCACTTCCGAGATCTCGAACAACGAGGTCGGGCAGACGTCGGGGCAATGGGTGTAGCCGAAGAAGATCAGGGTCGGCTTGCCCTTCAGGTTCTTGTCGGTGACGGCGTTGCCGTGCTGGTCGGTGAGCTGGAACGGGCCGCCGATCGCGGCCGGCTGCGCCACTTTGCTGACCCCGCCCATCGCCCAGAACACGATCAGCAGTCCGACGACGAGGCTTGCAGCGAAGGCGGTCGCGATCACCAGCGGACGGGCGGTGGAGCTCATGAGCGGAAAACTTCCTGTCGCAGGTCAGAAGCAGGCGGCAAAGCCGGTCCTGATCATTTCGAAGAACACCTGGCTGCCGTAGTGGAACCAGAGCGCCAGCGCGCCGAGCACGACCAGACCGCCGATCCCCGCGCCAGCCAACAGCAGCACGAACGGCAGCCGGCCGGCAGTGGGCGAATTGTCCTGTAGCGGTTGGGCCGGGTGCAGTGGTTGAGTCATGACAACGATCGGGGCGAAGGCCCCGGTTCCTTGCCATTCAAATAGGCGTTGGCCCGGGCCCGGGCAAGCGCCGCGGGTGCTCCAAGGAATACTTCCCGGAATCAGATCGCGCCGATGACGTCAGCGAAGCAGCTGGCCCCGAGCGGACTCCAGCTCTTCCGCTTGCGGGAGAGCCCGGCGCAGGGGTCGGTTGGTCGAGGCCTGCGCGTCGAGGTAGCAGGGCTTGTACATGGCCTGGAGCTGCTTGCCCCTCAGGAAGAGCATGTGCGGGGTGAGGCCGCCGCGCTGGTTGATCCAGCGCTTCACCTGCGAGGGATACATCGCATAGAGCATCTGGGTCGCTTCGGAGTTGGTCACCGCACGGCCGTTGGCGCCAAAATCCCAGGCGGCGTGGAAGCCGAGGGTCGCGTGCGAGGTCACACAGATGCGGTCGCGCGGAATGGCGCCGAGGACGATGGTGCAGGCCGAGGCACAGAGACCGTCGATGATGACGGTGTCGCCTGACTGCCGCAGATCCTGGTACCTATCGACGTAGGTTCCGATCCGGCCACCGCGGTCATCCGCAATCCGAACCACTGCGTGAGAAGCCCCCATGCCCGCGATCAGGAGAACCGCCGCGAGCAACCCCGTCAGAAACTTCATTGTCCCCCGCCCCAGTCGAATTCGAATCTGCGTGTCAGGTGGTGATGCGTTGCTAGCGTCCGTCGTAACCGTGGTTTTGTCTAGGCACGCCGGCTGGCTCAAAACAAATTCAAATCCAGTGTTGCGCCCGCGCTGCAGTCGGACGGCCCTAAGCCCAAAGCGGAACAAGTTAACGATGCCTTATGCGCCACACCCTTGATCTCAGCTGCAACCGCTGGCTTCAATCCCGGGTAACTACAGGGGGGAACCTATGGCTGAAGAGACAGACGTCATCGTCGTCGGCGCAGGACTATCGGGACTGGTAGCCGCGACCGAAATTGCCGACGCCGGCAAGCGCGTGATCGTGGTCGACCAGGAGGGCGAGCAGTCGCTCGGCGGCCAGGCATTCTGGTCGTTCGGCGGCTTGTTCCTGGTCAATTCGCCGGAGCAGCGCCGGCTCGGCATCAAGGACTCCTTCGACCTCGCCATGCAGGACTGGATCGGCACCGCCGGCTTCGACCGCGACGAGGATTTCTGGCCGCGCCAGTGGGCCGAGGCCTATGTGGCGTTTGCGGCGGGCGAGAAACGCGACTGGCTGCGCGCGATGGGGCACCGCATCTTCCCGGTGGTCGGCTGGGCCGAGCGCGGCGGCTATGACGCGATGGGCCACGGCAATTCGGTGCCGCGTTTCCACGTCACCTGGGGAACCGGCCCCGGCATCGTCGAGCCGTTCGAGCGCCGCGCGCGCGAGGCCATGAAGAGCGGCCGGCTGACCTTCAGGTTCCGCCATCGCGTCGATGCGCTCTCCATCACCAACGGCACGGTGGACGGCATCAGCGGCGCCGTGCTCGCCCCTGACAATGTCGAGCGTGGCAAGAGCTCGTCGCGCAACGTGGTCGGCGAGTTCGCGCTGAAGGCGCAGGCCGTGATCGTGGCGTCCGGCGGCATCGGCGGCAATCACGAGCTGGTGCGGCAGAACTGGCCGAAGCGGCTTGGCGAGCCGCCGAAGTTCATGATCTCCGGCGTGCCGGAGCATGTCGACGGCCGCATGATCGGCATCACCGAGAAATCGGGCGCGCGGCTGATCAACCGCGACCGCATGTGGCATTATGTCGAAGGCATCCAGAACTGGAATCCGATCTGGCCGCGCCACGGCATCCGCATCCTGCCCGGCCCGTCCTCGATGTGGTTCGACGCAACAGGCACGCGGCTGCCGGCGCCGTTGTTTCCCGGCTCCGACACGCTCGGCCAGCTCCAGTACATCATGTCCACCGGCTATGATTATTCCTGGTTCATCCTGACCCAGAGCATCATCAAGAAGGAATTTGCGCTGTCGGGCTCGGAGCAGAATCCTGATCTGACCGGCAAGAGCTGGCGGATGACCCTGCGCCGCGCCACCAACAAGGGCGCGCCAGCGCCGGTGGAGGCATTCAAAAGCCATGGTGTCGACTTCATCGTACGCGACAAGATCGAGGATCTCGTCGCGGCCATGAACAAGCTCGCCGGCAGCGACCTCCTCAAGCTCGAGCACGTCAGGATGCAAATCGAGGCGCGCGACCGCGAGATCGCCAATCCCTACGTCAAGGATGCGCAGGTGATGAACATCCACAATGCGCGGCGCTATATCGGCGACAAGCTGATCCGCACCGCCTCTCCGCACCGCATCCTCGATCCCGCGCAGGGACCGCTGATCGCGGTCAAGCTCAACATCCTCACCCGCAAGACGCTCGGCGGCTTCGAGACCGATCTCGACTCGCGCGTGTTCGGCAGCGAGGGCAGCGTCATTCCCGGCCTCTATGCGGTCGGCGAAGCCGCAGGCTTCGGCGGCGGCGGCGTGCACGGCTATCGCTCGCTGGAAGGCACCTTCCTCGGCGGCTGCCTGTTCTCGGGCCGCAATGCCGGCCGCGCCGCGGCGAAGGCCGTGGGCTAGATCATGCGGAGGTGGATGCAGATCGGGGCGCTTCTTGCGGCATTGGCCGCGGCCTCGGCCGCATCCGCCGATACGATCGACGTCAACGGCGTGAAGCGATCCTACACCGCGCAACTGCCGGCGAAGCGGCTGGTGCCGCTCGTGGTCGTGCTGCACGGCAAGACCCAGCGTGGCGCCGACATGGTCGCGCGAACGGCGTGGCCACAGGTCGCGAAGCGTGAAGGTTTTGCCGTGGTCTTTCCTGATGGCCTCAACCATGCCTGGGCCGATGCGCGGACCAAGGCTGGACCAGCGCTGCGTGGCCCGCCCGAGGGCACCGACGACGTCGCCTTCATCGCAAAGCTGGTCGAGACGCTGGTGACGAACGGCACGGCGGACCCGAAGCGTGTCTATGTCGCCGGCATCTCCAATGGCGGCGCCATGGCGATGACGCTGGTTTGCGCGCGCGCCGATCTGTTTGCTGCGGGCGCGAGCGTGATCATGAATCTCACGGATGAGGCCGCAGTCACCTGCCATCCATCGCGGCCGCTGCCGATGCTGCTCATCAACGGCACCGCCGACCCGTTGGTCCCCTACGAGGGAGGACGGGGATCGAGCTATTATGCCGCAGACGGGTTCTGGTCCACCGAAGAGACGCTGGCTTTCTGGCGCAAGCTCAATGGCTGCGAGACCGACGATGCCGAGGTGACCGATTTGCCCGAGAAGGCGCCCGCGGACCAGTCCACGGTCACACGGATCTCCTCACGCTGTCCCAAAGGGCACGACGTCGTGCTCTATCGCATCAACCATGGCGGCCACCGCATGCCCGGCTTCGCTCCGGATGCCCGCTTCCCGAAGGTTGCAACCAGCCTGCTCGGGCCACAGAACCGCGACATCGACGGTGCCGAGACGATCTGGTCGTTCTTCAGTCAGTTTCCGTGAACGGCGCATGCATCAGCGGGCCACGCATGCGTGCCCGGCAACGCATGCGTGCCTGGGGTGGCAGAGCTGGGGGCGCTGGGTTAGACAGGGCCGCCATTCCCACCAGGAGATCCCCCAATGAGCATTCAGCGTTTCGAAACCGGCCCGCGCATGAGCCAGGTCGTCGTGCACGGCAACACCGTCTATCTCGCCGGCGTCGTCGCCAACAAGGCCGCCGGTGAAAGCGTCACGAAGCAGACCCAGGACATCCTGGCGACCATCGACAGCCATCTCGCCAAGGCCGGCACCGACAAGTCGAAGCTGCTCTCGGCCACGATCTACATCACCGACATGAAGACCTTTGCCGAGATGAACGCGGTGTGGGACGCCTGGGTCTCGCCCGGCAACACCCCGGCTCGCGCCACCGTCGAGGCCAAGCTCGCGGCTGCTCAGTACACCGTCGAGATCATGGTCACCGCGGCGAAGTAAGTTCACGCTGAAATTGTTGCGAACGTCCGAAGCGCGATGAGAGCATCATCGCGCTTCTTTTCTGCGTACGCATGACCTCCGAGGTAATCGATCTGCGCGTGCGAACCTTCGATAGTCGAGACAGCCGAACACGGCGCCATCGAAGGAGAGCACCATGACCGACCCCGTCACCGTCGCCCGCCGCTACATCGAGCTCTGGAACGAGCGCGCCGCAGGCCGCCGTCGCGAACTGCTCAGCGAGAACTGGACGGCGGATGCGAGCTATGTCGATCCCTTGATGAAGAGCGACGGCCGGGACGGCATCGACGCGCTGATCGCGGGCGTGCAGCAGCGCTTTCCCGACTTCAAGTTCACGCTGATCGGCGAGCCCAACGGCTACGGCGAACACGTCCGCTTCTCATGGGGCCTCGGTCCCGACGGTGTCGACAGCCCGATCAAGGGCACCGACTTCGCCGTGCTGAAGGACGGCCGCATCAGGAGCATCACGGGATTTCTGGACCAGGTGCCCGCGGGCGCGTGAGGGCGTTGCCCGTTGCTGTGCCCTCTCCCCTTGCGGGAGAGGGCAACTCCGCTCGTAGACAGAGGCTCACTGGGTGAGGGGTATCTCTCCGCGAGTGAATCTCTCAAATTCGAGTTTGCTGAAATAACCCCTCATCCGGCGCTTCGCGCCACCTTCTCCCACAAGGGGAGAAGGGGCAACGAGTTCGCGGCTTACGCAATCGACAACCGATACGCAGCCTTCGCATTCGCCCCGAACGCCTTCTCGCGCACTTGAGAACCCAGCTTCGCCAGGCACGCTTCCAGCGCCCCCTTGATCTCGCCATAACTCCCGGCAAGCAGACACACCGGCCAGTCCGAGCCGAAGATCAGGCGATCCTCGCCAAAACATGTTGCGGCATGTTCGACGAACGGAAACAGCCGCTCGGCATCCCAGTCACTCCACACCGCTTCTGTCGCAAGGCCCGAAATCTTGCACCAGACATTGCCGCAGGCCGCGAGAGCCGCGATGCGATCGGCCCATTCGGCGCTTCCGCCATCGGCGATCAGCGGTTTTGCGGCGTGGTCAAGCACGAAACGCGCTTGCGGAAAGGCCTGCGCAGTTGCGATCGCGGCAGGCAATTCGCGGGTGCGGACGAGAAAATCGTAGGCGAGATCGCGGGCGAACGTTGCGGTGAGGCCACGTTGAACGTCCTCGCGCAGCAGCCAGTCCGGATCAGCCTCGTCATGCACCTGGTGACGAATGCCGACCAGCCTGTCGCCGCCGGGCGAAGCCCGCAGGCGGTCAAGCGTGTCGCCAAGCGCACCGTCCGTCAGGTCGGCCCAGCCGACGACGCCAATCACCGAGGGCGTCGTATGCGCGATCCGCAAGAATTCCTCGGTCTCCTCCAGCGCGGAGCGGCACTGCACCAATATGCTCGCGTCGATGCCGTTTGCTTTCAACAGCGGCGCGAGATCGGCGGGGCCGAAGGCGCGGCGGATCGATGCCAATTCCGGCGCATCCATCCAGGGATAGTCGGCGCGCGAAGGATCCCAAAAATGCTGATGGCCGTCGATGATCATGCCCTCACGCTCCGCCCGGCAACGGCGCGCGTGCGTCGACGAGTTTGCGCGCACGCAGCTCCTGCCAGAAGGCTTGTGGCACCGCCTTCTCCGACATCGCGATGTTGTCGGAAACCTCCGCGGCGTTGCGCGCGCCCAGCACGGCAATTGTGACCGCCGGATGGGCCATGCAGAACTGGAGCGCGGCGGCCTTCAGCTCGGTCCCGTGCTTGCGGCAGAGCTCGTCGAGCTCGAGCGCACGCGCGATCAGCGCGGCGTCGGCGTCCTGATAGTTGAACTTCGCGCCAGGATGCGGATTGGCCAGAATGCCGCTGTTGTAGATACCGCCGAGCAGGATGCCGATGTTCTTCTCGCGGCAGACCGGAAGCAGCGCATCCAGCGCGCCCTGGTCGAGCAGCGTGTAGCGGCCGGCGAGCAGGAAGCAGTCGACCGGAACGGCCTGGGCAAAACGGACCAACATTTCCGACTGGTTCATGCCGGCACCGATCGCCTTGACCGTGCCGTCGGCGCGCAGGCGCTGGAGCGCGCGAAAGGCGCCGGCCACGGCGTCGTCATAGTGATCGTCGGGATCATGCACGAGCAGGACATCGATCCGGTCGAGCCCAAGGCGCGTCAGGCTCTCCTCCACCGAACGCATCACGCCATCATAGGAGAAGTCGAACACCGGCCGCTCGCGCGACGTGCCCTTGTAGTGCGCGTCCTCGGCGGCCGCGCCATCAGGCGCGCGCAGCAGACGACCGACCTTGGTCGAGATGACGTAGGAGTCGCGCGGCTGCTGCCGCAGGAAAGCGCCGAGCCGCCGTTCGGCGAGGCCAAAACCGTAGAGCGGCGCGGTGTCGTAGAAGCGGATGCCGGCCGACCAGGCGCGCTCGATCGTGGCGAGCGCATCGGTATCGCTGACGGCGGTGAACAATCCGCCGAGCGGGGCCGAACCGAGACCGATTGAGGTGACGTCAAGGGAGCCGAGCCGCGACCGTTTCATTCCCATTGCCTTCCAAAAGTCTTCCTTCCAACCGTCCAATCATCTCTCCCGCTTGCGGAAACCGCAAGCGGGAGAGGCTCGCAGGAGCACGGGGCTGGCGACGCTGCTACTTCAACATCTGCGCAACGTTGTCCTTGGTCACGAGATCGAGGCCGGTATAGACGATCTCGGGTACCTTCTCGCCCTTCTTGATGGCGAGCAGCGTATCCATCGCCTTCTCGCCCATCTCGAACGGACGCTGGCCGACCAGCGCATTGGCGTAACCGTCGCGCAGCAGTTCAAGCTGCATCTTCAGCGTATCGGCGACGACCAGCGTGAACTTGCCGGAGTCGATGTCCTTCTTGTTCCTGGAGGCGAAGGCCTTGAAGCCTTCGGGGGCGAACATCGGCCAGCCACCGATGGGAACGATCGAGGCGAGGTCGGGCGTGGCGGTGCGCATGTCCGTCATCTGCTGGACCGCCAGCGCCGGATCGTCGTTGCAGAAGGTCGGCGAGCCCGCGACCTCGGTCCATTTCGAGCCCTTCAGCGCCTCGCGGACGCCGTCGACGCGCTCGGCGAGATTCTTGGCGCCCGGACCGCCTGAGACCATCGCGTATTTGCCGCCATCGGGCCGCAGCTTCAAGAGCTCCTTGCCGAGCGCGACGCCGAACTCCTTGTTGTTGGTGCCGATATAGGCGATCCGCTTGGAGCCAGGCGCATCGGCATCGAAGGTGATGACGGGGATGCCGGCCGCGGTCGCCGCCTCGATCGACTTAGTCATGGCCGCAACGTCGGCGACCGAGATGGCGAGGCCGTCGACCTTCTGGGTGACGAAGTCCTGGATGATCTGCGCCTGCGTCGCCGGCTCATGCTCCACCGGCCCCTTGTAGATGCACTCGATGTTACCGAGCTCCTTGGCACGCTTCAGGCAGCCGTCGCGCGCGAAGTCGAAGAACGGATTGTTCATCGCCTTGGGCACGATCACGAAACGGTAGTTCGCGGCAAACGCCGGCGTCGCCATCATCGCGACCGCGATGCCGGCAAGAAGAAGTTTCCTCATTGTTTCCTCCACCCTTCTCTGGCGCCCATCCTCTCAAGATCGTCCGGGGAGCGGACAGGCGACATTTTCGTTGCCCTCCCGGAACGACGTCAGTTCAGATCATCCGCGAGCGGATGCGATCGACCAGCACCGCCAGGATGATGATCACGCCAACCAGCGTCTGCTGCCAGTAGGAGCTGACCTGTGCCAGCACGAGGCCGTTGCGGATCACTTCCAGCAGCACGCAGCCGACGATGGCCCCTAACGGACCGCCGATGCCGCCGGCGAGGTTGGCACCGCCGATGACGGCCGCTGCGATCACGTTGAGCTCGTAGGACGTCGCCATGTTGGCGGGCGCCGATCCGAGCCAGCCGGAGATGATGATGCCTTGCAGCCCTGCGGCAAGCGCGCAGATCACATAGACCTCGATCTTCACCCGCACGACCGGTATGCCCGTGAGCTCGGCGGCCTTCTCATTGCCCCCGAGCGCGAACACGTGGCGGCCGAACGAGCTGTGGTGCAGGACCACGGCCATCGCCAGCGCGAGGACCACGAGGTAGATGAAGGGCACCGGCACGCCGAGCACGTCGCCCGAGGTGAGCGCGTAGAAGTAATCAGCGTCCGGCCCGCCCGGAAAGCTGCCGCGGCCGTTGGAGACGACGTAGCCGAGCCCACGCACGATCGAGAGCATGCCAAGCGTGGTGACGAAGGGCGACAGGCCGAGCACGGCGATACAGAAGCCGTTGACGAGGCCCGCGATCAGCGCGACGCCGAGCCCCGCGAGGATCGAGATCAGCAGGATCAGACCCGGCACGTTGGCCAGCACGGTCTTGCCGTCAGCGGCCATATGCACGAACAGCGAGCCTGCGGGCGAGCCAGGCGCCGACAGCTCGGTCATGACCATCGAGGTGATCATGGCGGAGAAGCACATCATCGAGCCGACCGACAGATCGATGCCGCCGGTGATGATCACGAAGGTAACGCCGAGGGTGGCGATGGCGATGAAGGAGAAATTCTTCGCCACGTTCTGCATGTTGCCTTCGGTGAAGAAATAGGGGCTGGCGAAATGCATCACCACCAGCAGCATCGCCAGCGCGAGCAGGACATAGCCGGTCTGGGAGGCGAAGATGCCGCGCTGCCACCATCTGATCCGGCCGACATTGGTGAAGCTGATCGGAGATTCCAAGGGCATGGCCATCACGCCGCCTCCTTCGCGCCGGTGATCAGGGCGGTGACTTCCTCGGGCGACGTCTGGTGGATCGGCTTGTCGGCCCGCTTCTCGCCGCGACGCATGACGACCACGCGGTCGCACACCGCGAACACGTCGGGCATGCGGTGCGAGATCAGCATGACGGCGACGCCCTGCTCCTTCAGCCGGTGGATTAGGCCGAGCACCTGCTCGACCTGGCGTACCGAAATCGCGGCGGTCGGCTCGTCCATCATGACCAGCCGCGCGTTGGAGAGGCGCGTCCGCGCGATCGCAACCGCCTGGCGCTGGCCGCCAGACATCTGCTTGACGAGATCGTCGGGGCGCGTCTCCGAGCGCAATTCGCCGAACAGTTCCAGCGCACGCACCGCCATCGCCTTGTGGTCGAGCAATGCGAGCGGGCCGAACCTGCGCTTCAGCTCGCGGCCGAGGAAAACGTTGGCAGCAGCCGTCAGATTGTCGGCAAGCGCGAGATCCTGGTAGACGACCTCGATGCCGACGCCGCGGGCATCGACGGGCCGGTTGAAATGGACCGCGTTGCCGGCAAAGCGGATCTCACCATGGCTGGGACGGAAATTGCCGGCGATGATCTTGACCAGCGTGGACTTGCCSGCGCCRTTGTCGCCCAWCAGGCCGACGACCTCGCCGGGCTGGACCTGCAGGTCGACGCCATGCAGCGCGCGGATTGCGCCGAACTCCTTGCCGATGCCGGTCAGCTCGAGGACCGGTGTCGCTTCAGCCTTTGTCATCAGCGGCCTTCCTCAAACGTAACGGTTGACCAGGGATTCCAGATATTCCTGCCGCCCCGAGCGCGGCCGCGGGTCGAAGCCGGGGCTGAGCGCACGGTCGGCAAGTTCGGCGAGCGAGCGCTGGCCGCCGAGAATGGCCCGGCCCTCGGGTCCCGCCCATCCCTCGTAGCGCTGCGCGAGCGGTGCGGTGAGGGCGCCGGCATCGAGCATGTCGGCGGCGGCGAGGAACGCGCGCGCGCAGGCATCCATCGAGCCGACATGGGCATGGATCAGATCGTCGGGGTCGATCGACTGCCGCCTGATCTTGGCGTCGAAATTGAGCCCGCCCGAGGTGAAGCCGCCGCGATTCAGGATCTCGTGGAACACCAGAGCCAGCTCCGGCACGTTCATCGCGAACTGGTCGGTGTCCCAGCCGAGCAGATCGTCGCCACGATTGACGTCGAGCGAGCCGAAGATGCCGAGCGCCTCGGCGAGCGCGACCTCGTGATGGAAGGAGTGGCCGGCGAGAATGGCGTGGTTCTGCTCGATGTTGAGCTTGACGTCGTTCAGGAGATCGTAGCGCTCCAGGAAGCCGTAGCAGGTGGCGACGTCGAAATCATATTGATGCTTGGTCGGCTCCTTCGGCTTCGGCTCGATCAGGATCGGGCCCTTGAAGCCGATCTTGTGCTTGTGCTCGACGACCAGCGAGATGAAGCGGCCGAGCTGGTCGAGCTCGCGCTTGAGATCGGTGTTGAGCAGCGTCTCGTAGCCCTCGCGCCCGCCCCACAGCACATAATTCTGGCCGCCGAGCCGGTGCGTCACCTCCAGCGCGGCGCGGACCTGGCCGGCGGCATAGGTGAAGATTTCGGGGTCCGGATTGGTCGCGGCACCCGCCATGTAGCGGCGATGCGTGAACAAATTGGCCGTGCCCCAGAGCAAGCGGACTTTTGCGGAGGCCATCTTCGCTTCGAACAGATCGGCGATCGCGTTGAGATTGGCGACGGACTCGCTGAGCGAACTGCCTTCCGGCGCCGCATCGACGTCGTGGAAGGTGAAGAAGGGCACGTCCAGCAGGCGGAACAGCTCGAAGGCGACATCGGCCTTGGCGCGTGCCTGCGCCATCGCATCAACACCTTGATGCCAGGGGCGCAGAAAGGTCTCGCCGCCGAAGGGATCGCCGCCCGGCCAGCAGAACGAATGCCAGTAGCAGACCGCAAAGCGCAGATGATCCTCGAGCCTGCGGCCATGGACGAGGCGGTCCTTGTCGTACCAGCGGAAGGCGGGCGTGGTTCCCGCATCCTTGCCGCCGAAGGCGACAGGGGCGCTTGCATCGAAGAATTTGGCTGGTGCGTTCACTTAAGGCTCTCCTTCAACGCAGGATAAATCTCGCGCCACTGCCGATAGGCGTCGTCATAGGCCGCAGTGACGGATGCGCGGGGCGCAAAGCTCGCGAGCCGCCGCGGGCGCTTGCACACTTCCGCGGGATCTTCGCCGGTGGCGGCAAGCCGGCCGAGCCGTGCGGCGCCGAGCGCCGCCCCGACCTCGCCCTCCTCGACGCGGTGGACGGGAATGCCGAGCACGTCGGCGCAGATCTGCGCCCACAGCGGCGAGCGCGAGCCGCCGCCGACGAGATCGACCTCCGCGATTGGCCCGCTGGCCGCGCTCAGCGCCGCGAGGTTGTCGCGCGCGGCGAAGGCGACGCCTTCCAGCACGGCCTGCACGATCTGGCTGCGCCCGGTCGCACCGCGCAGGCCGACGAAGGCGCCGCTGGCGGCGGCATCGTTGTGCGGCGTGCGCTCGCCATCGAGATAGGGCAGGAATTTTATGGAGCTCGGTCCGTCGACACGCTCGCCGAGCGGCGCCAGGAGCGCGGCGGCCGGCGTCTCCATCACGCCGGCGAGCCAGGCCAGCGAAGCCGCGGCCGACAGCATCACGCCCATCTGGTGCCAGAGGCCGGGCAGCGCATGGCAGAACGCATGCACGGCCGAAGCCGGCGCCGGTGCAAACCGATCGGTGACGCGGAACACCACGCCTGATGTGCCGAGCGACAGGAACGCATCGCCCGGCGCGATCGCGCCGAGCCCGATGGCGCTCGCGGCATTGTCGCCGGCACCGCCGGCGATCACGACATCATTCGCCATGCCCCAGCGCCGCGCGAATTCCGGCGCGAGCACTGCACTGACCTCGCTGCCCTCGACGAGGCGCGGCATGTGGTGGAGATCGAGCCCGACGGCATGCAGCAGCAGCGCCGACCAGCGGCGCAGACCGACGTCGAGCCACAGCGTGCCCGCGGCGTCGGACATGTCCTCGACCATCTCGCCGGTGAGGCGATAACGCACATAGGCCTTCGGCAGCAGCACCTTCGCCACGCGCTCGAAGATCTGCGGCTCGTGCCGCGCGACCCAGAGCAGCTTGGGCGCGGTGAAGCCGGGCATTGCCAGATTGCCGGCGATCGTGTGCAGCGACGGGCAGCGCCGCTCGAGCGCGACGCATTCGGCGTGCGAACGGCCGTCGTTCCACAGAATAGCGGGGCGCAGCGGCCGTCCATCCTCGTCCAGCAGCGTCGCGCCATGCATCTGGCCGGACAGCCCGATGCCGCGCACCTGCGCGACCTCGCGCGGATGGCGGGCGGCGAGATCGTCGACGGCGCCAACCGTCGCATCGACCCAGGCGTCGGGATCCTGCTCGGACCACAGCGGCGCGGGATGCGACAGCGCAAGCTCGCGCGCGGCCGTCGCGACAATCGCGCCGGTTTCGCTCACGAGCACCGCTTTCACACCGGATGTGCCGATGTCGATACCGAGATACACGCCGTCCTCCCTTTCGCCTGTTGCGGTGCGCGATCTCAGAGTCGCCCTTTCCGCAACGGACCGTTCTGAAAATCCACCCGCCCCTAGGGCAAATTGTCCCGCATCACGATGTCGATCCTGATCTTCTCCTGTTCGCGCAAGATCGGCTCGCCGCGCGCAAGCGCGAGCAGCACGCGCACGGCGGCGCGCGCTTCATGCCCGGGGTTCTGCGAGATCGCGGCATCCATCACGCCCTGCAACAGCAGCCGGCGCGTCAGTGCGGTGACGTCGTGTCCGACGAACACCACCTGCTTGCCGCGGCCGGCATCGCTCAACGCTTTGGCGACGCCTTGCGTGCCTGCGCCGACGTTATAAAGGCCGACAATGTCAGCATGCCTGCCGAGCAGCTGCGCCAGAACCTGTTCCGAACGGCCGTCTTCGTCGCGCCCTTCCAGCACCGGCAGCACGCTGAGATCGGGGAATTCCGACGCCATCACCTGGCTGAAGCCGAAGATGCGTTCGGAATGGTCGCGCAGGCCCTGCGAGCCCGCGACGATCGCGACCTTGCCGGACCGTTGGCCGACCAGCCGACCGACCAGCGCGCCGGCGGTGCGCCCCGCCGCAATGTTGTCGATGCCGACATAATGGTGGCGACGCGAGGACGGCACGTCCGAGACCAGCGTCACGACCCTGGTCCCGGCGTCGACGAGATCGTTGATCGCGGCGCGGACCCCGGGATGGTCCAGCGCCACCACGGCGACGCCGTCGTAATCGCCGGACAGCGTCTCCAACGAGGCCGCGAGCGCGGACGGGTCGAACACATCAGTGGCGACCACCTCGACGCCGAGACGGCGGGCCGAGAGCCAGGC
Organism: Bradyrhizobium sp. P3_C3; assembly: GCF_056402655.1. NCBI lineage: Bacteria > Pseudomonadati > Pseudomonadota > Alphaproteobacteria > Hyphomicrobiales > Nitrobacteraceae > Bradyrhizobium > Bradyrhizobium sp. P3_C3. Next base: position 70,156 of record NZ_JBFUGY010000034.1, on the reverse strand, counting down.
CGACATCTCGCCGAGATAGGCCTCGATCTGCTGCATGAAGGGGTTCGGCCCCGCCGGCATCACGAAGGCAAAGCGGCGGGCACGGCTGCGGGCGAGCTCGGCGGCGGCGACGTGCGGCTGGAAGGCGTTGCGCTCGATCGCCGCCTTGACGCGCCGGACCGTATCGGGCCGCACGCCCGGGCGGTTGTGCAGGACGCGGTCGACCGTCGCAAGGCTGACGCCCGCCTCGCGGGCGATGTCCTTCAGCGTCAGCGCGGTCGCGGTGAGAGTATCGGCCATGGCTGAAGGTTATCGAGGTGTTTTGAGGTACGCAACTCATTTTGAGGCGCAGGGCGATGTTTTCGGGCCCGGGTTACACCGCGCGGCCTCAGCCGCCGGTCAGGTCGAGCGTCAGGAACAGGCTGTTGGGATCCTCGACATAGCCCTCGAACGGGCCGCAGAGCACAAAACCGTGCGCCTGGTAGAGCGCATGCGCGGGCTTGAAATAATCCCAGGAGCCGGTCTCGAGGCTGAGCCGCTGCGAGCCACGCGCGCGGGCCTCAGCGATGATGTGGCGGAGCATCTGGCCGCCGAAGCCGCGCCTCCGCGTCGTTTGCAGCGTGTGCATCGACTTCACCTCGCCATGGTCGGCCGAGAGCATCTTCAGCGCGCCGGTGGCGACCAGCGTCTCGCCGTCCCAGCCGGTCCAGAACGCGACGTCGCTCGCGCGCAGCCCAGCGAGATCGAGCGCATGGGCGCTGCCCGGCGCGGTCTGCGCCCGCGCAGCCGCTGCGTGATGGTCGAGCAGCGCAACGACGCGCGGATCAAAGGTATCGCCGGTGCGGACCTGCATCGTCACGGCCTCACCTCACTTGAAAGCCGCTTCTGCATGAGGACCATATCGAGCCAGCGGCCGAACTTGCAGCCGACCTCCGGCATGCGGCCAACCTCGGCAAAGCCGAACGACGCGTGCAGCCCGGTCGAGGCGGAATTCGAGGCCTCGATCGCGGCGACCATCGTGTGCTTGTTGAGCGCAGTCGCGCGCTCGATCAGCGCGGCCATCAGGCTGCGGCCGACGCCGAGCCGATGATGTTGCACGCCGACATAGACCGAATTCTCCACGGTGTGGCGATAGCCGGGCCAGGGGCGGAAATCGCCGAATGATGCGAAGCCGACGACGTCCCTGCCCTTCATCGCGACCAGCACGGGATAGCCGGCCGCTTGCCGTGCGCGCATCCACTCGCGCCGCGAGGCCAGATCAGCCGGTCCGTCGGTCCACACCGCCGTGGTGTTGATCGCGGCGTAATTGTAGATGGCCAAAATATCTTCGGCATCCTCAAGCGTGGCGTCCCGCACGATCAGCGACATCACATTTTCCCGTACGATGTGCCGCGCCGCGTGATGATGACGTAGCGCGCATCCTGTTTGGTTTCGTTCTCGAAGGTCACCGCCCGCATCACGTCGAAATCGAGACAATCGCCGTCGCGCAGCCGCACGGTCTTGGCGTCGATATGCACGCAGACCGCGCCCTCCAGCATCAGCAGCTGCTGGGTGAACGCGTTGCGGCCCCAGGGGCTGTAGGAGACGCGCGCACCGGCCGGCAGGTCGACGACGATGATCTCGATGCCACTTGCCGCATCCGGCGGCGAGGCGTGCCGCCGACGGTAACCGCTGTCGGGATCGCGCCAAAGCGGCTGGTCGGCAAGCCGCATCAGCCGCTCCGGCGGCTTTTCCGCGAGCGCGACGACGTCGCTGAGGGTGACATCGAGCGCCGCGCAGAGCTTGTTGAGCAGCGCAGCGGTGGCGCTGCTCTGCGCCCGCTCCACCCTCCCGATCATGGCCCGGCTGACACCGGAGCGCGTCGCGAGTTCGTTCAACGTCATGCCCGCCTGCGTCCTCAACGTCTTCAAGCGACGACCGATCGCACGGTCGAGTTTTTGCTGGTCCATGGTCTTCATCCAAACATTGCCCGGCCACAGACCGCACCCGCCAGGTGAGAGGAGCTTAGCGCGGACGGAGGCGAACGCCGGGAACGATGGGCTCATATATTAGAATCTCTACGCGACGCACGATCACCGCGCTTGCGCTGCAAGATCAAATGGAAATGCAATCGGGGGAGCCTGGAGCCGGGAAGCGTATCAGACCTTCGCGCAGCAGCGATTGCGGATGGGTGGACCGCCCCGCAACGATAATATTGCTAATTTAATCAATGCATTACGGGAATTTTACTGCATTTACTCCGCTTTCAGCAGCTTCGGCCCCGCCCCCCTCGTGTCGCACTCCTTACGTTTGATTGCCTTCGGCACAACCATAAGCAATGCTAGGAAACTGGACCGGGGGAATGAGTCGGGTTGACCGCATACAGCAACAAACCAAAGCGGTTTCTTGAGAGGCTTTACTTTCAGGACGTGGGCAATCCTGTCGACGGGATTTGCTGTGCCGGCTTCGAGCTCAAGGCGTGGCGATGCGTCCCATTCGCAGAGCACCTGATCGAGTGGTTGCCGGAATACGCGCTGCCGGAGGACGAGCTCGCGGTCAATCACGGCAACATGTACGTGAAGCTCAAGCAGGCGGCGATCCGCGTCTACACGAGCGAGAAGTACAAGAAGCGCGGCGAGGCCGGCGAGATCGCGCTGCACGCAATTTGTCGTGATTACTTCGGCACACTGCCAATTTCTAACCGCGTCTTCTACAAAAGTGCCTCGAACGATGTGGTCAAGGCGTTCGACATGGTCCACGCTCGTTTTCCGGAAAAGGGTGGGGTTGAACTTTGGCTTGGCGAGTCCAAACTCTACATGGACACGAAGGAGGCCATTGCCGAGGCACTCAAATCCGTCACGGAACACCTGCAACAGGGCTTCCTGAAAGAACAGAAACTCATTCTTGGACCGCAGATCCCGAAGACGACGCCTCGATACGCTGAGTTGATGCAACTGTTCGAGCCTCAGACGAGCCTCGACAAGTTCATTTCGTCCGGCGTCTTCGTCATCGGCATCCTGTCCACCAGTGCTGCGTGCGGAAAGACGGCGACGATCGACGCGGCCTACAAAGCCGCGTTGGAGAAGGAGTTCGCCGAAATCAGCAAGAAGCTCGCGAACTCTGGCCTGACGAAGGACATCCGCGTGGTGCTGATCTACGTGCCGCTCGCGGACAAAGAAGGCTTTGTCACCGCGTTCGATACAAAATTGAAGGGGCTGCAATGACAGTGACCCAACAGCAATGGCACGAAATCGAAGGTCTGCAGGGACCCGCGTTGAAGAATCGCGTCTTCTCGATCTTGCAGGACACTGCGCGCGACATACAGAAGCTACCCGTCGATGACCCCGGCGTGCTCAACGTCGTGCCGCGCCTCGCTGGCCTTTTGGAGACGCGGCCTGAGCTGGAGTCATATCGCGAGGTGTTCAGCAGCTTAGCGCGTGCGGTGGGGCTGTGGAACTACATCGAAAAGGACACGGCTGATTACCGTGACGCCGCTGTTGCTGATGCGGTTACCTCGGCTGAGCTGAACGGCATTACTTTTCATCGAGAGCAAATAGCCGCGCTGAACACGCTGCTCGCCGGCAAAAACCTTGTGCTGAGTGCGCCGACGAGTTTCGGGAAAAGCCTGCTTATCGACGCCCTACTTGCGACCGGCAAGTACCATCGCGTAGCGATCGTGCTGCCTACCATTGCTCTCCTTGATGAATTTCGCCGGCGGATCGAGCGTCGCTTCGGTGATCGGTTTGCGCTGATCATGTACCACTCGCAGGTGGCGCCGACGGAAGGCAACGTGATCTTCCTCGGCACACAGGAGCGCCTGATCAACCGCAAAGACCTGGGGCTGATGGATTTGGCCGTGGTCGATGAGTTCTACAAACTCGACCCCACGCGCCAAGACGACCGAAGTTCGACGCTGAACGCAGCCGTCTATCAGCTTCTCCGCCGGTCAAATCAGTTCTTCTTTCTGGGGCCGAACATTGAAGCGGTTCGCTACTCCGCGGACAATCGCTGGAAATTCGAGTTCCTGCATACTCGCTTTTCGACCGTCGCGGTCGACACGTTTGACCTGACGCGCATCAAGAACAAAGAGGAGCGGCTTACGCAGGAGCTGAAGAGCAAAGGTAACTGGCCTGCGCTCGTTTTCATCTCCTCGCCTGATCGCGCCAATACGCTTGCCACTAAGCTGACTGAAGACGTCACGTTTTCTGAGGTCGGCGAGATGTCCGATTGGATCGATGAAAACTTTGGAGAGGGCTGGGAACTAAGCGACTCGGTCGCCTCAGGCGTAGCGGTACATCATGGCCGTATTCCGCGCTCGTTGGCATCGCAGTTCGTGCGCATGTTCAATAGCGGCGAGATTCCGATCCTGATTTGCACGTCAACCCTCATCGAGGGAGTGAATACGGCTGCCAAGTCAGTTCTGATCTACGACAAGAAAATTGCCCGTCGTGACTACGACTTCTTCACGTTCTCGAACATTCGAGGTCGTGCCGGTAGGCTGGGCCAGCACCACGTCGGTGCCGTATACCTGTTCCATTCGCCTCCTGACCAAGAGACCGTCGAAGTCGAACCCCCTTTGTTCGGAGACCTGGATGAAGCGCCTGATGAACTAGTCGTGCATATCTCCGATGAAGATAGTTCTCCGACGATCAGCGACCGCGTAGCTGAGCTTGCGGCTACCATGGAGCTCAGCCCTGAAGAGCTTCGCTTGGCATCCTCAGTCGGCCTAGAGGATGCCGCCGCGTTGAGGCAATATACTCAGACGGCGTCTCGGCGGGGCGCGTTGATACACTGGAGCGGTTCACCCAAGTACAATGATGTGCTCGCGGTCTGCCGGGTGATATGTGAGGTACGTCAGGCAAGCGAGTTTGGCGTTTTCAGCGCTGCGCAGCTCGCCATGTACCTGAGCAGCCTGCGCAACAACGGCACACTGAAAGGCTTCTTCCGCTGGCACAGCGGGTCGTATAAGGGTGATCCGCAGCGGCAGGACAACGTTTTCAAATTCCTTCGCGCTTGCGAATACGGACTGCCGCAGCTCTTCTCTGTTGTCGAACTGTTCGCGAAGCGCATCCGACCGGAAACCAACTACAGCCTGTTCATCGCCGAAATGCCACGATGGTTCAGGGCCGAAGTGCTCAAGAACCTAGATGAGCAAGGCGTTCCCGTTCAAATCTCGGAGCGCTTTCTGCGGAATAGCGACACAATCGATACCCTACGGAAACGCCTGATACTGGAGGCGCAGAGTTCACGACCGGCGCTGACGGCGTTTGAGAAGCGGTGGATTTTGGATGCCTTGGCGAACTAGCACGGGCGCCATGGTGAAACAGGGCTTGGAGCGGGCGAAGGGAATCGAACCCTCGTATGCAGCTTGGGAAGCTGCCGTTCTACCATTGAACTACGCCCGCGAATGCGCGTCTCACGCCAACCCTGATTAGCCGAGACGGCGCCCGCCGCCAAGCGCTTTGGCGCGGCCGGACGGACGGTTGTTAACGTCCTGGCAAGATTTTGGGTGCGCCGGATTGTGGCGGTGTTATGATCGCGCGTCTGGGGAGAGACGTGCACTGAGTGGGGCGTGTGCATGGTGGGGCGTAGCTACGCGATATTCAACACGGCCATAGGGCGCTGCGGCATCATCTGGAGCAGCACCGGCGTGGTCGCCGTGCAATTGCCGGAGGCGCGGGAGATCGACACCCGCCGCCGGATTTTTGCGGTCCATCCCGAGGCGCGCGAGCAGCAGCCTCCGCTGAATGCCGAGCTCGCGATCGAGGGCATCGCAGGCTTGCTGCAGGGCGGCGACCCTGATTTTTCCGAGGTCAGCCTGGACGCAGGCGGCGTCCCCGGCTTCCACCGGCGCGTTTATGAAGCCGCCTGCGCCATTCCGCGCGGGGAGACGCGCACCTATCACGAGATCGCCAAGGCGCTGGGCGCCTCCGGCGCCGCGCATTCGGTGGCGCAGGCGATCGCCAAAAATCCCTACATGCTGATCGTGCCCTGCCACCGGGTGCTGGAGGCCGGCAATTACGCCGACCGGCTCTCGCCTTACGGCGGGGTGATCTCCAAGCGGCGGCTGCTGGCGCTCGAGGGCGCCCATCCGGTCGCGAGCAAGACGCTGTTCGAGGTGTTGCTGCCCGTTGCCCCACCGAGGCCCAGCTAAGGCGCGATCGCAATCGCACCTTAGCTTTGTTTTTTGGGCATGATCTTGTCGGACAACCGCTACACACTCGTCCGGATCATGCCTAGATAGGTGGCATGGATGCGACCACGCTGCTGACCACGCAATCGATCACGGTCTCCGAGTTTCGCTGCGATGCGGGACCGGACGACAAGCCGTTCGCGGAATGCCGCACGGGGCATTCCATTGCCTATGTCCACTCCGGCAGCTTCGGCTGCCAGTGCCGCGCCGGCTTCTTCGAGCTGGTGGCGGGCTCGATGCTGGTCGGCGCTCCCCGCGAGGAATACACCTGCACGCATGAGCATGTCAGCGGCGACGTCTGCCTGGGCTTCTTCTTCAGCGAGGACCTGGTCGATGCCCTCGGGGGCTGCCGCGAGATCTGGCAGGTCGGCGCGACACCGCCGCTGCCCGAGCTGATGGTGCTGGGCGAGCTCGCCCAGACGGCGGCAGATGGCAACAGCGACCTCGGTCTCGACGAGGTCGGTCAAATTCTCGCCGGCCGCTTCATCGATGTCGTCTCGGGCAAGGCGCGCAAGCCGGCCACGCCCACCGCACGCGACCGCCGCCGCGCAGTCGAAGCCGCGCTGTGGATCGACGCCAACTCGCATGCCGAGGTCGATCTCGAACAGGCGGCGCGGCAGGCGGGCCTCAGCCCGTTCCATTTCCTGCGGCTGTTCTCAGCCGTGCTCGGCGTCACCCCGCATCAATATCTGGTGCGCTCGCGGCTACGCCATGCGGCGCGGCTGCTGACAGATGATGACATCGCGGTCACCGACATCGCCTATGACGTCGGCTTCGGCGATCTCTCCAATTTCGTCCGCACCTTCCATCGCGCTGCCGGCGTGTCGCCGACGAAGTTCCGGCAAGCGTCGAAGGGCGAGCGCAAGATTCTCCAAGAGCGCGCTACCCTCAACTGAATAGGGTCGTCTCCGGCGCGTGCCAGTTGCGGCGCGCTTTGAAATGGAGACGATCATGTACGACCACATCGGACTGCGTGTTGCCGACCTCGACGCCGCCACGCGCTTCTACACCGCGGTGCTGGCACCGCTCGGCTACGCCCTGTGCTCCAGCGGCGACGGCTATGCGGGCCTCGGGCCGAAGGGCGAGCCGGCGCTCTGGCTGCACCTGAACAAGGGACGCAAGGCCGACGGTGCGCATATCGCGTTTCGCGCCAAGGACCATGATGCGGTCAAGGCATTCCACAGCGAGGGCCTGAAGAGCGGCGGCCGCGACAATGGCGGCGCCGGCCCGCGCAAGGACTATAGCCCGACCTACTACGCGGCGTTCCTGATTGATCCCGATGGCAACAACATCGAGGCGGTTTGCGTGTGAGCGTCGGCCGCGATCGCCTCACAAGCTGTCATGCCCCGGCTTGACCGGGGCATCCAGTACGCCGCGGCTTCTCGATTCATTGACAGTGGCCTCTGGAATACTGGATCGCCCGATCCCGTCTCCGCCAAGGCTTCGCCGGGCCAAGAACTCACTCGGCCGCCGAAGCCTTAGCGAAGGCGGCAAGTCGGGCGATGACACCTGAGATGATGGCCCTATCGCTCGTCTCTCCACATTATAGGAATCAACCATGGCCTCCATCCACAACGACATTTCCCTCCCCGTTCCCGCCCGCGACGTCTGGGACGCCGTACGCGATTTCGGCGCGCTACCTCAGCGGCTGGCGCCGGGCTTCGTCACCGCCTGCACGCTCGACGGCGATGCACGCATCGTCACCTTCGCCAATGGATCAGTGGCGCGCGAGGTGCTGGTCGATTGCGACGATGCGCGGCAGCGGCTGGTCTACGCCATCAACAACGAGCGGCTCAGGCATTACAGCGCCTCGGTGCAGGTGATCGCCGAGGGCGAGGCGAGCTGCCGCCTTGTCTGGATCATCGACATGCTGCCGAACGAGCTTGCGGCTTACGTCCAGGGGCAGACCAGGGACGCCGTCGCCGCGATACACCGGGCGTTCCCAGCCGTGGCTGCGTGATCCTTCTCACAGAGCCCTGCCCTCGCCGGCCCTAACGATGGCCGCGTGCGTCCGGTTGGCTCCGCTCTCCCGGCGGAGCCACGCACGCGAGGAGCAGGCCATGAGAGGTGCGGATAAGGTGATCTGCCAGGCAGCCGCCGTGCTGCTGCTGTTTTCGATCTCAAGCGCGCCGGCAAAGGCGCAGTTCCTCGGCGGTGGAGGCGCCGGCGGCGAGGACATGATGACCCAGATGGCGCCGATGCTGGAGATGATGAAGGCGAAGATGGGCAAGCGCCGCTTCGCCATGCTGATGCAGACCATGGGTCCGATGATGAGCCGCATGATGGAGAACGGCGGCGGCGGGCTCGGCGGCATGATGGGGGGCGGCGGCGGCAATTTCGGCGGTGGCTTCGGCGCGCCCAACTACGGCGGCTACACGCCGATGGGCGGTGGCGGCTACATACCGACCGGAATGGGCGGCATGGGCGGCGGCGATATCATGGGCATGCTCGGCGGCTCCGGCGGCGGCGACATGATGGCGATGATCCCGCAATTGATGCGGCTCGCCAATGTCGGCGGCGGTGGCGGCCATCGCCGCCACAGACACCGCTAGTCTGCAACGCCCGAAAGCGCAGGCCTGATCGCAGGCTTGCTCTCGCGCGGCCCCCAGCGTGTCAGCACCACGCTGGAGCACGAGAGCAGGCCGAGCACGACCATCGAGCTCGCAGCCAGCCAGAAGAAGCTCTGCGCGGTGGCGTCATGCGTCGACAGCCACCAGCCGCAGGCCGCGATGTAGATCAGCCGCGCGGTCTGCGCCAGCACCGGCCCGATCACCTTGGCCGCGCCCTGCGACGAGAAATACATCGTCGAGGCGAGCCCTATGAAGGCGTAGAATGGCGCCACCGTCGACAGATATTCATGGCTGGTCGCGCGCACGGTGGCGCTGTCGGTGAAGATGTTGACCCAGAGATCTGGGAACAGCGCGACGAGGCACGCCGGCGCGCCGACGGCGACGAACGCGCTCGCACCGGCGATCCAGGCGATGCGCCGGGCGCGCGCGATGCGCACCGCGCCGATCGCCATGCCGATCATCGGCACCGAAGCGATGCCGAACGAGAACGCGATCGAGGTCAGCAAAAATTCGAGCCGCGCGCCAATGCCGTAACCGGCGAGGATCGCGGTGCCAAATTTTGCCAGCATGTGGGTGAAGATCGAGATCGTCAGCACCGATTGCAGCGGCGAGAAGCAGGCGATGGCGCCGACCTTCAGGATATCGAAGAACATCGCCCACTGGACGCGAAGCCCGCGCAGTTTCGGCACGATTCGGGCGCGGCCGGAGAACAGGTACCAGCCCATCACGCAGATATTCACGGAATAGGCGATCAGCGAGCCGGCCGCGACGCCGCGCATGCCGAACTGCGGCACGGGCCCGAGCCCGAGGCCCAGCGTGCCGCCAAGCACGACCTGCATGACCGCGGAATTCAGCATCAACAGCGAGGGCAGCTTCATGTTGCCAGTGCCGCGCAACACGCCGGCCATGGTGTTGAGCAGCCACGGCAGCACGGCCCCGCCAAAAAACACCTGTGTGTAGGCGACCGCATGCGTCAGCACATCCCCGCGTCCGCCGAGCATCTCCAGCACCTTGGGTCCGAAGATCAGCATGCCCAGCATGAAGACGAGGCCGAAGGTGATGCCGATCAGCAGCGCATGTGCGGCGAGCGTGCCGGCACGCTCGCGGTCGCCTGCGCCGAGCGCCCGCGCGATGGCCGACGCCACGGCGCCGCCCATGGCCCCGCCGGACATCGTCATGGTCAGGATCACTGTCGGAAACACCAGCGCCATTGCCGCCAGCGCTTCGACGCCGAGCCGGCCGATATAGGAGGTCTCCGCGATCACCACACAGGTGCCGGCCGACAGCGCGACCACGTTCGGCCAGGCGAGGCCGAGCAGCGTGCGCAGAATCGGCCCGTCCATCAGCGCGCTTCGTACCGGCCGCGGAGGCGGCGGCAACGGGCGCTCTTGTTCATCGACCGGGATTTCGGCGATGTCGGACATGTCCTCTCCCGGGCGCAGGCCATTCGCGGCGCGGCAATGCGTAGGTGTGCCAATAAATTTCTTCGCGCGGAAGGCGCGGCGACAGGCTTAGCACGGCAATTGCCGATTCCTCCTGCGCCGGATGCAGGCGTGCCCTGCGGCAGCGCATTTCAACAGGTGGAATTACTCAATGGTCCACACCAGCGGCGGCCGACCGCCCGCTGTCGGGCGCAGGTGCACGCCGATGTGCCGCCCGCATCCGGCAGCGAGCCCCTCGAACAACCCTTCCAGCACCTTGGTGCAGGCGCGATGATGGTCGGCGACGTCATCCATCAGCTTCCAGCTCTGCTGACGAAATTCAAACGTGCCTTCTGACGCGGTCGTCTCGGCAGAGTCATCCTGCGCGGCAAACAGCGCATTCAGGAACGCCGCGAATTCGCTGGCGCCACCGCGGCTCATAGACAGCGCCGCCGCGACCTCGTCAAAATACTGCATCCCGATCAGCTTGCCGGTGAGGTGCAGGAGATAGCCGGCGTCTTCCGGGCCGAACAATTGCACCATGACGGGCGCGGCGGTGCGCACATATTCCATCGCGTAGTTGCGGTAGGCCTTTTCCAGCCGCGGCTTCGGCCAACTCGCAACGGGCAACGCAGGCGCGGCCTTTGCGTCGAACAACGGCGCTTCCAGATGGCGCGCGAACATCAGGCGTTGATCCAGATCGAGCAGGTGGTCGTACTGATAATAATAGCCTTCGAGACCGTCCTGCCCATCGACGCTCTGCTTGGTGCAGACGAAGCCGAGCCTGAGATCGCCGAGCGCGACGCCATTGTTGGCGTGCCAGCCGCGCAGCATCGCGCGGCTGACCTCACCCGGCACGCCGCAGATCGCGGTACCCTTCCAGATCCAGCGCGGCGGCGGATAGCGGATCCAGGCTTTGCGGTCGCTCTCATACATGTACTCGACATGCACGCCGCCGATCCAGTTGGAGAGATAATGATATTGCGCGGCGGCCACCGCCGGCGGCAGATGATTGAGACCGAGCTTTTCGAGCCCCGGCAGGAAGCGCTCCTGCTGCTGGCGGCGAAACACGCGGAAGACGAATTCGGCAGCATCCGCCGTGCCGCGCCGTGTGACGACGGTGAGGATGAGTCCGGTGAAATAGGCGTGATGGAGGTCGGCGACCGCGCGCCAGCGCTTCCATTGCGCTTCTTGTGCTGCGTCTGTTGCGGCGGTCATGTTCGCTCCCGATCGTTGTTTTGATCGAGTGTGTCACTGCGCCCGGTACGAGGCAACCTGACGCTCGAGCAGAGCGCCCTGCACGCCAGCCCGTCAATTCCGCATCACGAATTTTGCGCAAGCCTGGCCGCGCGCTCGCGCTCGACGCGCTCGGTGACGTCGCGCGCCATCGCGACCGATCCGACCACGGCACCACCGGCATCGCGCACCAGCGCGAAGGTCATCTCGATGTAGAGCTTGCGTCCGCTCTGGTGCAGCGCGCGGGTCAGCGTCGGCCTGCCCGAAAGCTTCATCGCCCCGGTGGCAAGCGCAGCTTCGAAGCCCTTCCAGTGCGCGGCACGCAGATGTTCGGGAATGATCAGATCGAGGTTCTGGCCGAGCGCTTCGTCCGCCGAGAAGCCGAACAGCGTGGTTGATGCGCGATTCCAGCGTGTGATCGTGCCGGCTCGATCCGAATAGATCAGCGCGTCCGCGACGTCGTCGAGGATTCTTGCGTCGAGTTCGGATGAATTGGTCATCGGGAAGCCTCCCACGCCGCCGGAACTTGTTTAGCATCCTGCCACACATTCGGTGTCATCGCCCGACTTGATCGGGCGATCCAGGATTCCGAGGCGGCAGTGATTAAATCGAGAGGTTGCGGCGTACTGGATGCCCCGGTCAAGCCGGGGCATGACAGTAGGGTGTGTAGCTACACCCGAAAATGCTTCGATAGTTTGAGCCCCTGCGCCTGGTAGTTCGAGCCGATGCGCTGGCCGTACATCGCGTCGGGGCGCGACAGCATCTTCTCGTAAACGAGGCGGCCGACGATCTGGCCGTGCTCGAGGATGAACGGCACCTCGCGCGAGCGCACTTCGAGCACGGCGCGCGATCCTTGCCCGCCAGCGCCGGCATAGCCGAAGCCGGGATCGAAGAAGCCGGCATAGTGCACGCGGAACTCGCCGACCAGGGGATCGAACGGCACCATCTCCGCGGCGTAATCGGGCGGCACCTGCACGGCTTCCTTGGAGGCGAGGATGTAGAACTCGCCGGGGTCGAGGATCAGGCTGCCGTCGGGACGCGCCGAGATCGGCTCCCAGAAATCCTCCACCGCATAGCCGGAGCGGCGGTCGACGTCGACGACGCCGGTGTGGCGCTTGGCGCGATAGCCGACGAAGCCGTTGGCCTTCTCGCCGGAGAGGTCGACGGAGACGGCGACGCCGCCGGTGAGATCGGCATCGTCGAGATCGACGAGACGCTCGGTCGCATGCAGCGCCTCGAGCTCGTCGATGTTGAGGATGGCATCTCCGGTGCGGAAGCGCACCTGGCTCAGGCGCGAGCCCTCGCTGACCAGCACCGGAAACGTCTTCGGGCTGATCTCGGCGTAGAGCGGGCCGTGATAGCCGGCGCCGATCATGTCGAAGCGTCGGGTGCCGTCGGCGATGACGCGGGTGAAGACATCGAGCCGGCCAGTCGAGCTTTTGGGGTTGGCGGCCGCGACGATCTCCGGCGGCAGCGCCAGGCTTTCCAGGAGCGGCACGATGTAGACGCAGTTGGTCTCCAGCACCGCGCCATCGGCAAGGCTGAACTCGTGCAGCTTCAACTCGTCGATGCGCTCGGCGACGGTCGCGCCGGGCCCCGGAAGAAAGCTGGCGCGAACGCGATAGGCGATGTCGCCGAGACGAAGATCGAGGCTCGCCGGCTGGATCTGGCTCTCGACGAAATCGTAGGCAGGCAGGATCAGCCCCGCTTCCGCCATCGCCGCGATCATGCGGTCGGGCAGGATACCATTGGCGTCGGCGGCGACTGTGAAGCTCAACCGGGGGTCCTCGTCAGGGGTCAAATGCATCCGGACATGCGGGAAATAACAGCCTTTTACGGCTATCCGATGGACGCCTTGACGGAAAGGCCATTGCGGAATATGAGCATCACTTATCCCGTGGTGATTTGAGCCGGCCGGCTTGCAGCCACGTTAAATAAGTCGCTAAACAGGCCGGGGACCTCTGTGATCCCGGCCCGTGGAAGTTATCCAGGCCGGTTTTTTTGTGACCATTTTCGATGGTCACGCAGAGGAGGTCCTATGTCGAAGTCCCCGGCGTCCACCACGCAATACCGTCCCGAAACCCGCCTGGTCCATTCCGGCACCCTGCGCTCGCAATATGGCGAGACGTCGGAGGCGCTGTTCCTGACCCAGGGCTACGTCTACAACAGCGCCGAGGAGTGCGAGGCGCGGTTCAAGGGCGAGGACCCCGGCTTCATCTATTCGCGCTATTCCAACCCGACCATCTCGATGTTCGAGCGCCGCATGATCGAGCTCGAAGGCGCCGAAGCCGCGCGTTCGGCCGCTACCGGCATGGCCGCGGTGACGACCGCGATCCTGGCGCCGCTGAAGGCCGGCGATCACGTGGTGGCCTCGCGCGCCCTGTTCGGCTCCTGTCTCTACGTCATCCAGGATCTGTTGCCGCGCTACGGCATCGAGACGACGTTGGTCGACGGAGCCGATCTCGACCAGTGGCAGCGCGCCTTGAGGCCGAACACCAAGACGTTCTTCCTGGAGAGCCCGACCAACCCGACGCTCGACGTGCTCGACATTCCCTCGATTGCCGAGATCGCGCACAGCGGCGGCGCGCGGCTCGTCGTCGACAACGTGTTCGCGACGCCGATCTGGCAGAGCCCGCTCGCGCTAGGGGCCGACGTCGTGGTCTATTCCGCGACCAAGCACATCGACGGCCAGGGCCGTTGTCTCGGCGGCATCATCCTGTCGTCGGAAGCCTTCATCGCCGAGCACATCCACAATTTCATGCGCCAGACCGGCCCGTCGATCTCGCCGTTCAACGCGTGGGTCCTGCTCAAGGGCCTGGAAACGCTCGGTGTGCGCGTGCGCGCGCAGACCGAGACGGCGGGACGCATCGCCGACGTGCTGGCGAGCCATCCGAAGATTTCGCGGCTGGTCTATCCCGGCCGCGCCGATCATCCGCAGGCAGCTCTCGTGAAGAAGCAGATGCGCGGCGGCTCGACCCTCGTCGGCTTCGAGGTCAAGGGCGGCAAGCAGGGTGCGTTCCGCGCGCTCAACGAGCTCAAGCTTGCAAAAATCTCGAACAATCTCGGCGATGCCAAGAGCCTCGTCACGCATCCGGCGACCACGACGCATCAGCGCCTCAAGCCGGAAGACCGCGCCGCACTCGGCATCAGCGAGGGCTTCATCCGCTTCTCGGCGGGGCTCGAGCATGTGGATGATCTGATCGAGGATCTGACCGCGGCGCTGGAGAAGGCGTGAGGCGATTGGGCTCTCGTAGGGTGGATTAGCTAGCGGACTGCGCTTCGCGCAGCCGCGAGCTAACCCACCCTACGGCACCGAGCCTACATCGGCCGATACGTTCGCACGTCCGCGGGCACGTTGACGCCGAGCTTGATCTGACCGACGGAGCGGATGATGTCGTCGCCGAGGATCTGCGCGAAGCAGGCATAGCCCCAATCGTTCATGTGCAGGCCGTCGGCGATCACGAAACTCTCGACCGGGATCGATTGATTCTCGTGCCAGTCGCGCATCACCTCGAAGCGGGGGAAGATGCCGACGTGACGGAGCTCGGCGACCTTGCCGAGCAGGTGCACCATCTTTCCGGCGCTCTCCTTGCGCTGGTTGACGGCTGGCGAATATTGCGGATCGACCAGCACGATGTCGGCGCCGCCAGCGGCCTGGATGCGGGAGATGCCGTCCTCGACCATCTTGGCGGTGTCACCGGGATCGAGATTGCGCAGCACCGCATTGGTGCCGACCTGCCAGATCACGAGATCCGGATGCACGTCGATCACCTCCTTCTGGAGGCGCTTCATCATCTCGGGCGCGTCCTCGCCGCCGACGCCGGCGTTGATGACGGTGATGTCGGCGGTCGGATATTGCCGGCGGAGCTGCGCGGCGAGACGGTTCGGATAGTTGAAATCGGGCGAGCTTGCGCCATAGCCTGCCGTCGACGACGAGCCGAACGCAACGATCACGACGGGTTTGCCGGCGACGAGCTTGCCCGCAACATGCGGCAGCGAGCCCATCGCCTTCGAGCCACCCTTCGGCGTGAGGCAGGGCACGCGGCTGAAAATGTCCCCGGCGGATTTCGCGACCTGCTTCACCTTGTCGATGGCGCGGGCGGTCACGCCGCGCTGCTCGTGGGACGTCGCGGCGACGGTGGTCTGGGAGGGCGAAGCGGAAGCCGGACTAGCGGCCTGCTGCGGCGCGGGCGTTGCCTGCGTGGCCTGCGCCTGCACTGGTGCCAGCGACACCGGCGTCAGGAGCAGCAGAGCCGCCGCGGGCGCAGCCAGCCATGCTGTCAACCAAAAAGGGCGGAGAGAACTCATTAACGCTAGACCTCAATTTTGCTGCTGGGCCGGCCCCAGATGGGCTGCGTCGATCACAAACTGTGCCAACGCCCGGCCAAGGCAGTCATGGACCTGTTTCGCCAGCTCTGGCCCGCGGGACGGGCTGAACAGGTCGAACTGACCCTGATCATTCCACTGCCGCATGATCGCGAAACGGTCGAACAGCGGGATGTCATGCTCCTGCGCCACCACCCGCATATTGTCGAGATAGGGCGGCACCGAGATCATGGTTTCGGTACGCGGGCTGTACTGCAAGTTCATCAACACGACGTCAGCCCCTGCTTTTTGCAGCGCGGAAACCCCTTCGGTCACCGCCCCGCGAAAATCATCGGGATCAATCGCTCGGATAGCATCCACAGTCCCGGTCTGCCAGATGACCAAAGTAGGCCTTTTTGCTTCCATCAGCTTAACGAAGGTCGCGGCCGCCTCCTCGGCCGTCTTCTTGCTCTGTATTTCTACGGAGACGTGCACGGTCTCCGACGGCAGCAGCCTGTCCTGCAGGATGGCCTGCATGCGCGCCGGATAGGAGCTGTCCTCCGAGGCCGGAATCGTGGTCGAACGGCTGCCGATGACCAGGATTTCGAGCGGTTTGCCGGCCTTGATGGCATCGGCGACCCTCGGAAGCTGGCTTTCAGTGGTGAGCAGATAGGATGGCAATTCGCAGGCCGGGGGCGCGGCCGGAGCAGCCGGCACGGCATCGCCCGCGCGCGCCAGGGGCGCGGCGAGGTTACCGCACAGCAGGACCAGGCTCAGGAGAACCTTCGCCTTCATCAGCCCCCTCCCGCCAGATCGGCGTTGCCGACGGCGTTTTTGGTTTTCGCACCGCTCTTGTCAGCCACGCGCTTGTACCACGAAATCACCCAGGCAACGCCCCACATGATCAGGATTCCGGAGAGACTAATCAGCGCATGCATGGCTGCGCCGCCGGAGACTTCGGCCAGGATGAAATGGCCGGCGAAGGCGAGGAAGACGCCGAGACAAAAGATCTCCAGGGAATGCTGGCCGCAGAGGATCAGCGGCCGCAGCCAGGGCGATTTCAGGCCCGGCCATTCCCGGGGCAGGAAGCGAACGGTGAGTGCGGCGAACGCCAGGAAATGCGTGAAGCGCAGCACGTCGAGATCGGCCTTGTCGATCGGATACATCCACTGCTCGAGCCGCCTCGGCATGAAGTGGGAGAGCTGCGGCACATACCAGGTCAGCGTCACGTAGAACGCCGCGACCAGATAGGCGATCGATATCCACATCGTGACGCGGGACGCCAGGATGCGCGACATGCGTCGCGCACCTCCGAGCGCACACCATGCACCGAATACGAAAAGCAATTGCCAGGCGAAGGGATTGAACGCCCAGAAGCCGTTCGGATAGGCCGACAGATAGAGGTCGTATTCCCAGGTCACCGCGTAGAGCAGAACCGAGAGGCCGAGCGTCACGTCGGGCCGCCATTTCATCAGCCACAAGATCAAGGGCAGCGCCAGCATCAGCACGATATAGAGCGGCAGCACGTCCATGTTGACCGGACGAAAGCGCAGCAGCAGCGCCTGCACGATCGTGACGTCGGGCTGCTTGAGGAAATCCATGATGCCCATCTCTTCGGTGTAGAGCGGGTTCTCGAACCTGGTCGCAACGTAGGAGATTTCGGCGAGGAAGATCGTGAACAGAAAGACGTGGGCGACATAGATCTGCCAGACGCGCCGCAGGATGCGCGCGGTGGCGACGACGAAGCCGCTTTCGAGCATGGCACGACCGTAGACGAACGCCGCGGTATAGCCGGAGATGAAGATGAAGATCTCGGTGGCGTCGCTGAAGCCGTAATTGCGGATCGTGAACCAGGTCAAAAGGCTCGGCGGCAGATGGTCGACGAAGATCAGCCACAGCGCGAGCCCGCGGAACAGGTCGAGCCGGAGCTCGCGCTCGCCGATGGCGGGCAGCGTGATGGCCGGCGCGGCGGAGCGCAGCTTCGCCTCCGCAGGTCTGGCCTCCGCAGGCTTGCCGGTTCCCGCGATCGTCGATCCCGTCACTTGGTCGGCAATGGTCATCGGGGGTTCGAAACCCTTCCGCAAATCGCGACGTGTCATGGAGTGTACAGGTCCGGCCGTCGTCTCGCAAAGCGGCCGGATCACATTGGGTCTACTTCCTCGGCAATTCTGGCGGCACGATGTCACCAAAACCGCCTGCGGGCGTTGGTTCCCGGCCGGGTTTTCGTTATGATGGCAGCCATGTATCGCGCCGTGACCCGCCAGATCGAAGTGACCGTCGAGCCGAACTTTGTTCCGGAGCAGTCGTCGGCTGACCGCTCCCGCTATTTCTGGTCCTACACCATCGTCATCACCAATTCCGGCGACGAAACCGTGCAGCTGAAGACGCGGCACTGGATCATCACCGACGCCACCGGCCGCCAGCAGGAGGTCAGGGGCGAGGGCGTCGTCGGCGAGCAGCCGACCCTGGCTCCCGGCGAGCGCTTCGAATACACCTCCGGCGTGCCGCTCGCGACCGCCTCGGGTTTCATGACCGGCCGCTACCAGATGGTCAGCGAAAGCGGCGAACGCTTCGAGATCGACGTGCCGACGTTCTCGCTGGACAGCCCGGACAACAAGCGGGTGTTGAACTAGCGCGGTGCCGTAGGGTGGGCAAAGGCGCAAAGCGCCGTGCCCACCATTCCAAACGTGGCGCATAAGATGGTGGGCACGCTGCGCTTTGCCCACCCTACGACTGGATTACTTCGCTGCGTGCGCAATGACCAGGGATCGTGCCTACGCGTCTTCCACGCCCGCCTCGTGCGGCGTGAACTGGTACACCGACGAGCAGAACTCGCAGGTCACGACGACCTTGTCGTCCTTGACCATCGCGGCGCGATCGTCGGGCGAGAAGCTCTTCAGCATCGCACCAACCGCGTCGCGCGAGCAGGAGCATTGCGCCTTCAGGACCAGCGGATTGAACACGCGCACCCCGCGCTCGTGGAACAGGCGGAACAGCAGCCGCTCGCCGGAGAGTTCGGGGTCGATCAGCTCGACGTCCTCGACGGTCTCGACCAGTGAACGCGCCTCGACCCAGGCGTCGTCTTCGGCGACAGCATGCACCTCGGCGCCTGCGGGCGCATCGCCGGGATGCAGATCGGCCTGACGCGCGCGCTCGGGCGCCTTCGGCAGGAACTGCATCAGCATGCCGCCGGCGCGCCAGCGATGCTTGCCGCCGTCGTTCGAGCGCCACTCCTCGCCGACCGCGAGACGCACGCGCGTCGGGATCTGCTCGGAGCGCAGGAAATATTCGTGGGCGGCATCTTCCAGGCTGCCGCCGTCGAGCGCGACCAGACCCTGGTAGCGGCTCATGTCGGGACCCTGGTCGATGGTCATGGCGAGATGACCGTTACCGAGGAGCGTGCCGGAATCTTTTGTCTCGCCGAGGCGCTCGGCATCGTAGCGCGCATAGGCGCGCAGGCGATCCGGCGCCATGTAGTCGACGACCAGGAACGACACCGGACCGTCGGTCTGGGCCTGGAGGATGAAGCGGCCCTCGAACTTCAGCGCCGAGCCGAGCAGCGTCGTCAGCACGATGGCCTCGCCGAGCAGCTTGCCCACGGCAGCGGGATAATCGTGCTTGGTCAGGATCTCGTCGAGCGCGGGACCAAGCCGCACGAGGCGACCGCGCACGTCGAGTGCGTCGACCTCGTAAGGCAGCACGGCGTCATCGATGGGAACCGCTGATGGTGCGCGAACCGGGCCTTCAGGCCCGGTATTCATGTCAGGGGATTGGGAAACCATGGCGCTTTATCTGGGGTCGATGGAGGAAAATGGAAGAGGGCTCAAGGGTGGTGTGTTCCGGATGCACTTATGATCGCTCAGGATCCTGCAAATTCGATGTCGTCCCGGCGCGCGCAAAGCGCTGATACGGGACCCATAGCCACAGGATTACGCGATAGCCCGCGTAGCCCGGATGGAGCGTAGCGCAATCCGGGACCACTTCAACTGCGGACACAAACCCGGATTTCGCTGCGCTCCATCCGGGCTACAAGTGAGATTACTTCACCGCGTCAAAGCACCAGGCCAGAATGCCCTTCTGCGCATGCAGGCGGTTTTCGGCCTCGTCGAACACGACCGATTGCGGGCCGTCGATCACTTCGTCGGTGACCTCCTCGCCGCGATGGGCGGGCAGGCAATGCATGAACAGCGCATCGGGCTTGGCCAGCGACATCAGCTTCGAATTGACCTGATAGGGCTTGAGCACGTTGTGACGGTGCTCGCCTTCCTTGTCGCCCATCGACACCCAGGTGTCGGTGACGACGCAGTCGGCCCCCTTCACGGCGGCTTCGGGATCGGTGCCGAGCACGATCGGCGCGCCGGTGGCCTTGATGAAGTCGCGCATCACCTTTTTGGGCGCAAGCTCCGGCGGCGTCGCGACATTGAGCTTGAACTTGAAACGCTCGGCGGCATGCGCCCAGGACGCCAGCACGTTGTTGTCGTCGCCGGTCCAGGCCACCGTCCTGCCCTCGATCGGGCCGCGATGCTCTTCGTAGGTCATGAGGTCGGCCATCACCTGGCAAGGGTGCGAGCGCCGTGTCAGGCCGTTGATGACGGGCACCGTCGCATATTCCGCCAGCTCCAGCAGGGCCTCGTGATTGAGGATGCGGATCATGATGGCGTCGACATAGCGCGACAGCACGCGCGCCGTGTCGGCGATGGTCTCGCCGCGGCCGAGCTGCATCTCGGCGCCGGTCAGCATGATCGGCTCGCCACCGAGCTGGCGCATGGCGACGTCGAACGAGACGCGGGTGCGGGTGGACGGACGCTCGAAGATCATCGCCAGCGTCTTGCCTTCCAGCGGCTTCACCGGCTGGTGCGCTTTCTGCTTCGCCTTCATGGCGGAGGAGGCCGCGAGCATGCTCTTGAGCTCCGACAACGGGAGCTCGTTGATATCCAGAAAGTGCTTCGGGGACTTGCTCATCAGCTTGCCGCCCGCTTGGTCTGACTGGACGAGATCGCGGCGCAGGCGCGCTCGAGCCGCCCGACGCTGTCCTCGATCTCGGCTTCGGTGACGATCAAGGGCGGCAGGAAGCGCACGACATTGTCGCCGGCGCCGACCGTGAGCAATTTTTCGTTGCGCAATGCCGCGCCGAGATCGCCTGACGGCACCACGGCCTTGATGCCGATCAGAAGGCCTTCGCCGCGCACTTCGCTGACGATGTCAGGATAACGATCGATCACGGAGGCGAGCTTCTGCTTGAGCAGCAGCGACATCTTCTGCACGTGATCGAAGAAGCCGGGCTTGAGCATGACGTCGAGCACGGCGTTGGCAGCCGAGATCGCGAGCGGATTGCCGCCGAAGGTCGAGCCGTGCGAGCCGGGCCCCATGCCGGCAGCCGCGTCCGCGGTCGCCAGCACCGCGCCGATCGGGAAGCCGCCACCGAGCGCTTTGGCCAGCGACATCACGTCAGGCGTGACGCCGGTGCGGCGATGCGCGAAGAGATCGCCGGTGCGGCCCATGCCGGTCTGCACCTCGTCGAACGCGAGCAGCAGTCCCTTCTCGTCGCAGAGCTGGCGCAACGCCCTCAGGAAGGCGGGCGTTGCCGAACGCACGCCGCCCTCGCCCTGGATCGGCTCGATCAGGATGCCGGCGGTCTGCGGACCGATCGCCTTCTTGACGGCTTCGATATCGCCATGCGGGACCTGGTCGAAGCCGTCCATCGGCGGTCCGAACCCTTCGAGATATTTTGCCGAACCGGTCGCGGCGAGCGTTGCCAGCGTGCGGCCGTGGAAGGCGCCTTCGAAGGTGATGATGCGGTAACGTTCCGGATGACCCTTGGAGAAGTGATGATGGCGGACCAGCTTGATCACACCTTCCAGCGCTTCGGCGCCGGAATTGCAGAAGAACACGAAGTCCGCGAAGCTTTCGTTGCACAGACGCGCGGCGAGCTTCTCGCCGTCCGGGCTCTGGAACAGGTTCGACATGTGCCAGAGTTTGGTGGCCTGCTCTTGCAACGCCTTGACCAACGCAGGATGAGCATGGCCGAGCGCATTCACCGCCACACCCGAGGTGAAATCGAGATAGCGATCGCCATTGGTCGCAATCAGCCAGCAGCCTTCACCGCGCTCGAAACCGAGGTCGGACCTGGCGAAAACGGGGAGCAAATGCGGCGCTGCGCTGTTAGTCATGACGATCACTTGAATGTTGCGGACGGTGTGAGCGTGCATTGCGCAACGCACCATTGACCGGCCCGGAAAACGAAACGTGCCGCCTTTTAAGGGCGGCACGCCTGACTATCTTATGCCTGGTGAAACCGGTGTCAATGCCGCCCGGAAAGCCTCGCGAAACGCAGAATCCGTAGTCTTGCGGTGGCGATTTTGCGTATTTCCGCCACGGAACATGTGGAAGCGAGTCGGCGGACTCTTGCGCGTGAGTCACGCCATATTGTAGCGTTTGGCTTGTCAGATACGACATCTCGTGCAGCAGTTCTGATCCTCTAAGTCCTCATGTACCGGCGTAAGCGTTCGGGCGCATCTGGTGCGCCCGGCGAGCCTTAAGGGATTCTGGCGGCACGGGTTTTTCGAAGCTTAGGCATTCGCCGTGCGGCCGCCAGGATGGCAGGCGCCGACGAAGGAAAGGGTGCAATGACCGTTTTGACCTGGTCGGATGATCGCGTCGAGCAGCTGAAAAAGCTCTGGGAGGCCGGACTTTCGGCCAGCCAGATCGCCGCTGAACTCGGCAATGTGACCCGCAATGCCGTGATTGGCAAAGTGCACCGGCTCGGCCTGTCGGGCCGCGCCAAGAGCCCTTCGTCGGCAGCGCCGCGGCCGCGCAAGGCGCGCCCCGCCCAGCACATGATGCGGGTGACACGCCCGATCGCGCGCGGCAACACCGCGCTGGCGCAGGCCTTCGAAGTCGAGGTCGAGGCCGAACCGGTCACCTACGACAACGTCGTGCCGATGAGCCAGCGGCTGTCGCTGCTGGAGCTGAACGAGGCCACCTGCCACTGGCCGGTCGGCGATCCCTCGAGCCCGGATTTCTTCTTCTGCGGCGGCAAGGCGCTCTCCGGCCTGCCCTACTGCGCCCAGCACTCGCGCGTGGCGTATCAGCCCGCGGCCGATCGCCGGCGCGCACCGGCGAAGCCGGGTCCGCGCTGAAGTCGTTCTGAGCTCAGAAAGGAGCCGTCACACGATGGCGGCTCAACAAATCCGATGTCGTTCCGGACAAGCGCGCCTCAAGCGCGCGCAGATCCGGGACCCTTAACCACCGCAAGATGTGGCTACGGGGACTCGGAGTTACCTTTTGGCACAATAATCACTCGCGGTGGGTGTCCCGGACCCGCGCTTACGCTTGTCCGGGACGACACCGAGAGTGTGGCCGCAGCTCACCGAGCTTACGCCTGCTCCGCCTTCGCAAAGCGATCATCCAGTGCGTAGCCCGCGCCGCGGACGGTGCGGATCGGGTCCTGCTCGCGGCCGAGATTGAGCAGCTTGCGCAGGCGGCCGATATGGACGTCGACGGTGCGCTCGTCGATGTAGATGTCACGGCCCCAGACGCTGTCGAGCAGCTGCTCGCGCGAGAACACGCGGCCGGGATGCTCCAGGAAGAACTCCAGCAGGCGATATTCGGTCGGGCCGAGATCGATCGGCCGACCCGAACGCGCCACGCGACGCTTGTCGCGGTCGAGCTCGATGTCGCCATAGGCGAGCACGGTGGCGAGCCGCTCGGGGCTGGCGCGCCTGAGCAGGCCCTTCACGCGTGCCAGCAGCTCCGGCACCGAGAACGGCTTGACGATGTAGTCGTCGGCGCCGGTCGCAAGGCCCCGCACCCGCTCGCTCTCCTCGCCGCGCGCGGTGAGCATGATGATCGGGAGCTGCTTGGTCTCGGGCCGGGTGCGCAGCCGCCGGCACAGCTCGATGCCGGAGAGGCCCGGCAGCATCCAGTCGAGCACGATCAAATCGGGGATGTGCTCCTTGAGGCGGGTGTCGGCATCGTCGCCGCGCATCACCGTCTCGACGTCATAGCCGTCGCCTTCGAGGTTGTAGCGGAGAAGCTCGGTGAGAGCTTCCTCGTCCTCAACCACCATAATGCGTGCGCCCATGGTGTTCGTCGCTCCTTAAGTGTTCGGGACCGTCGTGGCGAAGGTCGTCATGTCGCCCTTCGGCCGCTTGTCGGTGATCGCCTGGCCCTCGATCATGTAGAACACGGTCTCGGCGATGTTGGTGGCGTGGTCACCGATGCGCTCGATGTTCTTGGCGCAGAACATCAGATGGATGCAGAACGAGATGTTGCGCGGATCCTCCATCATGTAGGTGAGGAGCTCGCGGAACAGCGAGGTGCAGATGGCGTCGACTTCCTCGTCGCCCTTCCACACCGCCATCGCCGCCGGCAGATCGTGCGCGGCATAGGCATCCAGCACCGACTTGACCTGTTGCTGCACGAGGTCGGTCATGTGCTCCAGACCGCGGAACAGCTTGAGCGGATGGAAATCCGTCTCCAGCGCCGCGACGCGCTTGCCCATGTTCTTGGCGAGGTCGCCGATCCGCTCGAGATCGGTCGCGACGCGCATGGCGCCGACGATCTCGCGCAGATCCACCGCCATCGGCTGGCGGCGCGCGATGGTGAGAACGGCGCGCTCCTCGATCTTCTTCTGAAGCGCGTCGAGCTCGGCGTCGATGGTGACGACGCGCTGGCCGAGCGCGACGTCGCGGCGGATCAGCGCGTCGACGGAATCGACGATCATGCGCTCGGCGATGCCGCCCATCTCAGCGACCAGGCGCGTGAGCTCCTGGAGGTCGGTGTCGAAGGCCTTTGCGGTATGTTCAGAACCCATGTTCCGTCTCCTCAGCCGAACCGGCCGGTGATGTAATCCTGCGTGCGCCGGTCGGTCGGCGACGTGAAGATCTTGCTGGTGTCGTCGAACTCGATCAGCTCGCCGAGATACATGAAGGCGGTCTTGTCGGAGACGCGCGCCGCCTGCTGCATGTTGTGGGTGACGATCGCGATCGTGTAGTTCTCGGATAGCTCCTGGATCAGCTCCTCGACCTTGGCGGTCGAGATCGGGTCGAGCGCCGAACAGGGTTCGTCGAACAAGATCACCTCGGGCCGCACCGCGACCGTGCGGGCGATGCAGAGGCGCTGCTGCTGGCCGCCGGAGAGCGACAGGCCGGAGGCGTTGAGCTTGTCCTTGACCTCGTTCCACAGCGCGCCGCCGCGCAGCGCCTTCTCGACGCGGTCGTCCATCTCGGACTTCGAGATCTTCTCGTAAAGGCGGATGCCGAAGGCGATGTTCTCGTAGATCGTCATCGGGAACGGCGTCGGCTTCTGGAACACCATGCCGACGCGGGCGCGCAACAAATTGAGGTCCAGCTTGGGGTCGAGGACGTTGGTCTGGTCGAGCATGAGCTGACCGGTGACGCGCTGGCCCGGATAGAGGTCGTACATCCGATTGAAGATGCGCAGCAGGGTGGACTTGCCGCAGCCAGACGGGCCGATGAACGCCGTGACGCGGTTGGTGCCGAGCGCCAGATTGATGTTCTTCAGCGCGTGGTGCTCGCCGTAATAGAAATTGAGGTTGCGCACCGTCACCTTGGCCGGAGCTTCGGGCAGCACCGGCGCCTGGGGCAAACCACCGGCCGCGCTCATCGATACGGAAAGATCACTCATTTTGCGGTCCTCTCGGCGCTCAGAATGCGCGCGCCAATATTCAGGGCAAGAACGGTCAGGGTGATGAGCAGCGCGCCGCTCCAGGCGAGCTGCTTCCAGTAGGCGTAGGGGCTCTGCACGAAATTGTTGATGGTGACCGGCAGGTTCGCCATCGTCTTGTTCAGACCCAGGCTGAAGAACTGGTTCGACAGCGCGGTGAAGAGCAGCGGCGCGGTCTCGCCGGCGACGCGGGCGGTGGCCAGCATCACGCCGGTGATGAGGCCCGAGCGCGCCGCGCGATAGGCGATGCGCTTGATCACCAGCGAGCGCGGCAGGCCGAGCGCCGAGGCCGCCTCACGCAGTGCGTTCGGCACCAGCAGCAGCATGTCCTCGGTCGTGCGCAGCACCACCGGGATGACGATCACCGCAAGCGCGAGGCAGCCGGCAATCGCCGAGAAGCCGCGCATCGGCACCACCACCGCACCATAGATGAACAGGCCGATGATGATCGAGGGCGCCGACAGGAGGATGTCGTTGATGAAGCGGATCACCGAGGTCAGGCGGTCGTTGCGGCCGTACTCGGCGAGATAGGTGCCGGCGAACAGACCGAGCGGCGCGCCGATGCCGACGCCGAGCACGGTCATGATGATCGAACCCACGATGGCGTTGCGCAGGCCGCCCTCGGTCGAGCCCGGAGGCGGCGTGTCCGCAACGAAGAGCTCCAGGTTCAGGCCGGCAATGCCGTTGTAGAGCAGCGTTATCAGGATCAGCGCGAGCCATGTGACGCCGAAGGCAGCGGCAGCCAGGCAGAGCACACGGATGACGATGTCCATGCGGCGGCGGCGTGCGTAGATCGGGTTCATGTTACTTCCCCGCCTTCTTTTCAAGACGCATCAGCATCAACCGTGCAGCCGCGAGCACGAAGAATGTCAGCACGAACAGCAGCAGGCCGAGCAGGATCAGGCCGGACTGGTGCAGGCCGTCGCTCTCGGCGAACTCCGATGCGATCGCCGCCGAGATCGTGGTGCCCGGGGCGAAGATCGACGACGAGATGCGGAACGAGTTGCCGATGATGAAGGTCACCGCCATGGTCTCGCCGAGCGCGCGGCCGAGCGCCAGCATGACACCGCCGATGACGCCGACGCGGGTGTAGGGGATCACCACGCTGCGCACGACTTCCCAGGTGGTGCAGCCGACGCCGTAGGCGGCTTCCTTGAGCACCGGCGGCACCGTCTTGAACACGTCGACCGAGATCGAGGTGATGAAGGGCAGCACCATGATGGCGAGGATCAGCGCCGCGTTGAACAGGCTGAGATAGGACGGCGGGCCTGCGAAGATCGCGCCCAGCACGGGGATGCCGTCGAAGATCTTGATCATGAAAGGCTGGAACGTGTTGGCCAGGAACGGGCCGAGCACGAAGAAGCCCCACATGCCGTAGATGATCGAGGGAATGCCGGCGAGCAGCTCGATCGCCATGCCGATCGGGCGGCGCGCCCATTGCGGGCAGAGCTCAGTCAGAAAGATCGCAATGCCGAGACCGACCGGAATGGCGATCGCCATCGCGATGAAGGAGGTGATGAGCGTGCCGTAGATCGGGCCGAGCGCGCCGAGCACGGGCGGATCTGCCGACGGCGCCCAGCGCTGAGTCCACAGGAAGGCGAAGCCGTATTCCTTCATCGCCGGGAACGCGCCGACGATCAGCGAGATGATGATGCCACCGAGGATGAGCAGCACCGAGATCGCGGACAGCCGCGTGATCCAGTAGAAGGTGAGGTCGCCGAGCTTGAAGGCGCCCAAGGCCTTGGCGCGGTCATACGGTCCGGCGTCGTCGATTACATCGCTCTGAACGGCCATCTCTGCCACGCCGATCCCCTGTGCCCGTTTGATATACGCTTGTTGTCGGTCTTGCGCTCCGGATGCGGCGCGAGGCCAATCCGGAGCGGAGGTCTTGTGAGATCCCGGCGCCCAGTCCGGGACGAGAGCGCTTAGCTCTTGATCTCGGCAGCCCAGGTCTTCTCGATCAGTTGGACGACCGGGTCCGGCATCGGGATGTAGTCGAGCTCTTCAGCCGCCTTGCCGCCGCTCTTGAAGGCCCAGCGGAAGAACTTGATGGCTTCCTGCGAGGCTGCCTTGTCGGTGGCATCCTTGTGCATGAGGATGAAGGTCGCCGCCGTGATCGGCCAGGACTTGTCGCCGGGCTGGTCGGTCAGGATGACGTAGTAGCCGGGAGCCTTGGCCCAGTCGGCATTGGAAGCGGCCGCCTGGAAGGCTTCGACCGTCGGCTGCACCGGCTTGCCGGCCTTGTTGACGAGACCGGTGTAGGTCAGCTTGTTCTGCTTGGCATAGGCGTACTCGACGTAGCCGATCGAGTTCTTGGTCTGGCTGATGTTGCCCGACACGCCTTCGTTGCCCTTGGCGCCGACGCCGACCGGCCACTCGACCGCGGTGCCCTCACCGACCTTGCTCTTCCAGTCCGCGCTGGCCTTGGCGAGATAGTTGGTGAAGTTGAAGGTCGTGCCCGAACCATCCGAGCGGCGGACCACGGTGATCGCGTCCGACGGCAGCTTCACGTTCGGATTGAGCTTCTTGATCGCGGCGTCATCCCACTTGGTGATCTTGCCGAGATAGATGCTGGCCAGGGTCTCGCCGTCGAACACCAGCTCGCCGGGCTTCACGCCCTCGATGTTGACGACCGGAACGATGGCGCCCATCACCATCGGCCACTGGACGAGGCCGTCCTTCTCGAGCTGCTCGGCCTTGAGCGGCGCGTCGCTGGCGCCGAAGGTCACGGTCTTGGCCTGGATCTGCTTGATGCCGCCGCCGGAGCCGATCGACTGGTAGTTCAGACCGTTGCCGGTCTCCTTCTTGTAGGCGTCAGCCCACTTGGAATAGATCGGGAACGGGAACGTCGCACCGGCACCCGTGATGTCGGCAGCAAACGCCGCCGTCGCCGATGCGGCGACCAAGCCGGCAGCGACGATAGTTTTGATGAAATTCATGGTGGTCTCCATACAGGGGAGCGAAGCGCCATCCGCGCCCGATCGCGCTCCCCGTGCCGCCCCTTTAGGAGCGGTCGGCTGTGCTTTTACGAAGGTTTCGTGACAGCTGGATGACACGGCCAAGCGATTGAAATCGCTTGAATATCAGGTCGAAGCCGCGGTCTTCGCCTGGGGAAAACAGGCCGTGAAAACGGCGCCCTGCTTGGGCACGCTCTCGATCAAAAGCCGGCCGCGATGGCGGTTAAGAATATGTTTCACCAGCGATAATCCGAGCCCCGTCCCGCCCTGCGAGCGGCTGTCACCGACGTCGACCCGGTAGAACCGCTCGGTCAGCCGCGGCAGGTGCTCGGGCGCGATGCCGGGGCCGAAATCACGGACCATGACCCGGATTTCCTGAGTTCCATCAGTGGCTGCCGCCGCGGCCAGCGACACGATGACACGTCCGCCCGACGCCCCGTATTTGAGCGCGTTCTCGATCAGGTTCTCGAACAGGCGGAGCAATTCCTCGCGGTCGCCCGCGATCATCACCGGGGTCTCAGGCAAATGGGTTTCGACCTCGACCTGGCGCTCCCGCGCCAGCGGCTCGAGCCCGTCGGCGACCTGGAAGATGATCGGCAACAGGTCGACCAGGGTGTCGGGCCGCACATGGGCCGACAGCTCGACCCGCGAGAGCGAGAGCAGATCGTCGATCAGGCGCGCCATCCGGGTCGCCTGGTTGTGCATGATGCCGAGGAACCGCTCGCGTGCCTTGGGATCGTCCTTGGCCTGGCCCTGGAGCGTATCGATGAAGCCCGACAGCGCGGCGAGCGGCGTCCGCAGCTCGTGGCTGGCATTGGCGACGAAGTCTGCGCGCATCTCCTCGACCCGGCGCAGCGGCGTCTGGTCGTGGAAGGTCATCAGCATGCATTTGTCGGCGCCGCCGAAGGAGGTCGGCACCGGCACCGGCGTGATGGTCAGCTCCATCCAGCGGTCGACCGGCACATGGTCGAGATAGGTCGTGCGCCGCGGCTCGGTGGTCGCGATCGACTCCCGCAGCGCCGTGATGATCTCCGGCGAGCGCAGCGCGAACTGGGCGAGCTCGTTCTTGCGCAGTGCCGGCGCCAGCTGGGCGGCGGCGGCATTGAGATGGATGACGCGCCCGGCGCGGTCGAGCAGCACCGCCGGATCCGGCATGCCGGCGACGACCGCGGCCACCGCCGCGCTCTCGACCGGGTTGACGCGGCGGGTGTCGTCGCGCGAGGCGGCGTTGTCGTGCAGCCGCCAGGGGATCAGCGCCGCGGCCGCGATGCAGAGGAACACCGTGGCCGCCCGCATCACCGACAATTCGCCGAGCGAAACCACCACCGACAGCGCCAGCGCCGCGGCGATCAGGATGACTGTCGAGTGCCGCAGCCGGTCGGACCAGGGCTGCGCGGAGGGAGAAGATGGGGCGTCGATCGCCATCGGGGCGGGCTTCTCCTAAGGGGATGCGCCGGTCAGGCGCCGGTGTCGCTGCGCTCTCTCACATAGGCGGCTTCACGCGCCGGGCCGGGGTCGAGCTTGAGCGCCGCCTGCTGCAAGCGCTTCGATCGAGCGCCGATTATAACCTCGCGAAACGTCAGCAAGATTACAGATATGACGAAGGGGGAGAGATAATAGAGGACGCGGAACAGGAGCATGCCACCCAGCAGTTCCTCGCGGTCCATCTGCCAGAGGCCGACCAGCATGGCGGCATCGAACACGCCGAGCCCTCCCGGCGAGTGGCTGGCGAAACCGAGCAGCGTCGCCGAGACGAAGATCACCGCCACCACGACGAAGCCGAGATTGGGCTCGTCCGGGACCAGCACGTACATCGCGAGCGCACAGAAGCCGAGATCGATGATGCCGATGGCGATCTGGAGTAGCGTCAGCGGGCCGCCCGGCAGCACCACGGTCCAGGGCCCGCGGCCGACCACCCGCGGCTGGGTCCAGACCCAGACCACATAGGCGACCAGCCCCGCGATGATCATCATCGCCAGCATCCGGTTCAGCCAGGGCGGAAGCTGGTCGATCGCGGCAGCGGCTTCCGGATGGTAGGAGATGCCGAGGCCGAGCACCGCGGCATTGCCGAGCCAGAAGGTCAGGCCGGCGAGGAAGCAGATCTTTGCGACGTCGATCGCGTTCAGGCCATAGGCCGAATAGATGCGGTAGCGCACCGCGCCGCCGGTGAAGACGCTGGCGCCGACATTGTGGCCGATCGAATAGCTGGTGAAGGCGGCGAGCGCATTGATGCGGTAGGGCACATGGGCGTGACCGATCGCGCGCACGGCGAACAGATCGTAGAAGGTCAGGGTGAAATAGCCCGCGGCCACGAACAGCGCCGCCATCGCGATCTGGCTCGGCTCGGTGCTCTTGATCGCTTCGAGGACCTCGTTGACGTCGATGCCCCGCAGCATGTGGTAGAGCACATAGCAAGCGATGCCGATGACCGCGACGCTGATCACAACTCCAAGCTTATGCAGGACTTGCTTCTGGCGCAGAAACGTCATCGCCCTGCGTATGGCTTCCAGCATCTAGACCTCGAACAACGCTTCAGCGGCCGGGGTGGCCGGCGGACAGGCGGACGACGCACAGGCATTCAACGAACCCTTGCCGCCGGCTCCGGCATCGCGCATGCCCCATGCCCTTCCACTAGCGCGTTTTGGAGCGGAGTGGAATTCAGCAATTCGAACAAAAACTCGTGCCTTCAATATTTTAGGCAGGGTTGCGGGCTCCTGATGCACGGATTGGCGCTTTCGGCGGCAAGACTGACGCGAATCTCCATGGCAATCCTGCGCAGGCGCCATGAAGTTTTGATGATTTCGACCGCACAATGTTCCGTCACGACTTAAGCCGACGTCAATCTATGGGGCGCCCCCGCCTGGCGAAAGAGGGGGTGGCCGGCGCTGTTGTTCAGGGATTTCAGGTGGGCCGAAAGGCCGCGGCGACGGTGGCGGCCTCAGGAAGCGATCGGAATCCGCCCCGGATCAGTGCCACGCGGAAGTGACGGCGGCCACGATTTCGTCGGTACCGGGAAAGTGGCCCTTGCTGCGGCTGGCGACGATGCTGTCGCCGACCTTGACCTGGAAGATCCCACCCTTGGCGGGCACGAGAGCCGCCTCCAGCGCCAGATGCTGCCGCAGCGCAGCAGCGGCGTCCTTGGCGCGCTTCTCGTAGCCGCAGGGACGGCAATAGATGATGGTCACATCAGCCATCTCGCCCGCCTTCAGGCAGCGCGCTGCTGGCGCACGGCTTCGATGCCGGCGATCCAGCCGGCGACGGAGCGGCCGATCGCCTCGGGGTGATCCTCCTGGAGAAAGTGCAGCCCAGGTCCGAGGCGCACCAATGCGCAGTGATTCAGCGAGGCTGCGAACCGCTCGGCGAATTCGGGCGCGACGAGCGCGCCGGGCGTGCCCGAGAACAACAGCTTCGGATAGGACGATGCAGCCAGCGCCGCATGCGCGGATTGGAGCGTCTCGTAGACGTCGGCGGGCTCGCCTGCGATCGGCAGTTCGCGGGGGAAGGCGAGAACGGGCCGGCGGCTCTCCGGCGTTGGGAATGGCGCACGGTAAGGCGCCATCTCGTCCTCGCCGAGCTTGCGAACGATGCCACCGGGCAGCACGCGTTCGACGAACGCGTTCGCCTCGAGGATCATCGCTTCGCCCTCGCCCGGCGTCCTGAATTTGCGGAACGCCGCCCTCGCCGCCTCGGCGTGGTCCTGCTCCTCCGCGACCTCGGTGTGGTGAAAGTCCTGCCAGGTCGGCATCGGGCGGATGAACTCCATGAAGGCAAGGCCGCGTACGAAATCCGGCCGGCGCGCGGCGAGATGGAACGCGAGCGCGGTGCCCCAGTCCTGCGCGACAAGATAGGCCGATTTGATGCCGCGCTGTTCGATGAATGCATCGAGATAGCGGACGTGGTCGACGAAGCGATAGCCGATGTCGGGCTTGCCGGACTGGCCGAAGCCGACGAGATCGGGCGCGATGCAATGTGTGACCGGCGATACAAGCGGCAGGATGTTGCGCCAGATATGCGACGACGTCGGGTTGCCGTGCAGGAACAGGGCAGCGGGCGCATCGCGATCTCCCGCCTCGCGATAGGCCATCGTGCTTCCCAGCACGGACGCTTTGAGAATCTCGATTTCAGTTGGCTTGCTCATGTCAGCTCCCTGAAGACGGTTTGAAAGGCGATGGTCTTGAAACGTTCGAGGGCGTTGGGATTGCGGTCGACCTTCATGCGCAGGATCGCGCCCTGCCAGGACGCGAGCAGGAAATCGGCAAGCTCTTCGGGCTCGAAATCGGATGCGATCTCGCGGCACGTCTGGGCGTCCCTGATGCAGGCGGCGAACGGCGCGCGCCATTGCGCGAAGATTTCGGCGAGACGCGCGCGCAGCATTTCGCTGCTGGCTGATGCCTCCAGGCTGAGGTCACCGATCAGGCAGCCACGGCCAAAACCGTCGGCCTCGAGCCGGCCGGTGATGATGTCGAGATAGCGCCGCAGCCGCGCGCGCGGCGTCAGCGAGGTGTCGTCGAGCGCCTCCGCGACCAGCCCCCTCGTGGTGTCGAAGTAGCGGCCGAGCACCTCGGAGGCGAATATCTCTTTGGAACGAAAATGGTTGGTGAAGGACCCCTGCGGCGCGCCTGCCGCAGCGGTGACGTCGCGCACGCTGGTGCCGTGATAGCCGGTCCTGAACATGACCTTCAGGCCGGCATCGAGGATGGCGTCTTTGAGTGAGGGCTTTGGCATAAGGAAAGTAATACGTACGTACGTATTAATGTCAAGCGCATTGCGATCGTTCGGCAATTTGCTTGCCGATCAAGCCGTTATCGCAATGTTGGATAGAGGCCCGCCCCTGAGCGAACCTGAAGACCTAAGCCGCCGGCTGGCTCCGCGAGACCACCCTGTCGCGCAGCCAGGCGCCGATGGTGCAGCCGACGAGGTAGCAGGCGAACATGACCAGCCCGAGATCGAGCCAATAGCCGAAGCGGCCGGGCACCACATGCGCGAAGGAGGCTGCGACCAGGGCGGCGGCAAGCACGGCGAGCCAGCGCGCGGTCACCTTCGAGGTACCGTTGCCGCGCTGGACCACCGAGATCCAGCCCATGCAAAAGCCCAGCAGCAGCGAGCCGATCAGCCAGCCCAGATGGAACGAGACGAGATAGGGCATCATCACCTCACCAGAAATTCGATGCGGCGGTTCTGCGCCTTGCCCTCGTCGGTGTCATTGCCGGCGAGGGGTTGCGTGGCGCCATAGCCGACCGGAGTGAAGCGGGTGGCCGGCAGCCCGGCCTTGACCAGATAGTCGATCACGGCCTGCGCGCGCTTCTCCGAGAGAGCCTGATTGAAGGAGTCCTCACCGTCGGCATCGGTGTGCCCGGCCACCTCGATATTGGTCGTGGGGCAGCGCAGCGCCGTCTCGATCAGGTGGTCGAGAATGCCGGCGGAATCCGGGTCGATGTCGGCGCGTTTCGTTGCGAAGCGGATCTTGCCCTTGTTCAGGAGCTCCGTGAACAATTGCTGGCAGACCGTGCCGTCGACCGGGCCCGCGGCAGGCTTCACCGTAATCTCCGGCTTGTACTGCCAGTTCTTCGGGAAGTCCTTGCCGAGGCCTGCGCGGATGTCGTTGGCGGCCCCTTCATAGAGCGCGTCGCCCGACAGCTTCACCTCGCGATCGGACACCACGAGCGTACCGGTCGACAGCCGCGACAGCCCGCCGAGCGCTGCGACCACGGCAGTATTGAAGGAGCCGGGTGCGCCGACGCTGGCCTTGAGATTGTCGACGACCTTTTCGGTGAAGAACTTTCGCGAGGCACTCGTTGCAATGGCCGCGTGCACGTTGTTGTCAGGCACGTAGCCCGTCAGCGTCACGGTCGCGGCGACCGGGTCCTTGTAGGCCTGGAAGATGTAGGGCGGCGCCTTGACATCGTTGGCGGCGACCGAAAAGCCCTCCGGCAGGTTCTTGAGCGCGGCCGCGATCGCCTCACGGCCGCCGAGGTCGCGCGCCATGCCCGACAGATTGACCTTGGTGTCGGTGATCGTGATCTTGCCGTCCTTGAGCTTGCCGATCTGGTCGAGCAGCAGCATCGCGGCCGCCTCGAACCGCGGCGGCGCGCCGCGCGCGAGACCCATCTGATCGGCGACCTCGGTCCCGTTGACCTCCTTGCGCGCGGCCTCGGTCAGGCGCGCCTTCATCGACGGCAGGGGCGCGGAGCCGGACAGCGTCACCCGCACCACGTCACGCTCGGCATTCCAGACGAAGGGCGTTGCTTCGGGAACAAGGCGGGTCCGGTCGTCGACCAGGCGCACGCCCGGGACGAGCTCGACCGCCATCACGGCATCGCGGCGCCCCTCCTCGGAAAAGGCGTCCGCGGCCAGGCCGACGTCCCGCCCGTCGACCGCGATCCGGGTCTTGTCCAGAACGGTCTCCTTGAGCGCGGCCGAGCTGCGGGCGGACAGGTCCGCCTCGACCGGCAAGGTATTATTCCAGGCCGCAAATCCCCACATGACGGCCAGGGGGATCAGCCCTGGCCACCATTTGCTGGCCCACCTGAAAAGCTTCTGCATTCAACGACCCGAACTCTGGAACCGGAGACAAAACAAACCCTTGGCGGGCTGTCAAACCGGAAATGATGCCCTTCCGAAGGCCATGCGTCGACAATTGGAATAACTTTTTCTTCAAGGGTTCTTCCGTAAGTTGAAAGTGGAATGCCAGAGTTCGCCAGCCGGTCATGAAACAACTCCGAAACAACGTCATCCGCGCCGGGCTGGGGGCACTCTATTTCAGCGGGGCGCACCACCTGTTGCGCCCGCTCTTGTCGGGCGTCGGCGCCATTTTCATGCTGCACCATGTGCGGCCGGCCCGCGAGGCGGCGTTCCAGCCGAACCGGCACCTCGAAGTCACCCCCGATTTCCTGCGCGCCACGCTGAGCCATTTGCGCTCGCGCGGGATCGACATCGTCAGCATGGACGAGCTGCATGAGCGGCTGGTGCAGGGCCGGTTCACCCGCCCCTTCGCCGCATTCACCCTCGACGACGGTTACCGCGACAATCTCGAATTCGCGCTGCCGGTTCTGCGCGAATTTGACGCGCCCTTGGCCGTCTATGTCGCGAGCGAATTTGCCGAGGGCACCGGACGCCTGTGGTGGACCGCGCTGGAAACCGTGATCGCGAAGGCCGAACACATCGACATCCAGATCGGCAATTCCGCGCTGCGGCTGGATGCAACGACCCCCGCCGCAAAACAAATGGCGTTCGACCGCCTGCACGATTGGCTGCGCGCGCTGCCGGGGGAACATGATCTCAAGCGCGAGATCGAGGCGCTCTGCGCCAGATACGACGTCGACATGGCCGCACTGTGCCGCAGCCTGTGCCTGTCCTGGGACGAGGTGAAGGCATTTGCCGCAGATCCGCTGGTCACGATCGGCGCGCACACCATCAGCCATTGCAATCTCGCCAGGCAGAGCGAGGGGATCGCCGCACAGGAGATGGCGGTAAGCCGCGCGCGGATCGAGCAGGCGCTCGGCCGTACAGTGCTGCACTTCGCCTACCCCTATGGCGACCGCGAAGCGGCGGGCGAGCGCGAATTCGCACTCGCTGCATCGGCCGGCTTCAAGACCGCGGTGACGACCCGGCCCGGCATGCTGTTCGCAGAAAATGCCGGCCACATGACCGCGCTGCCACGCGTCTCGCTCAACGGCAATTACCAGGACGCGCGAATTTTGCCGGTGCTGACCTCAGGCGCCGCGACCGCGATGTGGAACGGCTTTCGCCGGATTGCGGCGGCGTAGCCACGCTGTCGTCCCGGCGAACGCCGGGACCCATACCGCGGAATCCATCGATTACATTTGGTAGAAGTACMGAACGACGAGTCGTCGCCAAACTACTCCCTGTGGTTATGGGTCCCGGCGTTCGCCGGGACGACACCGAGTGAGTTGGACCACAGCCGCGCCACACTCGCGCCTTCCTTGACTCCCCTCTCCGCCGCGCTCAAAACGGCGTCAACCAAGGGAGGCACCATGTTCAACGATCTGTTCTCGCTCAAAGGCCGTGTCGCGCTCGTGACCGGCGGGTCGCGCGGCATCGGCAAGATGATCGCGGCGGGCTTCCTCGCGCAAGGCGCGGCGAAGGTCTACATCACCGCGCGCAAGGCCGGGCCGTGCGAGGCGACGGCGAAAGAGCTCTCCGCCCAATATGAGGGCGAATGCATCGCGCTGCCGATCGACATCTCGACCATCGAAGGCTGCGACAGGCTGGCCTCCGAGATCATCAAGCTGGAGCCGAAGCTCGACATCCTCGTCAACAATGCGGGTGCGGCCTGGGGCGCGGAGTTCGACGAATTCCCGGAGAGCGGCTGGGACAAGGTGATGGACCTCAACGTCAAGTCGCTGTTCTTCCTGACCAAGGCGTTGGCAAAACCGCTGCGCGCGGCGGCCTCGCACGAGCGGCCGGCCAAGGTGATCAACATCGCCTCGGTGGACGGCATCTTCGTCAATCCGAGCGAGACCTATTCCTACGCCGCCAGCAAGGCCGCCGTGATCCATCTGACGCGGCGCATGGCGACGAAGCTGATCAAGGACAACATCAACGTCACCGCGATCGCGCCGGGCGCGTTCAAGTCCGACATGAACCGCGCTGCGCGCGACCATGCGGACGAGGTCGCAAAGCGCATTCCGGCGCGGCGTATCGGAACCGATGAGGACATGGCCGGCGTTGCGATCTATCTCGCCTCGCGCGCGGGTGATTACGTGGTCGGCAACACCATCGCGGTGGATGGTGGCGTGGTGTACGCCAATGCCGGGCTGGAGATCGCGGGGTAGGCGGCTTAGGGAGAAGCCGCGCCGCACACTCCGCTGTCATGCCCCGCGAAGGCGGGGCATCCAGTACGCCGCGGCTTCTCGGCTGAAGCACAGCCGCCTCTGGAATACTGGATCACCCGCTTTCGCGGGTGATGACACCATTTGTATAGCAAGAGCGTCGGTTGCTAACGCCTACGACTCGATCTTCACGTACTCGAAATCGCCGGGCTTGTTGTCGATGCCGACCTTCGGCGGCGAGATCCAGGATGCGAACTTGCCGGTCTCGGTGACGGGCTGCATCAGCGAGGTGATGAAGTCGCCATCGGCGGTCGAGGGCAGCCATTCGTCCTTACGCCTGGCCCAGGTGGCATCGTCGATCAAAAGACCATCCGGCGTCGCATGGATGCCCTTGAACTCGCCGATATGGCGATGGAAAGCGACGTTGGGCAGTTTGAGCTGGAAGTTATAGCCCGCGGTCGAGATCACCTTGTTCCAGCGCAGCATGCCCTTGACGCAGTCCTGGCTGTAATCGTCGCGCAGGCGCATGTTGAGCGCAGTCAGCGCCGGTTCGTCGACCAGCTTGATCTCGCCGTTGATGAACTTGAGCACCGGATAGGTGGCGTTCTTGAGCTGGTGATCGTCGTCGATCTGGGTCTCGTGATAGCGGCCCTTGATGCCGGTGTTGAAGGCGTTGGCCGCGTTGGTCGAGACCTCCGAGCCGAACAGGTCGAGCGACAGCGTGTAGTGCAGGTTCAACTTCTTCTGGATCGTCGGCAGGTCGATCACGCCGAGCGCGCGAACCTTTGCGATGTCGGCGGGATCGGTGATGCCGGCTTCACACATCGCGTCACAAGTGCGCTGCACGACGCGGGTGATGCCGGTCTCGCCGACGAACATGTGGTGCGCTTCTTCCGTCAGCATGAAACGGCAGGTGCGCGACAAGGGATCGAAGCCCGACTGCGCGAGCGAGTGCAGCTGCATCTTGCCGTCGCGGTCGGTGAAATAGGTGAACATGAAGAAGGACAGCCAGTCCGGCGTCGCCTCGTTGAACGCACCGAGCATGCGCGGCGCATCGGCATCGCCCGAGCGACGGCGCAGCAAGTCATCCGCTTCCTCGCGGCCGTCGCGGCCAAAGTACTTCTGGAGCAGATAGACCATCGCCCAGAGATGGCGGCCTTCCTCGACATTGACCTGGAACAAATTGCGCATGTCGTAGAGCGAGGGCGCGGTCTTGCCGAGGTGGCGCTGCTGCTCGACGGAAGCCGGCTCGGTGTCGCCCTGGATCACGATCAGGCGGCGCAGCATGGCGCGATACTCGCCCGGGACTTCCTGCCACGCAGGCTCGCCGAAATGCTCGCCGAACGGAACGACGCGATTTTCCTCCTGCGGCGCAAGCAGGATGCCCCAGCGATAGTCGGGCATGCGGACATAATCGAACTTGGCCCAGCCGCGCGGATCGACGGAATAGGCGGTGCGCAGATACACCAGCGACTCCTGAAAGCCTTCCGGCCCCATGTCGCTCCACCAGTCCATATAGCCGGGATGCCAGCCTTCCAGCGCCTTCAGCACCTGGCGGTCTTCGGCGAGATTCACGTTGTTCGGAATCTTGGTCGAGTAGTCGACGTTCATGATGTTCATGGTGGACCTCCCGTGGGGGACTGATTCATTCAACGATTGGCATCGAACCGTGAGCTTGCGAATGGCGAATGGTGAGTAGCGAATGGAAATCCCTATTCGCCATTCACCACTCCCTACTCGCTAAACTCTCGTCATATCGAATTTCGGCTTCTGGCCGCTGCCGTAGCGGCGCAGCGCGCCTTCCTCGCCGACCGCGTTCGGGCGCTGGAAGATCCAGTTCTGCCACGCGGTCAGACGCGAAAAGATCTTCGATTCCATCGTCTCGGGGCCGACGAAGCGCAGGCTGGCTTCCATGCCGGTGAGGCTGTCCGGCGAGAAGCTGGCGCGCTCCTCGAGAAACACACGCACCTCGTCGTCCCAGTCGATGTCGTCGAGCGCGAAAGTGACGAGGCCGAGCTCTTCCGCCTGCTCGGCGTCGAGCGCGGTGCCCATGGTGGCTTCCGCACGCTCGATGTCGGACGGATCGGCCTGGAAGCGCGATTCCAGCCGGGTCAGGCCGTGGCTCATCGGATACGGACCGAAGTTCATGGCCGACAATTCGATCGACGGCGGCGGACGGTTGTCGCCCTGGCGCGTGCCGATCAGCATGTAGGAGCGGTCTGCGGCGAAGACGAGCTCGGCGAGCGTGCCGGCAAAGCAGGAGCCGGGCTCGACCAGCGTCACCAGCGTGCGCGAGGTGACGTCGATGCGCTTCAGCACGCGCTTCCAGTAGTGCCTGATTTCGTTGACCAGCCAGTGCGCCTTGTTGGCTTCGAGGAAGGCGTCGGATGACAGCACATGGGCGCGGTCGCCATGGCTCTTGAAGACGAGCATCGCAATCTCGAGCTCGTTGATGCGCAGATGCAGGATGGCGTCGTCGAGCTCGCGCGCGACCTGGAGCGGCCAGAACGAAGGACCCTGCGCCATCATGCCGTCGATGTCGGCCGGCGGCGCGGCCTCTGGCGCCTTGATCGAGATGGTGGCGATGCGCGCCGTGCGATCGATGTCGACGCTGACAAAACCGTAGCGGATGCTGGTCTCGTCGATGACGCGCCTGAGCGGTGTCAGCGCAATACCTTTGCCGGTGCCCTTGCGCTTCGACTGGCCTGCAAACTCCTTGGCGCGCTCGGCGACCTTGGCCTCGAGCTTCGAGTTCGGCGCGATCTCGTCGACGAGGCGCCACTGCACGGCACGCTTGCCCTTCACGCCTTCCTCGATGGTGCAGAAGAAATCGGCGTGGTCGCGGCGTACCTTGCGCTTGTCGACGACGCGGGTGAGGCCGCCGGTGCCCGGCAGCACCGCGAGCAGCGGCACTTCCGGCAGCGCAACGGCCGACGAGCCGTCATCGGCGAGGATGATGTGGTCGGTCGCGAGCGCCAGCTCATAGCCGCCGCCGGCGGCCGAGCCGTTCACCACCGTGATGAAGCGCTGGCCGGAATTCTCCGAAGAGTCTTCCATACCGTTGCGGGTCTCGTTGGTGAATTTGCAGAAGTTCACCTTGTGGGCATGCGTGGAGCCGGCAAGCATGCGGATGTTGGCACCGGCGCAGAACACGCGGTTCTTGGCCGAGCGCATTACCACGACCTTCACCTCGGGGTGTTCGAAGCGCAGGCGCTGGACGACGTCCGCCAGCTCGATGTCGACGCCGAGATCGTAGGAGTTGAGCTTGAGCAGATAGCCCTCGAACAGGCCGCCGTTCTCGTCGACGTCCATGGTCAGGGTGGCGACGTCGCCATCGACCGCGAGCTTCCAGTGCTTGTAGCGGGACGGTTCGGTCTGGAAATCGATGAATGTCGCGCCGCCTGCGAGGCGCCGATCTTCCCCGGCCATGGGCCACCCTTGAGCTTGGTTATGCGTTTTGGCTGTAGCGTTAGATGCACAATAGTGCATCTTTTCGAAAGCGTCTAGCCCTTAACGGCCATCGCATGCACTTTGTTTCATGAGGCCTATTGAGACCGCACAATGGCGCCGAGGGTGATCCAGTCCGCCTTCGAGAGTTCGGAACGGCCCAGCTTGGCCTGGAGCAGAGCCGTCAGCGCCGGAATGGGGAAGCTCTCGACAAAGCCGTCGCCACCCGCGGCCGCCTTGCGCGAGTTCAACGCCCGCAACTCTGCCTGCGCGTCGCCGAACAGGCGCGCGGCCGAATGCAGCCGCTGCATGCGCAGTCGCAAATTGGCATTGGCGATGTGAATGCAGGCGCGCAGAAGAATTCGCTCGCGGCCGCCTTGCGGGGCTGCGGCCCAGACCGCCTCCAGCACCTCCTGCGATTCCCAGAAATAGCCGCGGTCGTTGAGCGCGAGCCCGTAGCGCAGCGCCGGATGGCGCGCCGGCACGTAGCCGCGGAAGGCCGAGGGCACCAGCGCCTTGGCCAAATCAAGCGTCTCGTAATCCGCGTCGACCCCGTCGGTCTCGCCCGGCACATAGGCCCATCGCGGCCACGGCAACGGGCCGCTCGCATCCGAAGGCACATTCATGGATGTGCCTCCGCAGGATCATGCGGCGCGTCCCTGAAGTCCCTGATCGTCGCGCAGGGCCGCTTTTGCAAATTGCTCAATCGCGTCAAGCGTCGCCCCCGGCGCTTCACGATGCGGGGAATGTCCCGCGTCTGAAATAATTTTCAAATCTACCGGACAATAACACTCTTCCTGCGCAATTTCGACCTGTCGCAGTGTCCCATATTGGTCGTCCTTGCCCTGCACGACCAGGATGGGAACGCGGATGTAGGCGAGGTATTCCGAGATGTCCCAGTCGCGGAATTTCGGATCGAGCCAGGCGCGGTTCCAGCCGTAGAAGGCGTTGTCGACATCCTTGTGCCAGCGCGCCAGCTTCGCCTTGAGGTCGGTGGTCTCGAAGGTCGTCTTGATCGCAGCGATGGATTTCACCGAGATGTCCTCGACGATGAAATGCGGAGCCATCAGCACGAGCCCGTTCAAGCGGTGATCCTGATGCGCGCCGGCATAGATCGTCGCGATCGAGGCGCCATCGGAATGGCCGAGCAGGAGGCCGCGCTTGAAGGAAATCGCATCGAGGATTTTCGGCAGCACATCCAGCGCCTCGCGCTGCATGTAATCGAGCGGCCGCGGCAGCGTGACCGGGCTGGACTGGCCGTAGCCCGCGCGCGAATAGACGAAGATGCCGGCGCCGTTGGCTTGCTGCAGTTTTTCCGGAAAGTCGCCCCACGGGCCGACGGAGCCGAGGCCTTCGTGCAGCATGACGATGGTGGGTGCATCGGCGTCCTGCGGGGCGAGCCATTTGTACTCGAGGCTGGCGCTGCCGATGGTCAGGAAGCCGGTGGGGGTGAGGTTGGTCATTTCTTCGCTCTTCTTTCTCCGTCGTCATGCCCGGGCTTGACCCGGGCATCCACGCCTTTCCTCAATCGCGGATGCACGTGGATGGCCGGGTCAAGCCCGGCCATGACGACCGATTGCTAGTTTGCGCCCTCGCGCAATTTGAACCGCTGGATCTTCCCCGTCGCCGTCTTCGGCAGTGACTCCACCACGTCGATCCAGCGCGGATATTTCCACGGGCCGATCTTCTGCTTGACGTGCTCTTTCAGCATCTCCTGCAAGTCCGCCGTCGCCGCGCCCGGACGCAACACGACGAAGGCCTTCGGCTTCAGCAGGCCTTCCGGATCGGCTTCCGGCACGACGGCGGCTTCCAGCACGGCGGGATGCGTGATCAGCGCGCTCTCGACCTCGAACGGCGAGACCCAGATGCCTGAGACCTTGAACATGTCGTCGGCGCGGCCGCAGAAGGTGTAGCGGCCTTCGCCATCCCGGACATATTTGTCGCCGGTGCGGGTCCACGGACCTTCAAAGGTGCGGCGGCTCTTGTGGCGCTGGTTCCAGTAGCCCTCGCCGGCGGAGGGCGCATCAACCAGCAGCTCGCCGACCTCGCCGTCGGCGACATCCTGGCCGGCCTCGTTGACGAGCCGCACCGCATAGCCCGGCACCGGCTTGCCGGACGAGCCGTATTTGATGTCGCCGGGCGCGTTCGACAGGAAGATGTGCAAGAGCTCGGTCGAGCCGACGCCGTCGAGGATGTCGACGCCCAAGCGCGATTTCCAGCTGTTGCCGACGGATTCCGGCAGCGCCTCGCCGGCCGAGGTGCAGATGCGCAGCGACTTGCCGCCGCGCTCGGCCTTCATCGTCTCGTCGTTGAGCATCGCCGCGAACAGCGTCGGCACGCCGTAGAAGATCGAGGGATTGTACCTGTTCATCAGGTCGAACATGCGCGCCRGCGTCGGGCGCTCGCTGTTCAGCACCACGGTGGCGCCGACCGACATCGGAAAAGTCAGCGCATTGCCGAGGCCATAGGCGAAGAACAGTTTTGCCGCAGACAGGCAGACGTCGCTCTCGCGGATGCCGAGCACCTGCTTTGCGTAGGTGTCGGCGGTCGCCTGCATGTTCGAATGCAGATGGCGCACGCCCTTGGGCATGCCGGTCGAGCCGGAGGAATAGAGCCAGAACGCCGGCTCGTCGGGATGCGTCGCGGCGGTCGTGAACTGGTCGCTCTCGCCGGCGAGCTCTTCCGCGAGCTGCCTGTGGCCGTTCATCTTGGCGCCGGAGACCACGACGTGCTCGAGATCCGGCATGCGGCCGACGACGTCCTTGATAACAGGATAGAGCGCTTCGGAGACGAACAGCACCCGCGCGCGGCAATCGGCGAGGATGTAGGCGTATTGATCTGATGTCAGCAGCGTGTTCAGCGGCACCGGCACGATGCCGGCGCGGATCGCGCCCAGGAACACGATCGGGAAATCGACCGTGTCCAGCATGATCATCGCCACGCGCTCCTCGCGGCGGACCCCGAGCCGGCGCAACATGTTGGCGGCACGCCGGGTCTCGCGCTGGAGCTCGCCATAGGTGAGCCGCGAGACGGTGTCGTCGAAGACGAGC
This sequence comes from Bradyrhizobium sp. P3_C3, assembly GCF_056402655.1. Taxonomy (NCBI): domain Bacteria; kingdom Pseudomonadati; phylum Pseudomonadota; class Alphaproteobacteria; order Hyphomicrobiales; family Nitrobacteraceae; genus Bradyrhizobium; species Bradyrhizobium sp. P3_C3. The sequence goes on along the minus strand of NZ_JBFUGY010000034.1, from coordinate 26,540 downwards.
TTGCTTCCCCTGCCGTCCTCGACGTTGCGGTCGAGCAGCCAGGTCACCGCGTTATAGGATCCCTCGCTCACGGACTTCTCCCCCGAATTTAGAATTATAATTCATAGAAAGACACCGCGGCGGCTTGCTGTCAATGCTGGCAGGCATTATGTTTCATCAAAACGCGCCGCAGGACACCCTCTCAAGAAGGCCCATGATCTGCAGTCCATGACCGACAGTCCCGACGCCGAATCCCGATTTCTCGAACAGCTCGGACAGCGCGTGCGCACCATGCGCGCGCTACGCGGCATGTCGCGAAAAGTGCTCGCCAAGGTATCAGGAATTTCGGAGCGCTACATCGCGCAGCTCGAGAGCGGCAAGGGCAACGTCTCCATCGTGCTGCTGCGCCGCGTCTCGGACGCGATGGGCGCGCATCTGGAAGATTTGCTTCCCTCGGCCGACCCGACGCCGGACTGGCAGATGTTTCGCGATCTCCTGCGCAAGGCGACGCCGGCGCAAATCGCTCAGGCCAAGGACGTTCTCGCCGGCGGCAGCGCGTCGGCGCCGCGGCGCGCACCGTTCTGCGGCATCGCGCTGATCGGCCTGCGCGGCGCCGGCAAATCGACGCTGGGGCGGATGCTGGCGAAGAAGGTCGGCTGGAGTTTTGTGGAGCTCAACAAGGAGGTCGAGCAGCAGAACGGGCTCTCGGTCGCCGAGATCATCGCGCTCTACGGCCAGGAAGGCTTTCGCCGCATGGAGCAGGCAGCGCTGCAACAGCTGCTCGCGCGCAACGAGTTGATGGTGCTGGCGACCGGCGGCGGCATCGTGTCGGAGCCGTTGACCTTCGAGCAGATTCTGTCGTCGTTCTACACGATCTGGCTGAAGGCCGAGCCCGAGGAGCATATGGCCCGCGTGCGCCGCCAGGGCGACCTGCGGCCGATGGCGGACGATCGCTCCGCAATGGCCGAGCTGCGCAACATCCTGCTGAGCCGCGAACCGTTGTATTCACGCGCGACGGCGGTGGTGGATACGGCAGGGCTGTCGGTCGATGCAGCGGCTGCAAGGCTGGTCGATGCGGTGCGGCCGGTGCTGCAGAACGAAGCGCGGAGTTTCGGCCTGCGCAGCGTGGCGCTGTAAGGCGATCTCTCACGGCACGCTCGCTGCGTTCCCTCCCCCCTTGCGGGGGAGGGTTAGGGAGAGGGGTGCCACACGGGCACTCCATCGATCGCGCAAGAACCTCGTCTTCGCAGCAACAAACACCATTTCCCGGGCTACCCCTCTCCCCTGCCTTCCCCCGCAAGGGGGGAGGGAGCAGAGCGGAGCGCGCGGATGTGCCTTGCGTCCCTTTTCGTTTCTCAAACAGAAACGATATGAAGGGCCACACAGCACACACCAGGATTTGATGAATGACCGATAGCGACGTCGCAATCTCCATGTTCGAGCGGATCGGCGGCAGCGGCACGATCGACCTTCTGGTCGACCGCTTCTACGAGCGCATGGACACGCTGCCGGAGGCGAAAATGATCCGCGCGATGCACGCGGATGACCTCGGACTGATCAGGGACGTGCTGAAGCGCTACCTCACCGAATGGACCGGCGGCCCAAAACTCTATTCCGTCGAGAAGGGCCATCCGCGGCTACGGCAGCGGCATATCGGCTTTGCCATCGGCGACGCCGAGCGCGATGCGTGGCTGCTCTGCATGCGCGGCGCGCTGGACGAGACGGTCACGGACGCCGCCGCGCGGCAGGACCTCGACAAGGCGATATCGGGCCTTGCCGACTGGATGCGCAATCGGCAGTGACACAGAAAGCGAGGCGGGGACGCGGTGGGTTACGCCAGCGGACTGCGCTTCGCGCAGCTGCAGGCTAACCCACCCTGCGCACCCCAGCCCTGTCATTGCACGCGTCAAACACCGAGCGATCCAGCGCCTCGGCCACAAAGCCCGCCACATAAATCAACGCCAGGATCGCCGCGGAGATCGCCATTGTCTCCGCATGCGCGAACCCCCACCGCAACAACCGCTGCAACAATGTCGGCGGCGGGAAGCGGTAGGTCCGGCCCTGCGGCGTGATCAGGTCAAACGACCGAACCGACCGCGAGCGCACGGGGATCTTGCTGGGCAGCATCCGGATATCTCCTCTCCAGCTCCTCGATCATGCCGCGCGCGATCTCCCGCTCGCCCATGATGACGACATCCGCCCCCAGCCCCTTCAAATGATCGACCTCCGCATCCGCATGCGCCCGCGCGATGATGCGGATGTCCGGATTGGCCGCGCGCGCCTGCTGCACGATCTGCCCCGCCTCGAACGCCTCGGGGATCGCGATCACGAGATGCCGCGCCCGTGACGGATTGGTGGCGCCGAGAATTTCGGGCTGCGCGGCATTGCCCATGACGGTCTCGATGCCGCCCTGCTTCAGCTTCGCCAGTGCACTCTCGCCGACCTCGGCGACAAGGAACGGCAATTGCCGCTGTTTCAGGGCATCGCCGACGAGCGCGCCGACGCGGCCATAGCCGATCACGATCGTATGGTCAGTCAGGTCCGTGGTGCGGATCGGTTCGGGCACGGCGGCCGCGGCCTGCGGTGAATCCCGGCGCGGGTCGAGACGCGGCGCGAGCCAGGTGGCGGCCGCGAACATCAGCGGGTTGAGCATGATGGAAAGGATCGCGCCGGCCATGATCAAGTCGCGGCCGTCACTGGGCAGGATCTGCGAGGCGACGCCGAGCTCGGCCAGGATGAAGGAGAACTCGCCGATCTGCGACAGGCTCGCCGAGATCGTCAGCGCGGTCGCGACCGGATGCCGGAACAGGACTATGATCAGGAACGCCGCGAGTGATTTGCCGAGCATGATGATCGCCAGCGTCGCCAGCAGCGGCCAGGGTTCGCGGACCACGCTCATCGGATCGAACATCATGCCGACCGAGACGAAGAACAGCACCGCGAAGGCATCGCGCAGCGGCAGCGATTCCTGCGCGGCGCGTGCGCTGAGCGGCGATTCCCGCAGCATCATGCCGGCGAAGAACGCGCCCAGCGCCAGCGAGACGTCGAACAGCTTCGTCGCCCCGAACGCGATGCACAGCGCGATCGCAAGCACGCCAAGACGGAACAATTCGCGCGAGCCGGTATGCGCGATGTAGTGCAGGATCCAGGGAATCACCCGGCGCCCCACCACCAGCATCAGCCCGATGAACACGATGATCTTGGCCAAGGTCAGCATCACGATGCCGGCAAGCCCGAAGCCGGCCTGCGCGGCCAGCGGCTCGAAGGCTGGCTTGTCGCCGCTGGCGCCCTGAAGGCTTGCGATCGCCGGGAACAGCACCAGCACGAGCACCATCGCGAGGTCCTCGACGATGAGCCAGCCGACCGCGATGCGGCCGCGATCGGTCTCCATCAGGCGCCGCTCCTGGAGCGCGCGGAGCAGAACGACCGTGCTCGCGACCGACAACGCCAGTCCGAACACGAGTCCCGCACCGACGCTCCAGCCCATCAGCCATGAAAGGCCGAGCCCCATCAGTGTGGCGACCGCAATCTGCACGACGGCGCCCGGAACGGCGATGTTGCGGACGCTCAGCAGATCCTGGAGCGAAAAATGCAGGCCGACGCCGAACATCAGCAAGATAATGCCGAGCTCGGCGAGCTCGGTCGCAAGCGCCTGGTCGGCGACGAAGCCCGGCGTGAACGGGCCGACGGCAACGCCGGCAAGCAGGTAGCCGACAAGCGGCGGAATGCGGAACCGCTGCGCTATAGTTCCAAGTACGAAAGCGAGTCCAAGTCCGACGACGATGGTGGCGATGAGAGGTGTGTCATGCGGCATTTTTGCCTTTTGACACAGCGAGCGCGCCGGCGCACCGCGACCAAGTGAGGCGGCTCAGCGCGCGACGCCTGCGGCAATCGCGCCGTCAGATCGACCAATAATTTGGGTGCGCGTAGGGCTGCGAACGATCGCCCCAGTCGAATTCGTCGCCGTCGAACTCGCACGGTCCGCTGGCGAGCTCGTCCTGCGTCACCTCGACACGAAAAGCCTGCCGCGCGGGATCGTATTTCAGCGCGCCCCACTGCACCGGATAATGGTGGTGCGTGCCGAGCAGCCCGCCAGTCCTGATCACGGCGTAGGCGACCGTGCCGGTCACCTTGTCGAGCATCAGCCGCTCGATCGAGCCGAGCTTCGCGCCGTCGCGCCCGTAGACGCCGACGTGCTCCACGCGATCACTGGGAACCATGGTGTGTTTCATGGCGTCCTCCCTGTTGTCTTGCGTGACGAGATTATAGGCCCGCGGACGCGCGGCGCCAACGATCGTTGCTAGAGCAGCTGCGACCGCACGGACTCCGCGCCTTCGCGGAGCAGCGGGAGCAACCGGTCGACCAGCTCCCCTGCCGGCACGCGGTCGACATGGGCGCCCATGTTGATGGCGGCGACGATCACGCCGTCGTATCGGCGCACCGGAACCGAGATCGAGCGGAAATGCGGCTCTGCCTCGCGATCGACCAGCGAATACCCTTGCTCGCGATCCGCGGTGATGCTGGCCAGCAGCGCCTTGGGATCGGTCACTGTCTGCGGCGTCAACATCTCGCGCTTCATTGTCTTCAGGCGTGCGGCAAGCGCTGCATCATCGAACTGCCCGAGCATGGCGCGGCCGACCGAGGTGCAGAACGCCGGCAGCCGGTAGCCGATCTCGAGCCCACCCGAAAACATCCGCGCCGGGCTGCTGCGCGCGACAAACACGACGTCGTCGCCGTCGAGCACCGCGAGCGAGGAGATTTCCTGCGCTGCCGTGGCGACGCGATCGAGCACCGGCTGAAGCACGGCGACGAGCTGGCTGGAGCGCAGGTAGGACGCAGCGAGCGTCAGCACGTGCGGCGTCAGCGAGAACAGCTTTCCGTCGCCGGCGACGAAGCCGCCGCGCTGAAGCGTGAACAGCATGCGCCGCGCTGTGGCGCGCGGCAGCTCTGCGGCCCGGGCGAGATCGCTCAGCGTCATCGGACCGGTGGTTGCGCCGAAACATTGCAGCAGGCGCAGGCCGCGATCGAGGCTCTCGACGAAATCCGTCGCCCGCTCGCCGTTTTCGCTGCGCTTCAGCTTGGGCATAGGTCCGGGAACATCCTGCAAAATATTGCTTGCCGCCGGACCAAGGCATGGCATAATTCGCCCATTCGTTCAATAGGCGAACAAATGCCTCTCCGACAAAGGACGCACCGGCCATGATGAGCCAGGAGCAGAACGACCTGATCACCCGTACCGGTCAGAAGGACCCCTGCGGCAAGCTGATGCGGAGCTATTGGCAGCCGGCGGCGCTGGTCGACGAGCTGGAGGGCACGCGCCCGATCCGTCCCGTCAAACTGCTTGGCGAGAACCTGGTGCTGTTCCGCGACGAGAGCGGACGCTACGGCCTGATCGATCGTCATTGCGCCCATCGCGGCGCCGACCTCGCCTTCGGACGTCTCGAACATGGCGGCCTGCGCTGCGCCTTCCATGGCTGGCTGTTCGACGCCACCGGCCAGTGCATCGAGACGCCGGCGGAGCCGAAGGACTCAAAACTCTGCCAGAACATTCGCCAGCGCTCCTATCCCGTGGTCGAGAAGAGCGGCATCCTGTGGGCTTATCTCGGCGAGGATGAGCCGCCGGCCTTTCCGGAGCTCGACTGCTTTGTCGCGCCCGGCACGCACACTTTTGCGTTCAAGGGCCACATGGCCTGCAACTGGCTTCAGGCCCTCGAGGTCGGCATCGATCCCGCGCACGCCTCCTATCTGCACCGCTTCTTCGAGGACGAGGATACGTCGACGGCTTACGGCAAGCAGTTCCGCGGCGCCTCCGCCGGCTCTGATCTGCCGATGACAAAGATCCTGCGCGAATACGACCGTCCGATCATCAATGTCGAGCACACCGAATATGGCCTGCGGCTGATCGCGCTGCGCGAGATCGACGAGGAGCGCACCCATGTGCGCGTCACCAACCAGCTCTTCCCGCACGGCTTCGTCATCCCCATGAGCACGGAAATGACGATCACGCAGTGGCACGTGCCGGTCGACGATGAGAATTGCTACTGGTACGCGATCTTCACCAGCTATTCGAATCCGGTCGACAAGCAGAAGATGCGCGATCAGCGGCTCGAGCTCTATGAGCTGCCCGACTACAAATCGCGCAAGAACCACAGCAACGATTACGGCTTCGATCCGCACGAGCAGGCGACCGCGACCTATACCGGCATGGGCACCGACATCAACGTCCACGACCAGTGGGCGGTGGAATCCATGGGCGCGATCCAGGACCGCACCAAGGAGCATCTCGGCTCGAGCGACAAGGCGATCGTGCAGTACCGCCGCCTGCTGCGGCAGGAGATCGAGAAGGTCGGCGGCGGCGAGAAGCCGATGCTGTTCCTGGACGAGAGCAGGGCGCGCAGCATCCAGGGACCGGCCACCATGGACGGCATCGGGCCGACCCAGGGTTGGGAGCTCTACTGGATGGAGGTCGACGTCAAGCGCCGCCGCGGCGCACCTTGGGCCGCGCCGGTGCCGAAGGAGATCGCCGACAACGTGCACCGGTTGACGGCGGCGGAGTGATAATGCCGTCAATCAGCGGCGGGCGCCACACATTCCACTGTCATGCCCCGCGAAGGCGGGGCATGAAGTACGCCGCGGCCTCTCGTGGACACGTCGCCGTCTCTGGAATACTGGATCGCCCGCCTTCGCGGGCGATGACAGCACGGACTGAAGGAGCAACCGAGTGACTTTCGTCGCGCGTCATGCGCTGTGGTCGGATGAGCAGAGGGACGCCGCAGCGCGCCTGCGCCGCATCGTCGAGGAAAAGAACCTCGAGGTCATCCGCCTCGCCTTCCCGGACCAGCACGGCATTTTGCGCGGCAAGACCATCATCGCCGTCGAGGCGATCGCCTCGCTGGAGAGCGGCTGCTCCATCACCACGACCATGCTCGCCAAGGATACCTCGCACCGCACGGTGTTTCCGGTGTTCACGTCAGGCGGCGGGTTCGGCATGAAGGAGATGGAGGGCGCGGCCGACGTGTTGATGGTCGCCGACCCAACCACGTTCCGCGTGCTGCCATGGGCGCCCGCGACGGGCTGGGTGCTCTGCGATCTCTATTTTGGCGACGGCCGTCCCGTGCCGTTCGCGACCCGCGGTCTCTACCGCAAGGTGCTCGATGATCTCGGCGGCCGCGGCCACGATTTCGTCGCCGGCCTCGAGGTTGAATTCCACATCTTCAAGCTCGACGACGCGCATATGCGGCCCGAGGATGCCGGCCAGCCCGGCACGCCGCCGTCGGTGAGCCTGCTCAGCCACGGCTATCAATACCTCACCGAGCAGCGCTTCGATCAGATGGAGCCGGTGCTGGAGATCTTGCGCCGCGATATCGTCGCGCTCGGACTGCCCTTGCGCTCGGTCGAGGTCGAGTTCGGGCCGAGCCAGTGCGAATTCACCTTCGCGCCGAGGAAGGGGCTGGAGCCCGCCGACAACATGGTGCTATTCCGCTCTGCCGTGAAGCAGATCGCGCACCGCCACGGCTATCACGCCACCTTCATGTGCCGGCCGAAACTGCCGAATGTGTTCGCGAGCGGCTGGCACTTGCATCAGTCGATCGTCTCGCGCACGACCGGCGAGAACCAGTTCATGACGAAGGACGGCGGCGAGCCGCTCAGTGCGTTCGGCAAGGCGTACCTTGCCGGCCTGCTCGACCACGCCCGCGCCTCGACCGTCTTCACCACCCCGACCATCAACGGCTACAAGCGCTACCGCTCCTATTCGCTGGCGCCGGACCGCGCGATCTGGGGCCGCGACAATCGCGGCGTGATGATCCGCGTGCTCGGCGGCGCCAATGATGCCGCAACGCGCCTGGAGAACCGCATCGGCGAGCCTGCCGCCAATCCCTATCTCTACATGGCCTCGCAAATTTTGTCGGGCCTCGACGGCGTCGATCGCAAGCTCGACCCCGGCCCGTCCGCCGACACGCCCTACGAGACCAAGGCGCCGCCGTTGCCGAAGTCGCTGCGCGATGCGGTCGCCGCGCTGAAGGACGATCCGTTCTTCCGCGAGAAGTTCGGGCCTGAGTTCGTCGACTACTACACCCACATCAAGAATGCCGAGATCGACCGCTTCCTGTCAGAGGTGACCGACTGGGAGCACCGCGAATATTTCGAGGTGTTTTGACGGAGATCCGTCTCACGCCCGCGTGAGGCGACTTCGTCCGGTCTGTTCCGACGACATCACGGCGCTCGCCGACGAAGCCATTTTCCCTGTCCCTCGAAAACGGCCGGAAAAACTGGGGGCCTAACATCCTGCATGTGATCAACAGTGGAGTTCGATCATGTGGGTTCAATTGTTCAGCCTGATCTACCACCTGTCCTGCCGGACCACCTTGGTTGAAATCGGCACCCACCACCTTGCGCGTTAGTCGCCGGCGTGTGCGATTTGGCAATAACCGACTTGGCACGTGGTGTAGTGCAGATTGAACAGGTTCTTGGCATTGACCTGGAACTGGAGGCCCTTCAGCTCCTTCATCGCCTGGCCAAAATCATATTTCAGCGCCGCGTCGATCAGGGTTACCGAGCTGTTCTTGAACGTGTTCGCATCATCGCCGTAGCTCCAGGACATGTAACGCGCGCCGCCACCGACGCTCGATCCTGCAAACGGTCCGGCCAGCGGCAGGGCATAGTTCGCCCACAGCGTCGCCGTATGCGGAGGATTGCCCGAGGGAAACTTGCCGATCAGCGAGTCGTCAGCGGCCTGCTTGGTCACCATGTCGAGATAGGTGTACGACGAGGTGATGTCGAAACCACCGCCCAGGCTGGCAAGCGCCTGCAATTCGAAGCCGCGGCTTTGAATCTCGCCACGCTGGACCGTCACGCCCGTCCCCGTCGTGACCAGGCCGCCGTCCTGGGTCAAATCGAACACCGCCGCGGTAATGAAGCTCCTCGTGCCCTGCGGCTGGTACTTCACACCGACTTCGGTCTGCTTGCCGGTGGTCGGCTTGAAGAAGGCGCCCGACGGATCGACGCCGAGATTGGGAAAGAACGAGGTCGAATAGGCGACGTAAGGCGCAACGCCGGAATCGAACACATAGGTCAGCCCGGCTCGCCCGCTATAGGCCTGATCGGACTGCGTCTGCCGGATCAGCGCGAACAGATCCTCACCCGTGGTGCTGACCCAGTCGCTGCGGCCGCTCAATGTCAGGATCCAGTGATCGAGCCTGGCCTGGTCCTGAACATACACGCCGGACTGGGTTTGCCGCTGGGCCGTCGAGGACGAGATCGCGGGATCGGGAATGGATTCCGGCGCGTAGACCGGCGCGGCCAGGTTGAGATCGGAGACGCCGAAGCCGAATCCCTGCTTGTCGTTGAACTTCGACGAGGTGTAGTCGGTGCCGACCAGGAGTGTGTGCTGCACGGGCCCGGTCGATAGCCTGGCCTCGACCTGGTTGTCATGATGGCCGATTGCAGCGTGTCGTGGACGTAGCCGGTGTAGCGCGAGACGACATTGCCCACCGGCGCGCCGAGAAAGCCGACATAGCGGGTGACCGCATCGACATCGACGTAGCGGAATTTCTGGCGGACGGTCACGGCGTTGTTGAACGCATGCTCGAACAGATAGCCCACGCGTCCCTGCTCCTGGTCGAGCGAATTGTAGGACGGGCTGCCCGTGAAGATGTCCGTGGCGGTGCCGGTGCCCGTGGAGTAGGTGAACATGGATCCGGGCGTCTTCGACTTCTGATAGGACCCGAGAATCGTCAGGGTCCTCGATTGATCCGGCTTCCAGGTGACGGCGGGCGCGATGTAGGTCCTGTTATCCTTGCCGCCGGGCACGAACACGTTCGCGTCACGCATCACGCCGGTCAGCCGATACGAAAACTGACCGTTGGCATCGACCGGACCCGAAAGATCGAAATTGCCCTGGACGCGATCGCGGTCGCCAAACACCGTTTGCACCTCGTGAAACGGCTGGCTGGTCGGCAGCTTGCTCGAGAGGTCGATGAGTCCGCCGGGCGAGCCGAGGCCATAGAGCGCCGAGCTCGGCCCACGGACCACGGTGATGCTGTCGACCCCATAAGGCTCGGTCTTGAACACGCTGAGACCTGCTCCGACGAGGCGCAGGCCGTCGAGATAAACGCCGTTATAAGTGATGTCGAAGCCGCGGATCGCGATGGCGTCGAAACGCGGATCGTAGCCGGAGGCATCGATACGGACGCCAGGTTCATAGCCAACCGCCTCCGTCAGCGTCTGGACGGCGCGGTCGTTGAGTTCCTTGCGCGTCACGACCGAGATCGACTGCGGCGTCTCGAGCAACGGCGTGTTGGTCTTGGTACCCGCCGAGCTGCTGTCTGCAACATAGCTGCTTTCGCTCGACGCGTTGGCGCGACCGGCACCGGCCTCGCGCACGCCCGGATTTCCGGCCGGCGCGGGCCCGGCATTGCGTTGCGTCGCGATGCGGCCGCGCGACGACTGCGAGGCTCGCTGCGCGGGCTGGGTGCGCGGACGCGCCTGGATCGGTGCCTCCACCGTGACGGGAGGCAATGTCGCCGCCGTCGACGTCGAATTGGTCCCGGAGGTCTGTGCGACCGACGGCGCTGCATGCAGGACTATTCCTAGGCCGGCCGCTCCCAGACCAGTTCTCGCCATCCGTTCCCAGCCGAGCGTCCGCCCGTCGTTGCGCGTCATTGTCTTCCCCGAGTTCCGTGTTCGAACAACCCGGGAGTAACCAGATCGAGGCGCACACCGCCTTTGCGCGCGCGCAAATCACCTTTGATCGCACGTGGAGGCGTTCAAGTTTACTGACAGTGGCTCGGCGAATAGCCGAAGTGCCTGCGGAATGCCGTCGCGAAATTGGCCGGATGGGCATAGCCGACCCGAAAGGCCGCCTCGGTGACTGACAACCGTTGATGAATCAGAAGGTCACGTGCGGCATCGAGCCGGCGGGCCCGCAAATAATCGATCGCGCTCTCGCCATACGCCATCTGGAATTTCTGGTTGAAGGACCGGCGGCTCAGCCCCGCATTCCGCGCCAGTTCATCGATGCTCCAGGGATAAGCGAGATCGGCATCCATGCGCGCCTTGACCGATTGCAACCGCACCCGCTGGAGGTCGGCTGCAGGATCGAGCGCGATCCCGCGCTCGCCGAACAAGGCGTGGACCACGATCTCGGCGGCATGCGCCGACAGCAGCAATTGCGTCGCGTTTCCGGCCACCGGTGGCGAGAACATTTCTGCCGCGAGGGCCTGCACACGCGGAGACGCCGTGAGAGAGACGATGGCCGTGCCCAACGCGTCGGTCTTGAACAGCGCCCGAACCTCGTCGCCGAGTCCAAGCCCGTCGATGGAGGCTTGGGGAAGCGCCAGGCCGATCGCAGGACGTTCGCCGCAGCGAACCGAGCCTCCCACGGCGAGGGATTCGCGCACGGCAATCGCCGTCATCTGCCCTGCACCCGTTGTGCGCGTCAGAATGCCGCGGCCTGCGCCTTCATCGAGTGCGACAGAGATGAACAAGCCCGGCGCTACGATTGCGGGCCGATCGGGATCGGCGCGAAACTCACCTCTGATGAACACACAGCCCGGGAAATCCAGCCATTGAGGCGCTGTCGAAGCGCCTCGCTGTGCGGAGCCGATGATGTCGTCGTCAGGCCGCCCGGCAATTTGATTGTAAAAGTCCTGCATCGAATCCGCTACGCCGCGACATTGGCGGCTGGCGGCGGCGCACTCAAGACCTCTGCGTGCAGTTTGGAGAGCTTCGAAACTGACGTCCTCGACGAGGTTCTGCGCGAGGCGATCCTGCACGGACGATACGGCAATCAGATCCAGGAGCGCGTCAGATGCCCAGATATTTGTGCTGGAGATCCGGCTCCGCCATCAGCTCGACGGACGTGCCGCTCCACACCGTCTTGCCGCGCTCGATGATGTAATGGCGGTCGCAGATGCGGGCGAGGTGGTCGACATTTTTGTCGACGACCAGGATCGACTGTCCCCGGCTCTTCAGCAGCGACAGGCAGTTCCAGATTTCTTCGCGGATCAGCGGCGCAAGGCCTTCGGTCGCTTCATCCAGGATCAGCAGCTTTGGGTTGGTCATCAGCGCGCGGCCGATCGCGAGCATCTGCTGCTCGCCGCCGGAGAGCTGGTTGCCCATGTTGGAGGCACGCTCGGCGAGGCGCGGAAACATCACGTAGATGGCGGCAAGCGTCCACGGATTGCTGCTGCCGAAGCGATCGGCCGCGGCCGCGACGAGATTCTCGCGCACGGTGAGGTTCGGGAAGATCTGGCGCCCCTCGGGAACGAGGCCGACGCCAAGCTTGGCGATGCGGTAGGACGGCAACTGTCGCACCTCGGCGCCGGCGAAGCGGATCGTTCCGGCGCGCGCCGGTGTCAGGCCCATGATGGAGCGGATGGTGGTGGTCTTGCCCATGCCGTTACGGCCCATCAGCGAGACCATCTCGCCCGGCTTGATCGACAGCGACAGGCCGAACAGCACCTGGGAGAGGCCGTAGCAGGTCTCGATGCCGTCGACGTCGAGCAGCGTGTCAGCCATCACCTTTTCAGACATGGTGCGTCACCACGTGCTGGTCGCCGAGATAGGCGCGCTTGACGTCCTCGTTGGCGCGGATCGCGGCCGGATCGCCCGAGGCGATGACGCGGCCATAGACCAGCACCGAGATGCGGTCGGCCAGCGCGAACACCGCCGGCATATCGTGCTCGACCAACACGATCGAGACTTCCTTCCGCAGCTCCTGAAGCAGTTGCACCATGCGCTGGGATTCGGTGACGCCAAGACCCGCCATCGGCTCGTCCAGCAGCAGCAGCTTCGGCTTGCTCGCGAGCGCGACCGCGAGCTCGATCTGGCGGCGCTCGCCATGGCTGAGCCTGGACACCAGGACATCGGCGCGATGGCCGAGCCCGACGCGGTCGAGCGCGGCATGGGCGGCATCGCGCAGGCCCTTCTCCTTGCGCGCATTGGCGAAGAAGCGGAACGAGTGGCCGGCATGCGCCTGCGCCGCCAGCGCGACATTGTCGGCGGCGGTGAAGTCGAGCAGCAGCGACGTGATCTGGAACGAACGGGCGAGCCCCAGCGCGCAGCGGCGATAGGCCGGCAGATAGGTGATGTCGCGGCCGCCGAGCGAGACGCTGCCGGAATGCGGTTCGAGGTGCCCGGTGAGCTGGCTGATCAGCGTGGTCTTGCCGGCACCGTTCGGGCCGATGATGGCGTGCAGCTCGCCGCTAGCTACGTCGAGCGAGACGTTGTCCGTCGCAACGATGCCACCGAAGCGGCGCACCAGCTTTTCGACGCGGAGCAGCGGTTCAGCCACGATTGAGCCTCCCGAGCAGGCCCATGATGCCGCCGCGGCCGAACAGCACGATCAGCAGCAAGAGCGGGCCCATGATCAGCGCCCAGTATTCGGTGATCTGCGACAGGAATTCTTCCAGCAGCAAGAACACCACCGCGCCCATCACCGGGCCGAACAGCGTGCCCATGCCCCCCAGGATCACCATCACCATGAGGTCGCCGGAACGGGTCCAGTACATCACGGCCGGGCTGACGAAATCGGTGTTGTTGGCAAGCAGCGCGCCGGCAAGGCCGCACATCGTGCCTGAGATGACGAAGCAGACGAGCTTGTAGCGTTTTGCCGGAAAGCCGATCGCCTGCATCCGCTGCTCGTTGGAGCGCAGGCCCTGCAAGACGAGACCGAAGCGCGAATTGACGATGCGCCAGATCAGGACGATCACGGCGAACAGGCAGGCGAGGCAGAGATAATAGAACTGCGTGCGGTTCGACAGGTTGATCAGGCCGGAGAAGTCGCTGCGCTTGTAGACGGTGAGACCGTCATCGCCGCCGTAACGCGCGAGGCCGGAGGCGACGTAATAGGCCATCTGCGCAAACGCCAGCGTGATCATGATGAAGTAGACGCCACGCGTACGCAGCGAGAGCGCGCCGATCACCAGCGCATAGATCGCGGAAGCTGCGAGCGCGACCGGGAACTGGATGAAGCCGGAGCCGACGCCTTCCTGCGCGAGCATGCCGACCGCGTAGCCGCCGATGCCGAGATAGGCGGCGTGGCCGAAGCTCATCATGCCGCCAAAACCCATGATGAGGTTGAGGCTCGCGGCCGCCAGCGCCAGGATGACGATGCGGGTGAACAGCGTCAGGATGAAGATGTTGCCGGACAGCTGCGAATAGAGCGGCAGCAGCACGAGGCCCGCCAGCATCAGGGCCGTGACGGCCTTGCTCACAGTGAAAGCCTTCATCGACGGTTGGCCGGAAACAGCCCCTCCGGGCGCACCACCAGCACGATCGCCATCAGCAGATAGATCAGCATGGACGACAGCGCGGGCGCGGCGGTGGAGGCGGCGGCGCCGCTCAGCACCTGCCGCAACAGGTTGGGCAGGAAGGCGCGGCCGAGCGTGTCGATCATGCCGACGAAGATCGCGGCGAGGAACGCGCCGCGGATCGAGCCGATGCCGCCGATCACGATGATGACGAAGGCGAGGATCAGGATGTTCTCGCCCATGCCGATCTGCACGGTGAGGATCGGCGCCTGCATCAGGCCGGCGAGGCCGGCGAGCGCGGCGCCCAGGCCGAACACCAGCGTATAGAGCAGCTTGATGTTGATGCCGAGCGCGCCGATCATCTCGCGGTTGGAGGCGCCGGCGCGGATCAGCATGCCGATGCGGGTGCGCATCACGCCGAGATAGAGCAGCAGCGCGACCAGCAGCGCCACCACGATGATGGCGAGACGATAGGCGGGATAGTGGATGCCGGGCAGGATCGGCACCGGCACCGTGAGCCAGGCCGGCAGCGGCAGCGCAAGCCCGGCCGGACCCCAGATCAGCCGCACGGCTTCATTGAAGAACAGGATCAGGCCGAAGGTCGCGAGCACGTGGTCGAGATGGTCGCGCCCGTAGAGATGCCGCAGCGCCGACATCTCCAGCACGATGCCGAGCACCAAAGTCGCCCCTAGCGCCATCAGCGCACCGAGCAGGAAGCTGCCGGTCCAGGCCGCAAAGGTCGCGGCGAAATAGGCGCCCATCATGTAGAGCGAGCCGTGCGCGAGGTTGACGAGATCCATGATCCCGAACACCAGCGTCAGGCCGGCGGCGAGCAGGAACAGGAGCAGGCCGAACTGCAATCCGTTCAAGAACTGTTCGACGACGAGCAGCATCAAAACTCTTTCAGGCGCACGCGGTGTCGCGCCGATGTTCGAACACGGTCGCCATCAGTGAAAGAGCTCCCCCTGCCTCTTCAAGGCGGAAAAATGGGTAATGGCAGTATCGTTCCGAGGCAAGAGCGATTCAACACCAGACATGCACTTTGTTGCATGCCGGTGCATGCGATCGAAATTGGCCTTGCAAATTGGCCTTGCAAGAAGGCTGCCGCGCAGGATGGGTCAACCTGCCGCACCCAAACGATTGCCCTCCCCCAGGCATGCCTGGGAGAGGGCGCGAAGGTCGACGGAAGTAGAAGGCGTCTAGTGCGACGTCATCTGCCGGGGGAGATCATCCGGCTCGGCCAGCACGCTGTTGGCCGTCGAGGCTTCCAGCGCCGCCATCCGGAACAGATAGGCGAGCGTTGCCAATCCGGTGTCTTCCGCCATCTGCGCCAGCTCGAGCGCCATGTCGGACATGTAGCCGAGATTTTCGTCCTTGGTCTCCGCCATGATCTGGCTGTCCCGCATCATGTTCGACATTTCAGGCGCTCTTTCGTTGCGCGGCAGCAAGGCCGCAGAGGTTGGCACGGGCGACGGCGTCCAGACGCGGGCCGTCCTGTTGTACGATCGAATCCATGCCGATGCGATCATGCAGGGCATCGAGGGTCTCGCGGCGAATGTCGATGGTCGCCGCCATGGTCCAGGCGTTCTCCACCAGTTCGGGCAGACCAAGCGGCGTCACGACGAAGCCGGCCTCATGGAAGCGCGGCAGCCACCAGGTCTCCATGATCGCGCTGACCTGCGCGATTCCCTGATCGAGGCAGAACTCCTGCACCGCTGCCATCAGTTGCAGGTTGAGAGTGCCGTCGCGGCGATCGCGCACGACAAAGTAGCGCGACCATTCCCAGACCAGCGGATTCGCAGGGCAGCCGCGAACCGATGCCAGATGCGGGAAGACCTCGCTCATCATCGAGGGTTTGGTGGTGGGGTAGAGCCGGTGACCGCCGACGACGCGCCGGCCTTCCAGCGCGAGCAGATAGACGGTGTCCTCGTCGTCGTAGGAATCGACCTCGCGGCAATCAGGCCGGCGCAGCGTCTCCCAGTGCCGCTCCTCGACGAAGATGTCGTGGCGTAGTCGGAAGTGCTGCTCGAGTACGTCTTCGTAAAGGTGGCGATTGACCGAAGAAATTGCGTGAATCATGAAAACCCCCATTCAGCCGGAATGAGGGGCAGCCTCTGCGAAAAGAGGCAGGTTCGATATTGGGAAATTTCCCAGTACGTCGCTTAGGGATTGATGAGCTTGTGGCGAATCGCCAGTGCAACCGCATGCGTACGGTTGACGGCACCGAGCTTGCGCGCGGCGGTTGCAAGATGCTCTTCTGCGGTGCGCTGCGTGATGTGCAGGATCTCGCCGATCTCCCAGGCCGACTTGCCCTGCGAGGCCCAGGCGATCACCTCGCGCTCGCGCGGGGTGAGACGCGTCGACAGATGCGGCGCCGGATCCAGCAGGCGGCGAATATGGTCGAAGCCATACATTGCCATCAGGTGCAGTGCCGGCTTGCTGCGGGGATTGAGGTCGAGATGGACGCCGCCGAGCGACACCGCCGCCTCGTAGCCGGTGAGCCCGTGGATCGGCACGATGAAGCCGCGCGACATGCGAAAATCGCCGGCGCGGTTCATCACCTCGGCCGCGCTCGGCTCGAGCTCGGCATCATAGGGCGCTTCCGACCACTCGAACGGATTGACCGATTGCCGGCACAGCCGCACCACGGGGTCGACGCGGTCGTAATTATTCTGGGTGTAGAGATTGAACCATCCTGCCGGCCAGCGCTTGGCGAGCACCATCTGCGCGAACCGCTGATCGGGATTCGGCAACCCCGTCACGATGATGGTCTCGAAGCCGAAGCGACCGAACGCCGCCTCAAGCGCATTCATGGCGTCCGGTACCTTGCGATAGGTCCCCAGGCCTTCGATGAAGTCGAGCGCTTCCCGGCCATAATCTACGGCGTCTACGGCGGACATCGGTACGTTTCCTGAGCCTCGCCGTAGGTATAGCACGTATTTGGGAGCTGCCTCAATTCGCTGCTTCCGTAGTTTACCGGCCCTCGTCTGCACCCGAGATTTAATCTACTTGTGGAGGAAGTGACGTCAAGTTACACCTATGGCGTCTGAAGCGGGAAAATCACGATGGAAGACGAGGACATCGCCCTCAACAGCGTGCTCGGCCTGGAACTCAACCGCGTGTTTTTCGCCGTCCGCGAAACGGCAAACAAGCAGAAGATCATCGAGTACGCGCGCGAAGTGCTGCAGCGCGAACGCGCGGAGCGGCCCGGCAGCGCGTCGCCCGAGAGCCCGGCGAGCTAGAACGCGGTTACAGGTGAGGCGTACGTTCTGCGCGAGCGGCGCCCTTCCATTCGAACGTGCCGATTTTGGCCGAAACATTCTGACTGCGAAGTTAATCAGCAATTGTTGCCGGTGAGCGAGCTGCGCTCTTACCCTCCCCTGGAGGGGGAGGGTGAAGCGCCGCCCGCTCCGTCGCACACTTGCCGCTGGATGACATCACGGCTCTCGTGAGATGATCGCCACCACGATCCTCTTTGGGATGCCCACGACATGATGACGCTGCGCCAGGTTGAAGTGATCCGTGCCGTGATGGTGACGGGTACCATCGGCGGCGCGGCGAAGCTGCTCAACGTGTCGGCGCCGGGGATCAGCCGGCTGGTCAAATACACCGAGCGCACGCTCGGCATCCGCTTCTTCCAGCGCCAGAACGGGCGCTATTTCCCGACGCCGGAAGCCGAGAACATCTTTGAGCAGATCAACGGCGTCTACAAGAAGGTCGACGACCTCTCCGAGCTCATCTCCAAGATCGGCCGCGGCGGTTTGTCGGAATTGCGCATCGGCTCGGTGCCGAGCATCTCCCAGGTGATGGTGCCGCGCGCGATCGAGCGCGTCCGGCGCCGCTACCCCGATCTCGGCATTGACATCAACATCCTCAAGCTCGAGGAGGCCATCGACTACCTCCTGCTCGGCCGCGGCGAATGTGTGGCGATGAGCTATCGGCTCGAGCATTCCGGGCTCGACTTCATGCCGCTCGCCTCGGGTGAGCTCTATTGCATCGTGCCGCCGGGTCACGAGCTTGCCGGCCGCAAGCAGGTCTCGGCGGCCGAGATCACCCGCTATCCGCTGATCGGCATCGATCCCAACGATCCCTACGGCCGGATCATGGCCGGGATCTTTGCGCGCCACCGGCTCGACTACAACATCACGATCCGCGCGCGCTTCGGCACCACGGTGTGTGCGCTGGTGAAGGCAGGGCTCGGCATCGCCATCATCGACCAGTTCACGGTGGCCCATGGCGGCTATCCGGGAATCGAGCTGCTGAAGATCACCGAGCCGACGCGGTTCGAGACCTATATCGCGGTGAAGCGCGGCGCGCCGCTGTCGCTCCATGTCGAGTATTTCATCGAGTCCCTGCGCGCCGAGATGCGCGCGGTGGAGCCGTCCCGCAGCGAGGGCAACGCCTCCCCGGCACGCGCGCGGAAGAAATAACATTATGTTAGGTTTGCCCAATAAATGGGTAATTGTGTTAGGCACGGGAAAGGCTATCGTCGCAACTGGAAGCCCTCTTGGAATTGTGCGGATTTCCCCGCTAATGGCCAGGACCCAACGCTCCCAACGAGACGATAGCCAACCATGTCCAAGCGCGGATACGCCGCCAGCAAGAAGCTTCTCACCGGCCTGATCGGGGCGCCGATCGCGCATTCCGCCTCCCCTGCCATGCACGAGCGGGCCGCCGAGGCGCTCGGCCTGCGCGGTCACTACCAGCTGATCGAGGTCGCCGGCGCCGATGCGGCCGGGCTCCGCATGATGCTCGAGGGCGTGCGGCGGCTCGGCTTTGCCGGCGTCAACGTGACTTACCCTTACAAGGAAGCGGTGGTCCCGCTGCTCGACGAGCTGGCGCCGGGCGCGGCCGCCATGGGCGCGGTCAACACCGTTGTCGCCAAGGACGGCCGGCTGATCGGCCACAACACTGACACGACCGGGTTTGCACGCGCGGTCGCGCCGCTGCTGGCACCGTCCGGAAATGCAGTCGCCGTGATCGGAACGGGCGGCGTCGGCAAGGCGATCGCCTTTGCGCTGGCGAGCCTGAAGGTCTCCGGCCTCCGCATTTTCGACAGCGAGACGGCGCGCGCCGAAAAGCTCGCTTCATTGCTTGCCAGGCACGGTGGCGCCACGGTGGCGAAAAGCGTCGAGGACGCGCTCGATGGTGCAACCGGCCTCGTCAACGGCACGCCGGTCGGCATGCTGCCGAACCGGGGCATGCCGGTCCCGGCGGCCTTGCTGCACGAGAAAATGTGGGTCGCGGACGCCGTCTATTCGCCGCTGATCACGCCGCTGCTGGCAGCGGCACAGGCCAAGGGCGCGCGGATCATGACCGGGCGGGAGCTCGCGATCTACCAGGCCGCTGACGCCTTCGAATTGTTCACCGGCCTTGCCCCATCGACCGAGGTCATGGGAGAGGCATTTGACGAGGTGATGGCGGCACGAAGCGCGGCCTACCACGCAGCGTAACCGAAGCGGCCGGACACAAGGCCGCGGACAACATCAACGAAAAATGGGAGGAGTGACCATGAAATCAACCCTAGTGGCAGGCGCCTTGCTTGTCTTCGCGACTGCAACCAGCGTCCACGCGCAGGCGATCAAGCTCGCCGACGTCGCCGAGCTCTCGGGCGGCGGCGCCACCGTCGGCACCAACTGGAAGAACGGCATCGACCTTGCGATCGAGGAGATCAACGCCAAGGGCGGCGTGCTCGGCCGCAAGTTGGAGGTCACTCACGCCGATTCGCAGTCCAACCCCGGCGTTGCCCGCGCCCAGGTGCAGAAGGCGCTCGACGCCGAGCCCTATGTGCTGCTCGGGCCCGGCTATTCCGGCTCGGTCAAGGTGACGGCGCCGCTCGCGGCCGAAGCCGGCATCGCGCAGATCATGGGTGGCGAAGCCGCCGAGCTGACGCAAGCCGGCAACAAGTTCCTGTTCCGCACCTCGTTCGGCCAGCAATCGTCGATGCCGAAGGTCGCAAAATACATCCATGACGACATGAAGGCGAAGACGGTCGCGGTGGTCTGGGTCAACAACGACTTTGGCCGCGGCGGCCGCGACGTCGTCGTGAAGGAACTCGACCGGCTTGGCTCCAAGGTGGTCGCCGATCTCTCGACTGAAGCGGGACAAGCCGACTTCGCCGCCGACGTCGGCAAGATCAAGGCCGCCAATCCCGACGCCGTGTTCGTCTACCTGAACGAAGAAGAGAGCGCGCGCATCCTGAAAGAGCTGAAGCGCCAGGGCGTCACCGCGCCGCTGATGGGCGAGACCACGCTGATCGGCCAGAAGGTAATCGAGCTCGCCGGCGACGCCGCCAACGGCGCGCGCGGCCATGTCGGCCTCACCACGGACGCACCGGTCGACCTGATCAAGGCGTTCCGCGACAAGTTCGCCAAGAAGTACAATTACGTGCCCGACCATAACGGCCTGAAGGGCTATCTCGCCGTCTACATGGTCAAGGCCACCACCGAGAAGATGGGCAAGGTCGACAGCAAGGCGTTCGCCGACACGCTGCACGGCCTGACCATCAAGGCCGCGGACGAGCCGGGCATCCTGATGGACGTCACCTTCAGCGAGACCGGCGACATCGACCGGCAGAGCTTTCTGGTCGAGGTGGTCGAAGGCAAGCAGGTGGTGAAGCAGGTGCTGCCGAAGGTGAAGTGAGGCTTTTTCGCCTCTCCCTGCGCCCGTCCCGCCGAAGCTTCAGCGAAGGCGGATGCGGGGGCCTCTCTTCTCCCTCGCCCCGCTCTTCGCGGGGAGAGGGTTGGGGTGAGGGGTGATTCTGCAAGGACGGTGAGAGATGGGCTCGCGGATAGAGCCCCTCACCCCGCCCTCTCCCCGTAAGAACGGGGAGAGGGAGAAGCAAGAAGGCGGGGGGACGACGGAGCGGCGAGAGGGGAAAATGTCCAATCTGTTCGATCTTCTGGTCGCGGGACTAGCTACCGGCGCGATCTATGCGCTGGTCGCGGTCGGCTTCACGCTGCTGTGGCAGACCTCGCAGACCATCAACTTCGCGCAAGGCGAGTTCGTGATGCTGCCGGCGTTCCTGATGCTGGCGGCGATGCATGCCGGCGCGCCGTTCTGGCTTGCGATCATCCTCGGCATCCTGCTCTCGATGCTCCTGCTGGGCCTCGCCTTCAAGATGCTGCTGGTCGATCCGATGATGCGCCATGGCGTGCTGCCGCTGGCGATCGCGACGATGGCGCTCGCGATCGGCATCAAGGAGGCCGTGAAGCAGTTCTTCAGCGCGGAGGCCTCGCCCTTCCCCTCGATCGTGCCGACCGGTGATATCTCCATTCTCGGACATGCCGTCTCGCTGCAAAGCATCGGCGTCCTCGTCCTCGCCATTCTTGCCGTCTTCGGCCTGACGAGCCTTCTCAACCGCACGTCGCTCGGTCACCAGATGCAGGCGGCGGCGCAGAACCCGACGGTGGCGCGCATCATCGGCGTCCCGGTCGAGCGCATGATCCTGCTGACGTTCCTGATCAACGCCTTCCTGGTCGCACTGGCGTCGCTTTTGATCACGCCGATCTACCTCGCAAAATTCTCCTCCGGAGAGGTGCTCGGCCAGGCCGCCTTCATCGCGGCGATCGTCGGCGGCTTCAACCAGGTGCGCGGCGCCATCGCCGGCGGCCTCCTGATCGGCGTGCTCGACAATCTCGCAGCCGCCTATGTCTCGACGCAGTACCGCGCCGCCGTGCCGATGATCTTCCTGATCGCCGTCATCCTGTTCCGGCCGCAGGGCTTGCTCGGCCGCGCCGAGGAGCGCACCGTATGAGCGGCTTCGCCAAACCGTTGAAGATCGCGCTCGGCCTCATCGTCATTGCCGGCCTGATCATCGTCCCCATGAATTTCAACCGCTACGGCCTGTTCATCCTGAGCCAGTGGGCGGTGATGAGCATCGCCGCGATGGGGCTCAATTTGACGCTCGGCTATGCCGGCCAGGTCTCGCTGGCGCAAGGCGCCTTCGTCGGCATCGGCGCCTATGCGGCCGCGATCATGACCACCCATGGCTGGCCGCTGCCGGCGGCGATCGTGGTCGCGATTGCCTTGAGCTTCGCGGTCGGCTGGGTGCTCGGCTATCCGGCGCTGCGCGTGCAGCACCATTACCTCGCTTTCGTCACCCTCGCCTTCTCCACCCTCGCCTTCCTGGTGTTCCGCAACGAAAGTTGGCTCACCGGCGGCATCTACGGCATCTCCAACATTCCGCGGCCGCACATCTTCGGCATCGCGACCAGCAAGCCGCTACCGTTCTACTATGTCTGCCTCGGCTCGCTTGCGATCGTGTCGCTGGCGGTGTGGTGGCTGATCCGCTCGCCCTGGGGCCGCGCCTTCATGGCATTGCGCGAAAATCCGCTGCGCGCGCAGTCGCTCGGCGTCGACACAAGGCGCTATACGCTGATGGCGTTCGCGATCGGCTCGGCGCTCGGCGGCGTCGCCGGCGCGCTCTATGCGCCGCTGACGCAATATATCGATCCCGTGCCGTTCAACCTGTCGCTCTCGCTCGACCTCTTGATGATGGTGATCGTCGGCGGTGCCGGCTTCTATTTCGGCCCCTTCCTCGGCGCGATGATCGCGGTGCTGTTGCCGGAATGGCTGCGCTTCACGGAAGGGTATTATCTGATGCTCTACGCGGTCGCGGTGATGCTGCTGTTGATCTGGTCGCCGACCGGCATTCTGGGAATTCTCGACCGCTATCTCGCCGAGCGCCGCACCAAGGCGGCCTCTGCGCTGCGGGCCGTTGCAAAGTCCCGGCTGGAGACGGTGCAATGAGCGCGGTCCTGGAAGTCACCGGCATCAAGAAGAATTTCGGCGGCATCAGCGCGGTCGATGGCGTCTCATTCGACGTCCGCGAGGGCGAGATCCTCGGCCTGATCGGCCCGAACGGCTGCGGCAAGTCGACCCTGTTCAACTGCATCCTCGGCCAGCTCACACCATCAGGCGGCGAGGTCAAGCTCGACGGCAAGGTGGTCACGGGCCTGCGTCCCGCCGAGCTCAACAAGCTCGGGGTCAGCCGCACTTTCCAGCTCCTGCAGGTCTTCCCAAAGCTCTCGGTGCGCGAGAACCTGATCCTCGCGGGGCAGGAGCACCAGGGCAATATGGCCTCGCGCCTGGTCGGCCGCTCCGATGCCGGGCTGACCGAGATCGCCAACCAGATGATCGGCTTCTTCAAGCTCGACCATCTCGCCGACGAGCCGGCCGGCGGGCTCTCCTATGGCCAGCAAAAACTGCTCGATGCCGCCATGGCCTTCATGGGCGGGCCGCGCCTCGTCCTGCTCGACGAGCCCGCCGGCGGCGTCAACCCGTCGATGCTGTCGGACCTGAAGGATCGCCTGGTCGCGATCAACCGCGAGAAGAACGCCACCTTCGTCGTGATCGAGCACAACATGGAATTCGTGATGTCGCTGTGCTCGCGCGTGATGGTGATGGCGGAAGGCAAGGTGCTGGCGATGGGGCGGCCGGACGAAGTGCGGAAAAATCCCGCCGTGATCGAAGCCTATCTCGGACATTAGGAAGCCATCATGAGCGACCCGATCCTCTCGGTTCACAATCTCGTCGGCGGCTACGGCAAGATGACGATTTTGAACGGCACGACGTTTACCGTGCCGCAGGCGACCATCACCACCATCATCGGCCCCAACGGTGCCGGCAAGTCGACCGTGTTCAAGGCGATCTTCGGCCTGTTGAAGCTGCGCGAAGGCAAGATCAGCTTTGCCGGCCGCGACGTCACCAATTTGAGCCAGCGCGCGCTGCTCAATGCCGGCATCTGCTATGTGCCACAGGGCCGCAACATCTTTCCCGAACTGTCGGTGCGCCACAATATCGAGCTCGGCGGCGTCTCCGCCGGCAAGGGCATCGACCTGCCCACACGGATCGAAGCCGCGCTCGACCTGTTTCCCGCGCTGCGCCGCAAGTCGGCGCAGCAGGCCTCCACGCTCTCCGGCGGCGAGCAGAAGCAGCTCGAGATCGCGCGCTCGCTGCTGCTCGAGCCAAAGCTCGTGCTGATCGACGAGCCCTCGATCGGCCTGTCGCCGCTGATGGTGCAGCAGACCTTCGACATCCTGAAAGGGTTGCGCGACCGCGGCGTCACCATCCTGATGATCGAGCAGAACGCGCGCTCGGCGCTGGAGATTTCCGACATCGGAATCGTGCTCGAGCTCGGCCAGACCCGCATGGTCGACGGCGCGAAGCGCATTCTGAACGATCCGCGCATCGGCCAGCTCTTTCTCGGCGGCGCCATGGAGGACAACGCAGCATGAACAAGCGTTCGATCGCGACCGTCTCGCTCTCTGGCAGCCTGGACGAGAAGCTCCGCGCCATCGCATCAGCCGGGTTCGACTCGGTCGAGATTTTCGAGAACGATCTGCTGTCGTTCGGCGCAAGTCCGCGCGAGGTAGCGCAGCTGTGCAAGGATCTCAATCTCGAGATTTGCGCATTCCAGCCGTTCCGCGATTTCGAGGGCATGCCGGAGCCGCAGCGGACACGCAACTTTGCCCGCGCCGAGCGCAAGTTCGACCTGATGCAGGAGCTCGGCACCGACCTGCTGCTGATCTGCTCCAACGTCTCGCCCGCCTCGCTCGGCGGCATCGATCGCGCCGCGGACGATTTTCGCGAACTGGGCGAACGCGCGGCCAAGCGTGGGTTGCGAGTCGGTTACGAGGCGTTGGCCTGGGGCCGCCATGTCAACGACTACCGCGATGCCTGGGAGATCGTGCGGCGCGCCGATCATCCCGCGATCGGCGTCATTCTCGACAGTTTTCACGCGCTCGCGCCCGGCTTTCCGGTTCGCGCCATGGCCTCGATCCCCGGCGACAAGATCTTTCTGGTGCAGCTCGCCGACGCGCCGAAGCTCGAGCTTGACATCCTCTCGTGGAGCCGGCACTTCCGCTCCTTCCCCGGCCAGGGCGACCTCCCGGTCGGTGAATTCATGCAGGCCATCGCGGCGACGGGCTATGCCGGGCCGCTGTCGCTCGAAATCTTCAACGACCAGTTCCGCGCCGGCTCGTCCGCGCAGACCGCGGTCGACGGCCTGCGTTCGCTGATCCTGCTGGAGGATCAGCTTGCACCGGATTGGCCGAAGCTTGTCAGCGAGCCACTGGCGCCGAAGGCCAGGAGCCATGGCACCGGCTTCATCGAGTTTGCCGTCAACGAGACCAAGGCGGTCGACCTCGCCCGCCTGCTCGCGCAGCTCGGCTTCCGCAAGACCGGCAAGCATCGCAGCAAGGCCGTGGAGCGCTGGTCGCAAGGCAAGGTCGAGCTCGTGATCAATTGCGAGACCGACGGCTTTGCGCATTCGCATTACGTCACGCACGGCCCCGGCGTCTGCGCGATTGCGCTCGACGTCGACAATGCCGGCCTTGCCATGCAGCGCGCCGAAGCGCTGAAGACGCGCACCTTCTACCAGCCGGTCGGGCCGGGCGAGCTGGAGATTCCCGCGATCCATGGCGTCGGCGGCAGCCTGCTCTACTTCCTCGATCAGGCCGGCAAGAACTGGGATACCGATTTCGAGCCGGTCGCAAGTGACGCGAACGCCGACGCCCTGCTCGCCGTCGATCACATCGCGCAGTCGATGCCCTACGACGAGATGCTGTCCTGGCTGCTGTTCTACACCGGCATCCTCGACCTGAAGCGGCTGCCGCAGATGGAGATCGCCGACCCCCGTGGCCTCGTGCAGAGCCAGGCGGTCATCAACGCCGACCAGAGCCTGCGCTTCGTGCTCAACGGCTCATCCGCCAACCGTACCCTGCCGGCGCGCTTCATCTCGGAGTTCTTCGGCTCGGGCGTGCAGCACGTCGCGTTCTCCTGCCGGGATATTTTTGCGACGGTCGCCGCGATGCGCAAGCGTGGCGCGGATTTCCTGGATATCCCTGATAACTACTACGACGACATCGAAGCCAAATACGACCTCGCGCCCGACCTGATGGCGCAGCTGCGCGCCAACCACATCCTCTACGACCGCGAAGGCGACGGCGAGTTCTTCCAGGTCTACACCCACATCTTCGATGAGCGCTTCTTCTTCGAGATCGTGGAGCGACGGGATTATCAGGGATTTGGGGCAGCCAATGCCGGGATCAGGCTCGCGGCGCAGGCCCGCGAGGTAAGGCCTGCGAGCATGCCGCGGGTGTAGGTCTTCGCCTCTCCGCGCCTGCGGGGAGAGGCCGGAATTTGCGGCGGCAAATTCCGGGTGAGGGGGACTCTCCGCGAGTCATATGTCCCCCAGGAGCAACGCTCTCTCAACACGTCATTGCGAGCGCAGCGAAGCAATCCAGAGTCCCTCCGCGGAGACAGTCTGGATTGCTTCGCTGCGCTCGCAATGACGATGTGGGGACT
>NZ_JBFUGY010000033.1:0-102964 GCF_056402655.1 Bradyrhizobium sp. P3_C3 | reverse complement strand
GGTCGAGACCACCTTCGCTACTCTCAAACGCCGCATGCGGCTGACCTGCATTCGCTACGTCGGTCTGATCAAGGCGACCGGGCAAGTCGTGCTCGCCTCGATCGCCTTCAACATGAGGCGGTGGGCCACGATCGCCGCGTGAGTCGCCCTCCGAGGGCGACAACTACAGATCTTGGCAGGCAATTGCCGGGACCAGGGCATTCGCTCCTGACGTCTTCAGCCTCAAGAGCCCATAACGCAACAGGCCCACAGGGGGAGAGGGCAAGACGGCATCTTACGTAAACAACGTCGGCTGCTGCCGTGCAGCGCGCTCCTGCGCTTCCACGACCGCAACGGCCGTCATGTTGAGGATGCCTCGCGCCGTCACCGACGGCGTGAGGATATGGGCGGGGCGTGCCGGGCCGATCAGGATCGGGCCGACGGGGAGCGCATCCGCCAACGACTTGATCATCTGATAGGCGACGTTGGCGGTGTCGAGGCTCGGCATGATCATGATGTTGGCCTCGCCCTCCAGCTTCGAGTGCGGCAGCACCATTTTCCGCGCAGCAGCTGAAAGTGCCGTGTCGCCCTGCATCTCGCCGTCGGCCTCGATCTCCGGATGCTTCTCCTTCAACAGCTGGGTCGCCCGGCGCATCTTGCGCGAGGACTCGGTGTCGTAGCTGCCGAAATCCGAGTGCGAGACGAAGGCGATCTTAGGCTTGATGTTGAAGCGCTGGACGTGGACCGCCGCCAGCGAGGCGATCTCGGCGAGCTCCTCGGCGCTCGGATTGGGCCGAACTTGGGTGTCGGCGATGAAGAAGGCGCCCTTGCTGGTGATCAGCAGCGCCAGCGCCGCATAGTCGATGATCCCCGCGGAGAAGCCGATGATCTCGCGGACATGGCGGAGGTGGTGCATGTAGCGGCCTTCGACGCCGCAGAGCATGGCATCCGCCTCCCCGCGCATGACCGCGAGCGCGGCGATCACCGTGTTGTTGGTGCGCACCACCGTACGCGCCGCATCCGGCGTCACGCCGCGGCGGCCGGCAACCTCGACATAGGACTGCACATAGGAGCGATAGCGCGGATCGTCCTCGGGATTGACGAGGTCGAAATCCTTGCCTGCCTTGATCGACAGGCCGAAGCGCTTGATGCGCGCCTCGACGACCGACGGACGCCCGACCAGGATCGGCGTCGCCAGCTTCTCCTCCAGCACCACTTGCGTGGCACGCAGCACGCGCTCGTCCTCGCCTTCGGCGTAGATCACGCGCACCGGCTGGGTCTTGGCCTTGGCGAACATCGGCTTCATGACGAGGCCGGAGCGGAAGGCGAAGCGCTCGAGCAGCGCGGTGTATTCGTCAAAGTTGGTGATGGGGCGCGTCGCGACGCCCGACTCCATCGCCGCCTTGGCGACGGCGGGCGCGATGCGCAGAATCAACCTGGGATCAAAGGGGCTCGGGATCAGCGAGCCCGGGCCGAAGCCCTGCGTTTCGCCGGTGTCAAAGCCTTGCGCGACCGCATCCGACGGCGCCTCGCGCGCGAGCTGCGCGATGGCCTCGACGGCAGCGTGCTTCATCTCCTCGTTGATGGCGCTGGCGCCAACGTCGAGCGCGCCGCGGAAGATGAACGGAAAGCACAGGACGTTGTTGACCTGGTTCGGATAGTCGGAGCGGCCGGTGCAGATCATGGCGTCGGGGCGCACCTTCCGCGCCTCCTCCGGCATGATCTCCGGGGTCGGGTTGGCGAGCGCCATGATCAGGGGCTTGTCGCCCATCGCCTTGGCCATCTCCGGCTTGAGCACCCCTGGTGCCGACAGCCCGATGAAGATGTCGGCGCCGCCGATGACGTCGCCCAGCGTGCGCTTGTCGGTCTTCTGCGCGTAGACCGCCTTCCAGCGATCCATCGTGGTGTTGCGGCCTTCATGCACGAGACCGTCGATGTCGCAGACCCAGATGTTCTTGCGCTGCGCGCCCATCGACACCAGAAGGTTGAGCGTCGCGATCGCGGCGGCGCCTGCCCCCGACGCGACGATCTTGACGTCGGACAGCTTCTTGCCGTTCAGCCTGAGACCATTGGTGATGGCGGCGGCGACGATGATGGCGGTGCCGTGCTGGTCGTCATGAAAGACCGGGATCTTCATGCGCTCCTTCAGCTGCGCCTCGATCTCAAAACATTCCGGTCCGCGGATGTCCTCGAGATTGATGCCGCCGAAGGTCGGCTCGAGGGCCGCCACGGTCTCGACCACGCGCTCGATGGTGTCGGCGGCGATCTCGATGTCGAACACGTCGATGCCGGCGAATTTCTTGAACAGGACGGCCTTGCCCTCCATCACCGGCTTGGAGGCCAGCGGGCCGATATTGCCGAGGCCGAGCACCGCGGTGCCGTTGGAGACCACCGCGACCAGATTGGCGCGGGTGGTAAGCGTGGCGGCCTCCGCCGGGTTCTTGGCGATCTCGGTACAGGCGGCGGCAACGCCCGGAGAATAGGCAAGCGCGAGGTCGCGCTGGTTGGCGAGCGGCTTGCTCGCCTGGATCTCGAGCTTTCCGGGGCGCGGCAGACGGTGATAGGCCAGCGCCGCCTGGTGGAGATCATCAGAATAAGACGACATGCGGTGTCTCGCCTCGCGTTACCGGCTTCAAAATGCCTCATCCGGAGCCGCCGCCCTAGCGGACGGTATTTCCGGGTCATGGAAACGGGATGAAGCACGGCGGGCGCCCCGGTGGCAACATCCGATTACGGCCCCATCAACAGGGCGCATGGTCAAATACCTGATAGCGCTAGCTTTCCCTAGACCGCGCGGCATTTCCCGAATATGGCAGGTTGCGCAGTGCAAAACGGGCAACTGGAGCTGGGAATGAAGCGGATCCTGATCGGCCTGATCGTGGCAGCCGTGCTTGCCGCGGGCGGATGGTTCGGCTTCAACCTCTACGTCCAGCATCGGGCCACCGCCGAGGTCGAGGCGGCGTTCGAGCAGATGCGCCAACAGGGCGGCAAGGCGAGCCACGGCAAGATCACGTTCGAGCTCGCGACCCGGACGCTGACGATCGAGGATATCGCGGTCACTCCCGGCACCCTGCCGCAGGCGCAGATCAAGATCGCCGGCATCAAAGGGACGGGTGTTCGCCTGGTCGACGATATCAGGTTTTCGGCCGACAGCATCGACATCACCGGTGTTGAGGTCGCACTGGACCAGGCTCCCCCTGCAAAACTGAAAGTCTCCTACAAGATCCCGCAATTGACGATGCGCGACTACGCCGGTCCCGTTCACGCCGCAGCTGCGCCAGCGGACAACTCCCTGATCGAGATGTACCGCTATGCGCTCAGCCTGTACACGGGCGTCACGGCCTCGTCGCTTACGGCCCCGACACTGACGATGAGCTTCGATTCCGGCAACGCTGCCGCCGGCAGCGGCGAGTTCACCTATACCGGGCTGGCGATCCAGAACCTCAAGCACGGCAAGATCGATGCGATGAAGGCCGACCGCGCCGTCATCTCGGTCGAGGTGAAGCAGCCAGGCAAGCCGGACAAGCTGACAGGCGAGCTGTCGAACATCATCGTCAACGATTTCGATGCCACCGCGATCCTCGCGGCGCTCGATCCGCAGACGAGCGGCGACGACAACTATCGCCGGGTCTACCGGCAAGTCTCGGCAGGCCCGTACACGCTCAAATCGGCACAGGCGATGCGCGTCGATATCGACGGCTTCGCCATCGAGGACATCGCCGTGCAGCCGTCGAAATTCCGGCTGGCCGACGTGCTCGCCGCGCTGCCGCAGGATCAATCGGCGCCCCAGACGCCGGCGCAGGCGCGCGACCTGCTGGAGAAGCTCGCCGGGGTCTACGAGGGTGTTCGCATCGGCAAGGCCGAGATGGGCAAGATTTCGATCGGGACGCCGCAGGGAACAGCCAAGATCAATGCGGTCAGGTACCGCGAGGGCGAGTTCGCCGTCGAGGGCGTCGATACGCCGTCGCCGCAAGGGCAGTTCAAGATGGAGCGCTTCGCGCTCAACTCGTTCAGCATTACGAACCTGATGCGTTGGGCCGCTGGCCTTAGCAATCCCGGGCAGGCGCCCTCGCCCGACCAGATGCTGGGCCTGTTCCGGGTGCTCGAAGGTGCCGAGATCAAGGGCGTGGTCTCGCCCTACAAGAACACGCGGCAGCTCGTCACCATCGACACGATCAGCCTCAACTGGGGCCAGCTGGTCGGATCGATCCCGAGCAAGGCCAATCTGGTCGTGAAGATGGTCACGCCGACTGATCCCTCCAATCCGGCGCAGCGGCCGCTGATCATGGCGGGCGTGGACAAGCTGGCGATCGACCTCGATCTCGGCGCCGCCTGGACGGAGTCCTCGGGCGCGTTTGCGCTTGCGCCCGCCACCATTGATCTCGGCAACCTCGCCAAGGCGCAGGCCCGCTTCGCGCTCACCAACGTGCCGCGCGGTCTGTTCACGACCGACCCGGCGCAGGCCATGGGCCAGGCCGCGCAGGTCGAGACCGGTACGATCGAGCTCTCCTTGCGCGACAGCGGCGTCGTCGATCTTGTCGTGGCGCAGTTCTCGCGCATGCAGAATGTCAGCCGCGACGCCGCCCGCAGTACCATCGCCGAGATGATCCGCGCGCAGGGCGAGAAGGTCACGGCCGCCAATCTCGATGCCAAAGCGGCAGTCGATGCACTCGCCGGCTTCGTCGAGACCTCAGGTCAGACGCTCACCATCAAGCTCACGCCGCTCGGCAAGGTGCCGGTGCTTCAGCTCGTGGACGCGCTGAACAGCGAGCCGATCGTCGCGCTGGCACAGTTCAGGATCGAGGCGTCGACGGGGCTGTAGGGGCGAGCGGTGGTGCGCTCCCTCGCCCCGTTCTTACGGGGAGAGGGTTGGGGTAAGGGGCTGCTTCCGCGAAGAAGGTAACAAAGTGACTCGTGGAGAGTCCCCCTCACCCGCCTCGCATCTTCGATGCGATGCGGCCTCTCCCCGCACGCGGGGAGAGGCGAAGAGGGATCACTTCTGCGGCAGGTTCACCCGCACATGCAGCTCGCGGAGCTGCTTGGTGCTGGGTTCGGACGGTGCACCCATCAGCAGATCCATGGCCTGCTGGTTCATCGGGAACAGCGAGATCTCGCGCAGATTGTTGGTGCCGCACAGAAGCATCACGATGCGGTCGACGCCCGCGGCCATGCCGCCATGCGGCGGCGCGCCGTATTGGAAGGCGCGGTACATGCCGCCGAAGCGGTCGACCACTTCCTGCTCGCCGTAACCCGCGATCTCGAACGCCTTCACCATCGCTTCCGGCACGTGGTTGCGGATGCCGCCCGAAGCGATCTCGTAGCCGTTGCAGGTGATGTCGTACTGGAACGCCTTGATGGTCAGCGGGTCCTGGCCCTTCAACGCGTCGAGACCGCCCTGCGGCATCGAGAACGGGTTGTGCGAGAAGTCGACCTTCTTGTCGTCCTCGTTGTACTCGTACATCGGGAAATCGACGATCCAGGCGAGCTCGAACCGCTCCTTGTCGGTGAGGTTCAATTCCTCGCCGACCTTGTTGCGGGCAAGGCCGGAGAATTTCCAGAACTTGTCGGGGTCGCCGGCGACGAAGAAGGCGGCATCGCCTTCCTTGACGCCGATCTGCGCGCGGATCGCAGCCGTACGCTCTGGCCCGATGTTGTTCGCGAGCGGACCGGCACCCTCGCCGCCCTCGCGCCACATGATGTAGCCGAGACCGGGCTGGCCTTCGCCCTGCGCCCACGAGTTCATGCGGTCGCAGAAGGCGCGGCTGCCGCCGCCCGGTGCCGGGATCGCCCAGACCTGGTTCTTGGGGTCTTCGAGCATGCGCGCGAACACCTTGAAACCGGAGCCGCGGAAATGCTCGGAGACGTCCTGCATCTCGATCGGGTTGCGCAGGTCCGGCTTGTCGCTGCCGTATTTGCGCAGCGCTTCGGCGAACGGGATGCGGCGCCAGTTCTTGCTCACCGGCTTGCCCTTGGCGAACTCCTCGAACACGCCGGTGATGACCGGCTCCATCGCCGCGAAGACGTCTTCCTGCGTGACGAAGCTCATCTCGACGTCGAGCTGGTAGAACTCGCCCGGCAGACGGTCGGCGCGCGGATCCTCGTCGCGGAAGCAGGGCGCGATCTGGAAATAGCGGTCGAAGCCCGACATCATCAACAGCTGCTTGTACTGCTGCGGTGCCTGCGGCAGCGCATAGAACTTGCCGGGGTGGATGCGCGACGGCACCAGGAAGTCACGCGCGCCTTCCGGCGAGGACGCGGTCAGAATCGGGGTGTTGAACTCGAAGAAGCCCTGCCCCTCCATCCGCCGACGCATCGACTTGATGATGTCGACGCGCGTCATGATGTTCTGGTGCAGCTTCTCGCGACGCAAATCGAGGAAGCGATACTTCAGGCGGATGTCTTCGGGATATTCCTGATCGCCGAACACCGGCAGCGGCAGGTCGCCGGACGGACCGAGCACCTCGATCTCGCTGACATAGATCTCGATCTTGCCGGTCGGCAGATCGTCATTGTCGGTCCCCTCGGGGCGGCGGCGGACCTTGCCGTCCATCTTGACCACGAATTCCGAGCGCAGCTTTTCGGCCAGCGCGAACGCCGGCGAGTCCGGATCAACCACGCACTGGGTCAGGCCGTAATGGTCGCGCAGGTCGATGAACAGCACGCCGCCATGGTCGCGAACGCGATGGACCCAGCCCGAGAGGCGAACTGTTTCGCCGATGTTGCTCTCGCGGAGCGCGCCGCATGTATGTGACCGGTAGCGATGCATGGTCGTCCCAAAATCAATGTCGGAGGGGTCGAATCGGACGGCCTGAAACGACCGGTCCGAAGTTGCGGCAGGGTTTACCCGACGAGGCCGGAGGCGGCAACCAAGGGAACGGGCTGTTTTGGGGCCGAAGCGCCCATTTTTGGCCGATTGGGCCTCAAGCCTTTGCCATCAGGCGTTCCCCGCCTATCTTTACCTCCATGACCGTCCATTTCCCCTTCCAGAACTCGTATTCGGCACTGCCGGACAGCTTCTTTGCCCGGGTCGCGCCGACTCCTGTGGCCGCCCCCCGGCTGATCAAGCTGAACCGCCCGCTGGCGGTCCAGCTCGGGCTCGACCCGGACCTGCTGGAGACCCCTGAGGGTGCCGAAATCCTGGCCGGCAAGACGGTTCCCGTCGGCGCCGATCCCATCGCCATGGCCTATGCCGGCCACCAGTTCGGGCAATTCGTGCCCCAGCTCGGCGACGGCCGGGCGATCCTGCTCGGCGAGGTCATCGACAGAGACGGCACCCGCCGCGACATCCAGCTCAAGGGCTCGGGCCCCACCCCGTTCTCCCGCCGCGGCGACGGCCGCGCCGCGCTCGGGCCGGTGCTGCGCGAATACATCGTCAGCGAAGCCATGTTCGCGCTGGGCATCCCGACCACGCGCTCGCTCGCCGCGGTCGTCACCGGCGAGCACGTCATCCGCGAGACCGCGCTGCCCGGCGCCGTGCTGACGCGCGTCGCCGCGAGCCACATCCGCGTCGGCACCTTCCAGTTCTTCGCCGTCCGCCGCGACACCGGCGCGATCCGCCGGCTCGCCGATCACGTCATCGCCCGCCACTATCCGGATCTGCTCCAGGCAGAGCGCCCCTATCACGCCCTGCTCGCCGGCGTCGTCGCGCGTCAGGCCGATCTCATCGCGCGCTGGCTGCTGGTCGGCTTCATCCACGGCGTGATGAACACCGACAACAGCTCCATCTCCGGCGAGACCATCGATTACGGCCCCTGCGCCTTCATGGACGCCTACAACCCCGCGCAGGTGTTTTCGTCGATCGACGAGATGGGCCGCTACGCCTATGCCAACCAGCCACGCATCGCGCTGTGGAATCTGACCCGGCTCGCCGAATGCCTTTTGCCGCTGTTCTCCGACGACCAGGAAAAGGCAGTCGCCGAAGCCCAGGACATTCTTGGCGCCTTCGCCGAGACGTTCAGCAACGCCTATCAAGCAGGCCTGCGCAAGAAGGTCGGCCTGTTCACGGAACGCGACGGCGACGAGGCGCTGATCCAGGACCTGCTGGACGCCATGGCCAAGAACCAGGCCGACTTCACCCTCACCTTCCGCAAGCTCGGTGACGCCGCAGGCAACGAGGCGGGAATCGCCGACGTCCGCGCGCAGTTCATGGGCCCCTCAACCTTCGACGACTGGGCCAAACGCTGGCGCGAGCGCACCGCGCTGGAGCCGCAGGCCGCAGCCGAGCGGCAAGCCGCCATGCACGCCGCCAATCCGATCTTCATCCCCCGCAACCACCGCGTCGAGGCAGTGATCCAGGCCGCGGTAAACAACGACGACTACGCGCCGTTCGAGGAGCTGGTGAAGGTGCTGGCGAAGCCGTTCGAGGAGCAGCCGGACTATGCCGCCTACGCCGATCCGCCGCTGCCGGACCAGCGGGTGCTGCAGACGTTCTGCGGGACGTGAACCTGATCTGGAGTGCAAAATTACCCAGCTCCCTACTCTGACCGAAGAAGGGATGGAAGCGATCAAGTCGCGGTACGACCAACAACGGCGTCCCTCTGACCGGCGGTTCGGGGCAGAGCAGCTCAGGTAAGGCGAGGGTTTCTGACGGCGCCGTGACGCAAGCCAGCATAGCGATGCCGTGTCCTGGCTATGCTGTTGATGACGTCCTCACCACCCCCAACACCAACATTGGAAACACCAGCTCCGGATTTCACGTGGACCGTTGCAACGATCAATCCTCGGGCGGATCGAACGTCAGCAGCAACATTTTTCTTCAAAGGAACTTCAATCCCTGATCGCAAACACGTTGTGACCGAAGATCGATAGGCCAAGCGTTTCGGAAAATGCGCGCGGGAAGAAGCGATAATCCTTTAGGCTGAGTGGGAAGAACCGGAAGCGTTGCGGCCGCGGCAGGTTGGCTGCTGTGAAAATGAAATCGATATCCCGCGCCGAGAAGTAATTGATGTGATCTGGCGGGATCCACAGATGCCGTTTTCGAAACTGCGGGAAAATCGCCCGCACGTCATGCACATTTGGGGTGATGACGATCACGAGGCCGCCGGGCCGCAATGACCTCGCCGCCACTTCAACCATCTGTCGCGGCTCGGCGACGTGCTCGATGACGTTGTCAATCACGATCGCATCGGCCGTATCGCCGCCGCGGTAAATTTCTTGAATTATCGGTACGCCCGCACGGATACCAAAGTCGGAAAGCCCGCGTGCCGGCTCGTAGCCCTGATAGACTACGGGATCGTCGCGCAACAGGTAACCGACCTCGCCACGCCCGCAGCCGATCTCGAGTACCCGTTGACCGGACTTGAGGTGCGCGAGGATTAGCCGCCTGATCTGGTGATGTCGCGGCCGGAATGCCCAGTCGATCTTCTCGATCTCGACGTGGTTGGCTGTGTCCGCCGGCGGATCAGCAACGAAGACATGCTCGCAGCCGCCGCACTGTACGATAGAGAAGTCATCACCCCTGCGGCTGATCGTAAGTTTTGGATGAAATTCAGTGTTGCCGCAAAGGGCACAGCAATCTCTAGGCGAGCGTTCCATTTTCCTGGCTCCAACGGCAGCTCTATACCTCCTGCAACCCATCGGTGTAAAGACATGGCGGCGCACTGTTAGCGAGCCACCCTGACAGCCAGGATGGCCCCATGGCCGATCTTCTCGTCTCATTCCCGTGGGTTGTCGTTCTGCTGGTGCTCTGTTCGTGCTCGGCGCTGCGCCGATCGTCGCCATGGTGCAGCCGGAAGGGCTCTGCCACACGTCCTACTTCGCCACCTTCCTGCCCCCACCGAACGACGCCGCGTCGAACTTCTGCGGATCGACGGGATCGTAGCGGGACCACTCCATGTCGGGCACATTGGCGTACCGCTCGGCCCAGGCATTGTTCGTCGTCGTCGTTCCGGGCGCGACGGGGCGGATCTCAAAATGCAGCACCTTGTTCGGGCCGATCTCGCCGATCGTGTCCTTCGCCTTGACGTTCGCGCCCACCGCAAGCGCCTCTCCCTTCGGCCCGACGATGCGGCCAAGCTGGACGTAGCGCGTGTAGACGACGCCGCCATTGGGATAGGTGTGCTTGAGCACGACATAGCGGCCGCAACCGCCGATCACGGGCAGGTCGGCCGGCGCCTGCTCGCTGGTCTCGATCTTGACGACGACGCCGTCCGCCATCGCCGCCACCGGGCCGACTGCCTTGTCGGAGGTGAAATCGACACCGGGATGCTCGTCCTGGGTCCAGCATCCACAGGAGGTCATCGTCTTGTCTGCAGGCTTGTCGGCGCGCGGAAAGCTGCGCGGGGTGAGGAATTCATTGACCAGCAGTCCCGGCCCTTCGGGGGACGTGAAGGCATGGATCGCATAGAGCGAGAGCTTGTCCCCAACCGGCACCTCCGCCGGCAAGAAGCCGTAGACCACATCCTGGATGAAGACCTTCAGCTCGCGCCCCTTGGCGGAGCGGACCGTGATGCAGTTGGTCGCCTGCAAGGCGTCGGCGTCGGTCTTGGGCATGCCGCTCATGATCAGCGATCGCTTGAGCGCGCCACTTGCGCACGGCTCCCCGTGGGAGGCCAGCGTGACGTCGAGCTTCAGCGGCGACATCGGGTAGACGTCGAGGCCGGTGGCCGGTCGCCGCCGTGCCAGGAACTCGTCGAGATCGGTCTCCTTGTAACGGGCGAAATTGAATTCGGCGCGCGCCGCATCGGGGACGGCGGAGAGGACGACAAGCAGCAGGGAGACGGCAAGCAAACCCAGCTTGGGGAGGCCACGCGGCGGCAACATTTGGAGGTCTCGTGATGCAAATTCGGTGAGCAGTATGAGCAAACCACGACCGCATCTTCGCGGCAAGGTAGACCGCATCTTGCGCCTCAATCGTGAGAGGTCATTCGACCCCAGAGTACGCTCGCCCGGTCGTCCCAAGCATGTCCACATCTTCCACGCGCCGCAGGAACCGCTGTCATCAAACTGAAACACTGGCGCTCTAACGGCCTGTCAGGGACGTCCTGCCGGAGGCGCCCATCCTCCAACAGTCCTGACGCGCCATGCCCTTCAAATTCATCCACATCACCGACACGCATCTCGCGAACCCCGGACTGAAGCTCTATGGCCTCGATCCGCGCGCCCGGCTGGACGCGGCGGTTGCCGACATCAACAAGCACCAGTCCGATGCTGCCTTCGCGGTCGTGACCGGCGACCTCACCCATTGGGGCGAGCCTGAATCCTACGCCAATTTCGCCGAGGCGATGGCCGCGCTGAAAATCCCTTATATCGCCATGGTCGGCAATCACGATAAGCGCGTGGCCTGCCTCGACGGCCTGAAGGCCGCGCCGCGCGACCCGAACGGCTTCGTCCAGGGCACCCGCACCACCGAGCACGGCCTGTTCGTCTTCCTCGACACGCTGGACGAGACCAGCCACGCCGGCGAGATGTGCGCCAAGCGCCTCGGCTGGCTCGCAAGCACGCTGGCGGCCGCGCCCGCCGACATGCCGTTCGTCGTCTTCATGCATCATCCGCCCTTCCCGGTCGGCGTCCACGCGATGGACGAGATCGCACTGGCGCAGAGCGCCGAATTCGCCGAGGTGATCGCGCCCTATCGCGCACGCATCCGCCATCTCTTCTTCGGCCACGTGCACCGGCCGATCTTCGGCAGCTACGGCAAGATCCCGTTCTCGACGCTCCGCGGCACCAACCACCAGGTCTGGTTCGAGCTTGACGCTGCCGCGACCGACCATCTCGCCAGCCATGAGCCGCCGGCCTATGGCGTGGTGCTGATCGACGGCGAGAACCTGGTCGTGCACAGCCACGACTTCCTCGACACCAGTCTGCGCTTCCCCTTCGAGCCACCGGCGGGAATGGACGGCCGCGACTATGCGCTCAAGTTCGCGGCGCGGTGAAATGAGCCTCGCTGAACCCGCGGCTCTTCCGGTCGCGGCATCGGCGGCACCGCGTCTGCGCGTCCTGAAGCGGTTTCTTGGCCGATTCAAAGCCTCGCTGCCCGCCTACCTTTTGCTTCTGCCATCGCTGGTCTTCCTCGCACTGTTCACCTATGGCGCGATGGGCCGCGTGCTGATCGACGCGCTCTACCAGCGCGCCACGCCGAAGGCACCGGTCCGCTTCGTCGGCCTCGACAATATAGCCGCGGTGCTAGCCGACCCCGCCTTCACCGGTGCGGTCGTCAACAATCTCGTCTACGCCATCGGCACGGCGATCCCGAGCATCGGACTTGCACTGCTGTTCGCGCTGGCGCTGTCGCGCACCAATGCGGTGAGCAGCGCGCTGCGCGCCGCGCTGTTCCTGCCGGTGCTGATCCCGATGGTCGCGGCCTCCGCGCTGTTCCTGTTTATCTTCCTGCCCAATGTCGGCCTGCTCGACTATTACATCGGCCGCCTGCTTCCGGTGGTGCCGAACTGGCTCGGCGACCCCGACATCGCACTTTATGCGATCATGGTGATCACCATCTGGAAGAACGCCGGCTACTACATGCTGTTCTTCCTCGCCGGCCTCCAGGCCGTGCCCGAGGATGTCATGGAAGCCGCGCATCTCGACGGTGCCGGCCCGTTCATGCGGCTGCGCTACATCATCCTGCCGGAGCTCAAGCCCACCTTCCTGTTCGTCATCGTCATCGCCACGCTCAACGCGGTCACGCAGGTCGACCACGTCTTCGTCATGACCAAGGGCGGACCGTCGAACTCGACCAATCTCGTGTTGTTCTACATCTACCAGCAGGCGGTCGAGCATTACGACATCGGCAAGGCCTCGGCGGCAACGCTGCTGACGCTTGCGGCGCTGATGGGCCTCACCGCGCTCTCCTTCCGGACGATGGCCAATCGTGAGGGCGGAGCATGACGCTGATCGACTGGCTGCTTAGGGACGCCCCGCTCGCCACGCGCCGCGAGATCACGCCAAAGCTCGGCTTTCTGCTGACCGTGCTGCTCGCGATCGTTTGGCTGATCCCGTTCCTGTGGATGGGCGTGGCGACGCTCCGCCCGGCGTCCGACGGCATCAACGTGATGGCCGAGCTGATCCCGAGCCTCAAGCCCACGCTCGACAATGTCAGGGATGCCTGGGAGATCGGCGATTTCCCGCGCTACACCCTCAACACCACGATCATCTGCACCGGCATCCTGCTGGTGCAGTTCGTCACGATCACGCTGGCCGGCTTTGCCTTTGCGCGGCTCGAATTCGCCGGCAAGACGCTGATCTTCTATTTGTTCCTGATGCAGCTGATGCTGGTGCCGGTGCTGCTGATCGTGCCGAATTTGAGCCTGGTGGCGCAGTTCGGGCTCTACGACACGCTCGCCGGCGTGATGATGCCGTTCTTCGCCTCGGCCTTTGGCACCTTCCTGATGCGACAGGCTTTTGAAGCCATTCCGACCGAGCTGGAAGACGCCGCCCTGATCGACGGCGCCAGCCTTCTCCAGCGCATCCGCCACATCTACGTGCCGCTGTCGATGCCGAGCTTCTCCGCCTTCGCCATCATCTCCGTCACCAGCCATTGGAACGACTTCCTGTGGCCGCTGATGGTGATCAATTCGCCGGACAAGCGGCCGCTCACGGTCGGTCTGTCCGTCTTCACCGCGACCGCCGAAGGGACGCAGGCCTGGGGCACGATTGCCGCCGGCACGCTGATGGTGATCGCACCGCTGCTCATCACCTT
Organism: Bradyrhizobium sp. P3_C3; assembly: GCF_056402655.1. NCBI lineage: Bacteria > Pseudomonadati > Pseudomonadota > Alphaproteobacteria > Hyphomicrobiales > Nitrobacteraceae > Bradyrhizobium > Bradyrhizobium sp. P3_C3. Next base: position 89,349 of record NZ_JBFUGY010000033.1, on the reverse strand, counting down.
CCTGATCTTCCAGAAGCGCTTTATCAGTTCTTTCGTCACCTCAGGCATCAAATAGGAGAGTTTTCGATGCTGTTTACCCGCAGGCTCATGCTTGGCCTTGCCATGGCAGGCTCTATGGCCGGCGCCCTCGCCGTCCCGGCGATGGCCGAAGGTCCGACCGAGATCGACCTGTTCTTCCCCGTTCCCGTCGACGGCAAGCTCGCCCGCGACATGGGCACGTTGATCAAGGAGTTCAACGAGACCCATCCCGCCATCAAGGCGACCGCGGTCTACACCGGCTCCTATGACGACACGCTGATCAAGACACGTGCGTCGATCAAGGCCGGCAAGCCGCCGGCTGCCGTGATCATGTCGGCGAACTTCCTGCTCGACATGCAGATCGAGAACGAGCTCACCAATCTCGACGGCCTGATCACCGCCGACGGCACCACCAAGGACCAGTTCCTCGGTCAGTTCTTCCCGGCGCTGCAGGGCAACGCAGTGATCAACCGCTCAGTCTACGGCGTGCCCTTCCACAATTCGACACCGCTGCTCTACATTAACGCCGACAAGGCCAAGGAAGCGGGCCTTGATCCCAGCAAGCCGCCGCAGACCTGGGCCGAGCTCACCGACTGGGCCAAGAAGCTCACCAAGCGCGAAGGCGACAAGGTGACCCAATGGGGCATCGCGATCCCCTGCGCCTATGACTATTGCGGCTGGATGATGGAAACGCTCACCATGACCAATGGCGGGCGCTACTACAACGAGGAGTTCGGCGGCGAGGTCTATTACGACACGCCCTCGATGCTCGGCGCGCTGACCTGGTGGAACGACCTTGTCTACAAGCACAAGGTTCACGCCCCCGGCGCCACGCCCGGTCCGGCCGTCAGCACCTCCTTCATCTCCGGCAACGCCGCGATGATGATGCTCTCGACGGGCTCGCTGACCTATGTGCGCGACAACGCCAAGTTCAACTACAAGGTCGCCTTTATCCCGCGCAACGTCCGCAACGCCGTGCCGATCGGCGGCGCCTCGCTGATCGTTCCGGCCGGTCTCGAAGCCGACAAGCAGAAGGCCGCCTGGACGTTGATCAAGTGGATGACCTCGCCTGAGAAGAGCGCCTGGTGGAGCCGCGCCACCGGCTATTTCGCGCCCAACATGGCCGCCTACAAGACGCCTGACATGGTCGACTTCCTCAACAAGAACCCGGACGCCAAGACCGCCGTCGAGCAGCTCGACGTCGCAAAACCCTGGTTCGCGACCTACAAGACCGTGCCGGTCCGCAAGACGCTGGAGGACGAGGTCATGCTGGTCCTCAACGGCAAGAAGCAGCCGAAGGAAGCACTGGTCGCCGCCCAGAAGGCCGCCGACGAGACGCTGAAGCCTTACAACGCGGAGACCTCGCTGAAGCTGCCGTAAGGCCAACGATCAGCCAAACAACCTCGGCGCTCCACGGTGTGGGGCGCCGAAATCATTTCAGGGGCCGTGATTGCGTCAGTTGCGCCTGCCATCGAGCCTGAACACCATCTGCGTCGGACGCACGAACCGCAATGCGACCAGCAGCACCGCCATGACGGTGCACATGTAGATCACAGCCATCGCATCGATCGAATAGACCGGCCGCACACCGCCAGCAAAGACGTTGTAATAGAGCGCCACGACCAGGGTCTGCGATCCCCCGCCCGCAAGCAGAAACGCCAGCTCGAAGTTCGAGATCGTATTTACGAGAACCAGCAGGCCCGCTGTCAAAATGCCGGGCAGCATCAGCGGCAACAGGATGCGGCGGAATATCTGCAGCCGGCTCGCGCCGAGCATCTGCGCCGACCATTCAAGGTTCAAGCTGATCTGCTCGAAGAACGGCAACAGGATGAAGACGGCAAGAGGAACCATCGGGACGAGCACGGCGAGAATGACGCCAATGACCGTCCCGCCAACACCAAACCCATAAAGCGTCGTGGCAAGCGGAATGCCGTAGGTCATCTGCGGGATCAGCAGCGGCAGGAAGTAGAGCAGCAGCAGGACCGGCTTGGCGTTGAAATTCCGCCGCGCCAGCACGTAGGCGGCCGGAAATCCGATCGCGAGCGCGATGAACACCACGGCCAGCGCGATGAACAGCGTGATGAAGAGCACATGGGAGAGCTCGAACTCCCGCCAGGCGTAGGTAAACCAATCCGTCGTGAACGCCGGCGGCAACGGCTTGCCGAACCAGCGTTTTGCGAACGAGCTGACCACGACATGCGTCACGATGCCGAGCAGGTTCAGGATGAACCCCAGCAGGAACAGGTAGATCGCCAATTTCCACATCCGTCCGCGCATCTGCTTCCCCTCAGCGTTTGCCGACGCCCATGGTTGTTGCAATCGTCATGCGGCGGCGCACCAGCACGATGACCACCAGCGCCGCGAGCTGGCAGAGCCCCATGATGACCGCGATCGCGGATGCGTAGGACATGTCATATTGCTCGAAGGCCTGCTGGTAGGCCGCGATCGAGATCGTCCGCGTCGAACCGGCCGGCTGGCCAACCATCACCGCGGATGGAAACACGGCAAAGCTCATCACGAAGACGAGGGCAAACGCGATGATCAGGCCCGGTGCGATCAACGGGAACATGACGCGCCGGAAGATGGTCCAGGGACCGGCGCCCAGCATGCGTGCGGAGCTTTCCAGGCTCGGGTCGATGCCGGAGATGTAACCGAGCAACATCAGGAAGCAGAACGGAAAGTTCTGCATGAACAGCGAGAAGGTGACGCCGATCGAATTATGCGTCAGCTCGAGCGGATTCTGGATCAATCCGACCGCAAGCAGCAACTGGTTGAGCCAGCCATTGTGGCCGTAGAAGCCGAGGATCCCTTCCGACAGGAAGACGACACCGAGCGAGATCGGAAGCACGAGAATGGTCGTGATGGTGCGCTCGAACCAGATGCCGCGCCGCATGCCGTATGCGAGGAACAGCGCAACCAACACGACCGCGACCGTCGTCGGCAACGCCAACATGAAGGTCGTCTTGATCGTATTGTACTGGTAGGCGTCGTTGAAGAACGCGACATAGTTCGAGAATATCCCGGCGTCGCGCTTCTTCGGCTGCAAGCTGATGTAGATCCCGTAGAGGAACGGGTAGACGAACATCGCGAGCACGTAGAGCAGCGACGGCGCAAGACAGAGGATCGCGACGAGGTCCAGTTCGCTGCGAGAATCAGAGCGGATGCGAGCCACGATCTGTCCCCTCACTCGCGACGCAGCAGGACGAATTTGTCCGCCGGCAAGGTCAGATCCAGCATCTCGCCCAATACGAGCTTCTCGTGCGAGCGGACCCAGAGCCTTGCGTCGCCATTGAGCGCGATCTCGGCCTCCTGCTCGCGTCCGAGATACTCGACCAGCTCGACCTTGCCGCGCAGCACATTGACGCCATCACCAGACTTGCCGAGACGCACATCTTCCGGCCGGATGGCCAGAACGGCGTGCTCGCCCGGGCGGAAGCTATCCCTGGCCCTGGCCTGCAGGATTTGCCCCTTGAAACCGGCTTCGATCATACCGCCCGCTTCCTTGCCGAGCGTCACATCGAGGAAATTTCGGAAGCCCATGAAATCCGCCACGAAGACGTTCTTGGGACGGTCGTGGATTTCCTGCGGCGTCCCGACCTGCATGAGCACACCTTCGCGCAGCACGACGATGCGGTCGGAGAGCGAGAGAGCTTCGGCCTGGTCGTGGGTGACGTAGATGGAGGTCAGGCCGAGCTGTGCGTGCAGCTGCTTGATCTCGGCGCGCATCTCGACGCGGAGCTTTGCGTCAAGGTTGGACAACGGCTCGTCGAACAGCATCAACCGAGGGTGCAGCACAAGCGCGCGCGCGATGGCGACACGCTGCTGCTGTCCGCCCGAGAGCTGACCGGGATAGCGGTCTTCATAACCGGCAAGACGTACCAGACCGAGCATGCCCCGCACGCGCTGCTCGATTTCCGCAGACGGCCGCTTCTGGAGAGAGAGGCCGAAGGCGACGTTGCCGAACACAGTCAGATGCGGAAACAGCGCGTAGTTCTGGAACACCATGCCGAACCCGCGCTTTTCGGGCGAGACATCGTCAATCCGTCGTCCATTGAGATGGATCTCGCCGTCGCTCGGCGGCACGAGGCCCGCGATGATGCCGAGCGCCGTAGACTTTCCGCAGCCGCTCGGCCCCAGGAAGGTGACGAACTCGCGGCCGCCGACCTCCAGCGGAAAGTGGTCGAGCACCACCTTGCCGCCATAACGCTTGGTGATCGACATCTGCAGCTTATCGATAGAGTCGGCCATTCCCCGCCCCGCATACGCGCGCGAGGGCCGCACCTGCGCGCCCTCGCATCTTGGTCCCGGTTCTTGTTATTTCTTGACCTGATCGGCGCCGACCTCACGGTCCCACCGTTCCATCGCGTAGCTCAGCTCGGTCACGCCCAGCGGAGGCGATACTTTCCATTTGGTCCCGATCTGATCATATTCAGGACGCCAGAATTCCTTCACCTCGTCCTGGATTTCCTTGGGCGCCGATGCGAGGGCTGCGGCCTTCACGACCGGCCCGATGAAGGCTTTCCAGGTGAGCGCCTGCTGCTCCGGCTTCCACATGAACTTCATGAGGTCGACGATGACATCGACCTGTTCCTGCGGCACGCCCTTCGGGATGCACCAATAGTGACCGTCCACCACGAACGTGGTGTTCTCCAAGATTGCGATCTTCGAGTCCGGCGGGATTACGCTCTGCGCGCGCGGCTTCATGTCCCATTCCATGATCCCGGCGATCATCCAGCGCTGCCCCTGGGCGAATTCCTTCAACGTGATCGCGGTACCGGTCGGATAATATTCGACGGACTTGCCGAGCTCTTTCAGGAAATCCCAGCTCTTGTCCCAGCCCTTTTCGGGGTCGAGCGGCTTGGAGTCCCCGAGAATGAAGGCAAAGCCCTGGAGGATCGCGCGGCCCGGCCCGCTGTTCGCCGGACGCGCATACATGAATTTGCCCGGGTTCGCCTTCACCCAAGTCAGCAATTCCTGCGCGGTCTTCGGCGGGCTCGGCACCTTCGCCGGATTGTAGATCAGCACCGGTCCACCGGCATTGCCGACTGACGGAATGAGGACGCCCTTGCCCTCGTCGTAAAGCGCCTTGCCCGCATCGGTGAGGCCGTCGCGCGGAAAGCTCTTCTGATAATCGGGGATGGCGATGAGCTGGCCGTTCTGGGCCAGCAGTGCGCCGCCATCCTGCCCGGTCAGCACCAGATTGATATCGAGGCGTCCGGCGTCCTGCTGCGCCTTGATCTTGGCCGGAAGCTCCGGCGCGGGCGCGCGTTGGATTCTGATCTCGCTGACCTTGTCCGGATTCGCCTTCTTGTAGTTCTCGATGATGGTCTGCACCGAGGCCAGGTCACCGCCGGTATCGATGATCGAAAGACTGATCGGAGCGGCAAGGGCTCCGCTGCATAGACACGCCCCCAGCAGGACGGCGACCATTGGGGTTGCTGACCTCGGTTTCATTCTCGCCTCCCACGCGCTTTATTTTTTGCGCAACTTGTTATTTATTTGTAAGGCAAGCATCGACGAAATCTTCGCTGGTTGTCAAGCGGTCTGTTCTGTAGCTGTTTTGAGCTGGCGGCCGAGCGCCTTGTGCACGGACTGAAATGTCAAAAACTTGTTTGGAAGCCGAACGCAAAACCGGACGGAGCCGGACTTGAAAAAGCCTGCGATGAAATCCGCGGAGTTGCCGCTGTCGTCCTCGACGGGACGATTGAGCGACCGGATCTACGACCATGTGCTGGGTCAGATCGCGATCGGCATCCTTCCCGTGAACTGCCGGTTACCGCCCGAGAATGGCCTTGCCGAACTCCTGGGCGTTTCGCGGCCCGTCGTTCGCGAGGCGCTGACGCGATTGCGCGACGACGGGCTGATTGCATCACGCCAGGGCGCGGGCTGGTTCGTGACCCGGCGTCCGGCCGCCAATGCCTTCGACTTCGCGCCTGTCAGTAGCATCCCCGACATCCAGCGCTGCTTCGTGTTCCGGATGGCCGTCGAGGGCGATGCCGCGGCCCTCGCCGCCCGCAACCGGGACAGGCAAAGCCTGCGCCGCATTCAGCAGGTGCTGACCAGGCTGGATACGATGGTCGCCCAAGGGCGCGAGGGCGGCCTTGGTGTCGAGGAAGATCTCCTCTTCCACCGCACGATTGCGGAGGCGAGCGGCAACCGGTTCTTTGTCGAGACGCTGACCTCGTTGAGGGAGCAGATCGCCATTGGCGTCAATCTCAACCGCAACCTGTCGCTCATTCAGCCGCGCGGCCGCATTCTCAGGGGACAGCAGGAGCATCGCCGCGTGTTCGAGGCCATCGAGGCACAAGACGAGGACGGCGCCCGCCGCGCCATGCGCACGCATGTCGAAAATGCCCGCAAGAGAATATTCGAGGGGGGCTGATCGCCGCGACGTGAGCCACGCGCCGCGCGCGGTTAGATCGTCACAACGATCTTGCCGAACTGATTGTTCGACTCCAGGAAGCGATGCGCCTCGACGATCTCCTCGAACGGGAACGTTCTGGCGATCACCGGCTTCAAGCTGCCGTCTGACAACCCGTCGAGGATGAACGCCTTTGCTTTCGCAAGGCGCACGGGATCGCGGATGATCTCGTGCACGAGGTAGCCGCGCAGGACCAGGCTCTTGGTCAACACGTTGAAGAGCGGGAACGGCGTCGGCGCGGGGCTCAGCCCACCATACTCGATCAGGATTCCGCCCCGTGACATCGCCGCGGTCAGCGGCTCGAATGCGGGACCGCCGACGGCGTCAAACACCACGCGGACGCCGCTCGCACCGGCGATCACTGCCAGCCGCGCTTCGATGTCCTCCTCGTCCAAGGCGATCACGTGGGCGGCGCCGGCCTCGCGCAAGGCGCGCTGCTTGGCCGAGGTCCGCGTCAGGGCGACCGGGAAAGCGCCGATCCGGTTCGCGATCTGGATGGCCGCAAGCCCGACACTGCTCGATGCCGCCGTGATGGCGACGACGTCCCCTCGCCCAAGTCCGGCGATGTCGACCAGCGCGCCGTAGGCCGTCAGATACTGCATCCACACCGCGGCCGCCGCCTCGAAGCCAAGCTCGGGCGGATGCTTCACGACGAGCTCGGCCGGAAACGTCGCGAGCTCGGCATAGGCCGGCCATCGCACCATCGACAGCGGCGGCACGATGCTGACCGCCTCTCCCGGTGCAAAGCCGGCCACGCCTTCGCCGATGGCCTCGACGATACCTCCCGCCTCCAGACCAAGGCCGGACGGAAATGTCGCGGTCTCGATATAGGTGCCCGTCCGCAACAGCGCCTCCGCACGGTTGAGACCGAGCGCCCTGACCCGGATCTGCACCTCGCCCTTTGCCGGCGGTGGAACGTCGACGGTCTCGATGCACAGCACTTCGGGACCGCCATGCCGGTGAAAGCGAACGACGCGGGTCATGGATACACTCCAAAACAATTGAACTGAATGGAGCTATGCCGATCCCACCGAAGTGGATAAATGGCCCGAATACGCGAACAGTCGAAACCAGGAGTTTTCAATCATGGACCGCCTGACCAGCATGGCCGTATTCGTCCGGGCCGTCGATCTCGGTTCGTTCGCGGCCGCGGCCGACGCCCTGGAGATGTCGGGGCCGATGGTCGGCAAGCATGTGCGCTTCCTCGAAGAACGTCTCGGCGTCCGCCTCCTCAACCGCACCACGCGGCGCCAGAGCCTGACCGAGGCTGGCCAGGCCTACTACGAGCGCTGCCGCGCGGTACTCAGCGAGGCCGAAGCCGCCGACGCCGTCGTGGCCGATGAACTCTCCGCGCCGCGCGGCAGGCTGCGCGTGACCATGCCTGCCCTGCTCGGACGGCACTGCATCGCCCCTCTGTTGATGAAGCTCGCGCGAAAATATCCGCATCTCGAGCTCGACCTCTCCTTCGGCGATCCCATCGCTGACATCATCGAGGCCGGCTACGATCTTGCGATCCGGACCGGCGATCTCGACGACCAGTCCGGTCTGATCACGCGGCGCATCGCAAGCCAGCGCATGGTGGTGTGCGGCGCGCGGTCCTATTTACGCGCCAACGGCAAACCAAAATCGCTCGACGATCTCGCCGCGCATCAGGCGATCATCTATCGCCGCTCTGGACGCGTCCGGCCATGGCTGTTTCCACAAGCCGACCAGCCGGCACGCGAGATCATGCCGTCAGGCAGGCTGAGGCTCGACGATATGGAGGCGATCGCGGACGCCGCCGCACAGGGCATGGGGCTCGCCTGGCTGCCTTATTGGCTGGTCCGCGAGCGTCTCAACAGCGGCGCGCTGGTCGGCCTCCTCGAAGGCCAGCCCGAATTCCTCTACGACTGCCACGCGCTGTGGCCCCGTTCGCCCCGGATTCCGCCAAAAGTGCGTGCCGCCGTGGACGCGCTCGCCGCCTTGCCGAAGCTCATGGGGTGATGGTCGAGCCCGCCCCCGTTAACTCCCCGTCCACCATCCGGCTTGCCGGGCGGCCGGTAACCACGAGCATTAACAGACCCTCAACGTACCCCCGACAAATCTATCAATGTTTCTGGAGATTTCGCCGTGGATCTGTTGGTTTTCGAGTTCCTGGGGCTGGCGCTGGTCGCCATGTGCGTGGTCGTGGTGGCGCTGCCCTGCGCGCGCAAATCCTCGCACCGGATCCGTTACGAATAGGAATTTCGTCGGAAAGAGACGATTCCGGCCCGATGCAATGCTCGAATTCGCTTAGAGCCCCTTGACATCACAGCGCTTTCGGCAGAACGGCTGATACCAAGTGTCATGGGCCGTTCATGGATTTGATTACCACCACCGCTGACCTCGCGGCTGCCTGCAGCCGGCTGGCCAAGCACCCCGTTATTACAGTCGATACCGAGTTCCTGCGCGAAACCACCTACTACCCGCTGCTGTGCGTGGTGCAGATGGCCAGCCCCGAGGAAGCGATCGTCATCGACACCCTGGCCGAGGGGATCGACCTCAAGCCGTTCTTCGACCTGATGGGCAACGAGGGCGTGCTGAAGGTATTCCATGCCGCCCGCCAGGACATCGAGATCATCTGGCACCAGGCCAACATCATCCCGCACCCGGTGTTCGACACCCAGGTCGCGGCCATGGTGCTCGGCTACGGCGACAGCATCGCCTATGACGCGCTGGTCGAGAAGGTCACGGGCCACCGGCCCGACAAGACCCACCGCTTCACCGACTGGTCGCGCCGGCCGCTGACGAAAGAGCAGATGCACTACGCGGTGTCCGACGTCACGCACCTGCGCGACGTGTTCGCCGCGCTCGATGCCGATCTCAAGAAGCGGCGCCGCAGCGAATGGGTCTCCATCGAGATGGAGGTCCTGACCTCGCCCAGGACCTACGACTTCCATCCCGAGCGCGCCTGGGAACGGCTGAAGACGCGGGTCCGCAAGCCCAAGGATCTCGCGGTCCTGATGGAGGTCGCGGCCTGGCGCGAGCAGGAAGCGCAGAGCCGCGACGTGCCGCGCGGCCGCGTGCTGCGCGATGAAGCCATCAGCGACATCGCGACCCACGCGCCGAACACGCTGGAGAAGCTCGCCCATCTGCGCTCGGTGCCGAAGGGGTTCGAGAAATCCAAATGGGGCGCGGACATCGTCGCCGCGGTCGAGCGCGGGCTGGCGCGGGATTTTGCGACGCTGCCGAAGCTGGAGAAGCCGCGCAACAACAACAATGGCGCCGCCATCGTCGAGCTGTTGAAGGTCCTGCTGCGCATGACCGCGGAGCGCCACGCGGTCGCCAGCAAGGTGATCGCCACCGTCGACGATCTCGAAGAGATCGCAGCCGACGACGAGGCCGACGTCCCGGCCTTGCGCGGCTGGCGCCGCGAGTTGTTCGGCGACGCCGCCTTGAAGCTCAAGCGCGGCGAGCTGGCGCTCGCGATCGAGAAAGGCCGCGTGATCGGGGTCCAACGGGTGGAGCCGGTTAAACCGTCATCCTGAGGCGCGAGGCGTGAGCCTCGAAGGATGAGCGGCCCCCGCTGCGGCCAGTCGGCCGTCGCCCTTCGAGGCTCGCCGAAGAGGCGAGCACCTCAGGGTGACGGTGATAAATCGAGGCTCACTGCATCAACGCCGTCATTGCGAGCGAAGCGAAGCAATCCAGAATCTTTCCGCGGAGACGGTCTGGATTGCTTCGTCGCCAGCGCAAAATTGCTTCGCAATTTTGTTGCGGGCTCCTCGCAATGACGAGGAGAGAGCCTACGCCGGCGTCAGCTTCGCCACTTCCGGCTTCATGTCGTTCAGCACGCCCGTGATCGCCGCGACCAGCTCGTCGATCTGGGCCTTGGTGACGATCAGCGGCGGGCAGATGGCGATGGCATCCAGCATGTTGCGCGAGATCACGCCGCGCTCCTGGAGCATGCGGCTGGCGATGCCGCCGACGGCGCCGGGCGTGCTGGCGGCCGTCTTGCGTCCCTTGTCGAGCACGAGCTCGATCGCCGCGATCATGCCGACGCCGCGGACCTCGCCGACCAGCGGATCGCTGGTGAGCTCGCGCAGCTTGCCCTGCATGTAGCCGCCGAGCTCGGCGGCGTGCGCGACCAGGCCGCGCTCCTCGATGATCTTGAGGTTCTCCAGCGCAATGGCCGAGCCGACGGGATGGCCGCCCGCGGTGAAACCGTGGCCGAGCACGCCGATCTTGTTGCTCTCGTCCGCGATCGGCTCGAACATGCGATCGTTCAGGATGATCGCCGACAGCGGGAAATAGCTCGAGGTGATCTGCTTGGAGACCACCATCACGTCCGGCTTGATGCCGTAGGTCTCGCAGCCGAACATCTTGCCGGTGCGGCCGAAGCCGCAGATGACCTCATCTGCGACCAGCAGGATGTCGTACTTCTTCAGGACGGCCTGGATCTTCTCCCAATAAGTCGCCGGCGGCACGACGACGCCGCCCGCGCCCATCACCGGCTCGCCGAAGAAGGCCGCGATCGTATCCGGGCCTTCCTTCTGGATCAGCGTGTCGAGCTCCTCGGCCCGGCGCGTTGCGAACGCCTCCTCGCTCTCACCGGGCGCGCCGTCCTTGTAGAAATGCGGCGAGCCCGTGTGCAGGATGTTGGGCAGCGGCAGGTCGAACGAGCGGTGGTTGTTCGGCAGGCCGGTGAGGCTTGCCGAGGCAATGGTGACGCCGTGATAGGCGCGCATCCGGCTGATGATCTTCTTGCGCTGCGGCTGGCCGAGCGCGTTGGAGCGATAGGCGATCAGCTTGAGGACAGTGTCGTTGGCCTCCGAGCCGGAATTGGTGAAGAACACCTTGCTCATCGGCACCGGCGCGAGCGCCACCAGCTTCTCGGCAAGGTCGATCGAGGGCCCGTGCGATTTGGCGGAGAACGTATGGTAGAACGGCAGCGCCAGCATCTGCTTGTGCGCCGCCTCGACCAGCCGCTTCTCGTTGAAGCCGAGCCCGACGCTCCACAGGCCGGCCATGGCCTCGAAATAGCGCTTGCCCGACGCGTCGAACACGTAAGGACCCTCGCCGCGCTCGATCACCAGCGGACCGGTCTGCTGATGCGCGCGCGCATTGGTATAGGAATGGAGCTGGTAGGCCACATCCCGGGCCTCTTGCGAATTGGGCAGCATGGACATTGCGGGATTCCTCAACGGTGCGTCATTGCAGGTCATGACGCAGACCTGTCCAAACGACGAGCTTGTCCAAAGAAAACGTCGACATCTTGGCTATTGCGGCAGGCCGCAACTTGCAACGTCATTTCGTTGGCAACAAGCGCACACGAGCGTTGCAGGAAAGCAGCGCTGGCACTTCGGCAGGATATATCGCCTCGGCTAGCCTCGCCGTGCCAGCACGAAGGCCGCCGCCGCGGCGATCAATGCCGGGACGGCCGCAGCGCCAAACAGCGGCTGCGGTCCCATGTCGCGGGCCAGCATCACGCCGCCGATCAGAGGCCCCACGATCGAGCCGATGCGGCCGATGCCCAGCGCCCAGCCCACGCCGGTCGATCTGATCGCCGTCGGATAGAAGGTCGCCGTCAGCGCGTTCGAGGCGATCTGTCCCCCGACGATGCAAAATCCCGACGCGAAGATCGCGATCGTGACCAGCACGATCGAATGGCTGGCCATGCCGACGGCCGCAACCGCGACCGCCGCCCCGAGATAGGTCAGCGACAACGCGCGAAACGAGAAGCGGTCGATGAACTGGCCGAGCGTGAACGTGCCGACCACGCCGCCGACCTGGAGCATCGCACCAATCGCGGCCGCCCCCGAAACCGACACGCCGAGATCGTTCAGCACGGTGGGCAGCCAGTTCGACAGCAAATACAGGTCGAGCAGGCTCATGAAGAACACGACCCAGAGCAGGACCGTCACCGGTGCGCGGCCCTCCGCAAACAAATGCGCGACGGGCAATCCCGACAATTTGGGCTCCTGGACTACGAATTTGGCGTTGCCGGCGATGGATACCCCCGGGGCTAGCTTTTGCAGGAGGTTCGCCACCTCGCGGTCGCGGCCGCCCATCATCGCCAGGAACCGGATCGACTCCGGCAACGCCTTGAAGAGCAAAGGCAGAAGCAGCAGCGGCACGAGGCCGCCGACGAGGAACACCGAGCGCCAGCCGAAAGCCGGGATCATGGCGGCCGCCAGCAACCCGCCCAGGGCCGCACCGATCGAAAAGCCTGCGAACATGATCATGACATGGTGGCGCGGCGGCGATGCGGGCTGAACTCGGAGGTCAGCGCAATCGCATTGGGCATTGCACCGCCGAGACCAAGGCCGGTCAGAACGCGCAACGCGATCAGCCAGGTCGTGTCCACCGCGAACACGGTGAGCAGCGTCCCGATGCCGAACACCAGCGTGCTTGCGAGGATGATACGGCGGCGACCGATCCTGTCGGCCATCGGACCGAAGATCAGGGCGCCGATCATGAGGCCCAGAAGCCCCGCGCTGAACACCGGACCGAGGCTGCCACGCGCCAGCTTCCATTCCTGCGCGACTGCAGGCGCGACATAACCGATGGCCTGGGTGTCGAAGCCGTCGATGAACAGCACCGCGGCGCAGACGAGCAGGACCCGGATCTGAAAGGCGCCGACCGGCTGACGATCGACATAGGCGGGAACATCGACCGTGCCCGACACGATCTCATCCGTAGCTGTGACGGCCATGCCCAACCCCTCCCCGGCAGCTCATGCACTATTATTCTTCTTAAAATCTCTTATAGTGAGATTATAACGAAGGCAAGCCACTGCCGTGCCGCCGTTTTGCGGCCGCCGCGAATGCGGGTATCACGGCCAATACGCGAAGCTGGATCGAATCTCACTTGGTCAAAGCAAACAGTCAGGATCGAGTCCTTGCCGTGCTCGATCTCTTCACCGAGGCACGGCCGCAATGGTCGCCCGAAGAGCTCATGAAGGAGCTCGGCTACACGAGGCCGACGCTGTATCGCTATCTGAAGAGCTTGAAGGACAGCGGCTTCGTGATGCCGACGCGCGGCGGCCGGTTCGCGCTTGGCCCGCGCGTGGTGGAGATGGACTATCTCAGCCGCCGTTCCGATCCGCTGATCGCAGCAGCCACCCCGCATCTGGAGCGGCTGTCGGCCGCGCACCCCTGTACGGCCCTGGTCGTGCGCTGGTACGGCGAAAAGATGCTGTGCGTGGCTTCAATCGCCTCCGTCGTGAATCCCGTAAGCAGCTATCCGCGCGGCCGACCGATGGCGATGGGACGCGGCGCAATCGCGCGCTCGATCATGGCCTTTCTGCCCAAGCAGCGCGTGATGCCACTGGTGACGCGCTATGCCGCCGATCTGCGCAGCGTCGGCGTCGGCGACACCTCCGACGAAATCCTGGCAGCGCTGAAACGCGTGCGGCGCGCCGGCGTCGCCGTTGCCTTTGGCGAAGTGACACCGGGCGCGGTCGGGATCGCCGCACCGATCCTCGATGCGGGCTACCCGATCGCAAGCCTCTGCATCACGATCGCCGGACCACATGCCAAGGGCGAGTTGATCGATCGCATCAGCGCGGAGGTCCGCGAAGCGGCCCGGCAGATCTCCGAGGCCGCGACAGAATAATCTCATTATTTGAGATTTTACTTGACGAGATCTGTGCGACATCTCATGAGGACGAGCGATCGCGCCTCGCGCGATGACAATCGTGGGGAAGCGATGTGAGGCAGGCTTCAGCGGATAGCGACGCGCCCGTCGTGATCGTCGGCGGCGGACCGGTCGGGATGGGTCTGGCGATCGGCCTTGGCCAGCGTGGCATCAAGACCATCGTCGTGGAACGCCACGAACAGCCGCAGCCGATCCCCAAGGGACAGAACCTCACGCAGCGGACGATGGAGCATTTCCATTTCTGGGGCGCGGAGGCAGCGCTGCGCGCGGCCCGCACCATTCCTCCCGACTACGGCATCGGCGGAATGACCAGCTACGGGACGCTGCTCAGCGGCTACAATTACAACTGGCTGCAGCGCGAGCTCGTCCGCCCCTTCTATTTCACCGACAACGAACGCCTGCCGCAATACGCGACCGAAGCCGTGTTGCGGCAACGGGCGGCACAGCTTCCCTCCATTGACCTGCAATACGGCTGGACCTGCCGGGATGTCCGGCCTGACGCCGAGGGCGTGGGCCTCGACATCGAAAATCGCGACGGGATGATACAGAGCCTTCGCGCCGACTACGTGATCGGCTGCGATGGCAGCCGATCGATCGTGCGCGAACGCGCCGGCATCACCCAGACCCGCTCCGACCACGACCGGCTGATGGTGCTGCTGGTGTTTCGCTCCGTCGAATTGCATCGACTGCTCGAGGCCTTTCCAGGCAAGTCGTTCTACAGCGTGTTGCATCCGGACCTCGAGGGCTATTGGAAGTTCTTCGGCCGGGTCGATCTCGGCAGCACCTGGTTCTTCCATGCTCCCGTTCCCGCGGACACCACCGCCGACAATTTCGATTTCCGACGCTTGCTCCACGATGCCGCCGGCGCACAATTCGACATCGAATTCGAGCACATCGGATTCTGGGATCTTCGCTTCACGGTCGCGGACAGCTACCGCGCAGGCCGCGTCTTCGTCGCCGGAGACGCCGCGCACAGCCATCCGCCCTATGGCGGCTATGGCATCAACACCGGCTTCGAGGACGCCGCAAATCTGGCGTGGAAGCTCGCCGCGACGCTGCAAGGCTGGGCGCCAGCCGGTCTGCTCGACAGCTACGATGCCGAGCGGCGTCCGGTGTTTGCGTCCACCGCGCGCGATTTCATCGAGACGCCGATCTTCCGCGACCGCGATTTTCTTCGCCGGCACGATCCGGCGCGCGATCGGGCGGATTTCGAGGCCGCCTGGCGCGAGCGGCACTCCGGCGCGCGCGCCGAGGTCAACGCCTTCGAGCCGAATTACGAGGGGTCACCAATCGTCTTTGGTCCGGCCGGCGCTGTCTGCAGCGCGATCGGCTCGCACGCCTATCCGGCGCGCGCAGGTCATCATCTCACGCCGCAACCTTTGTCGTCAGGCAAAAACGTGTTCGAGGAATTGGGTGACGGCTTCACCTTGATCGATCTGACGGACGGCACCGCGGCTACAGCTCTTGAGCAAGCCGCCGCGCGGCTTGGCATCCCGCTGAGGGTGATCAGGGACACCGCATCAGGCGGCCGCGAGAAATACGAGGCGCGGCTGATCCTGGTGAGGCCCGATCAATTCGTCGCCTACGCGGGCGACAACGCTGATGACGCATCCGATATCCTGATGCGCGCCGTCGGCCGATCCTGAGAGAAACGCCTTCGCCGCAGGCCCACAACCCTACGCCGCGCCGTCGTCATCCTCTTCGTCGGCAGCGCGAGCGGCTTCCCTCACCTCCACCAGCGCCATCGAGAGCAGATAGACGGTCGTGGGCAAGCCGACGCGGCGCGCCGTCTCCACGGCACGCGACAAATCGCTCGCCAGCTCCTTGAGCTCGTCCCCCCGTGACAATGTCCCACCCCATCCATCCGCCGACCACGGCCGCCTAGACCGCGATGGCGCCGCTGGTTCTGATCAGTTCGGCGCTGGCATGGACTGTAGCAAAATTCCCGATCACATTCACCACCGACTGTTTGTAGACGGCGGCATCGCCCGTGCCCGGCTGCCGGCAGGCGACGGCGTCAGTGACGATCTGGTAGCGATGGCTGCGGTGAAACCCGTCGACGGCGGTAGCCAGGATGGTTTCGTCCAGGGAAAAGCCGACCAGAATGCAGCGTACATTGCGGATATTGGACATGTAGTCCACGAACCGCGCGGAGCTGTAGGCCGACGGCAGCGGGTGCTCGAACGTCATTTCGCCGGGTCGCGGCTTCGCCTCCGCGATCCAATCGGTCAGCCTGGATGCCGGATTGAACCACGCCGCCTGGGCGATGCGCTTCAGATGCATCACCGGCCAGAGATTGGTGCGCCACAGTGTCAGGAGCTCCAGGCAGCGCACGGTGGCGGCTTCGCCGTCGAGGATGACATGGCGACGCCCGGGGGTCAGATATTCGACCTGGAGATCCGCACAGACCAGGATCGGCGGATCATCGGTAATGGAAGCCAGCATTGTCTTGCGCAGAGCTGCACCAATTTCAGTGATCGGCGAGTGCGAGGTCCCGTAGCGGCGAGGTCACCGCCCGCCCCGCGGATGCGTCGAGCACGCCGGGCCGGTCCCAATCGCCCTCGGGACGGATGATCACATAGGGATCGCTGTCCAGCGTGATGGCGTCCGGCCCCGGCTCGATCTCCAGCAGCATCTCCGTGTAGGAGAAATCCGAGAAGGTGATCTTGCGGTTGTGACCGAGCGGCTTGGCGCCGAAATGAGCCCAGAAATCGACCAGCCGGTCCTGCGCCTGGCCGTAGATCTTGCGAAAGCCCTTGCGCTTCACATAGTCGACGCTCGCCTGAACCAGCTTGAACGAGACGCGCGAGCGCCGATATTGATGACGCACCGCGAGCCGCTCCACCTTGGCGAAATCCCCGAAGAAGCGTACCCGCAGGCAACCCGCAGGCTCGTTGCCGACGTAGCCGATGAAGTGCGCTGCGACCATGTCGTTGCCGTCGAACTCCTCGTCGAACGGACAATCCTGCTCGGCGAGATAGACCGCCGCGCGAATGGCGGTGACCAGCATGAGGTCGTTGGGATCGCGCGCGAGGCGAATGGTGATGGCGCGGGAGTCGGGCTTGGCGAGGGGAATCCTAGTGCCGTGCATCTGCAAAACTCCTTGTTTGGATGATCGCGCCCGGCATCCGCATCGGCTGCCGATGCCAGGGCCGCTCGTAACACCAGAGATCGGGCTGGAAGCTCGGGACGGGGTCGAATCCCGTCGCCTTCATGATGTCGCGTCCGGCCACGGTTGACGGCTGCGCATAGCAATCCGCGCCGCGAAACCTTACCTGACGTAGATGAGCCGCGGCCTTGCCGAGACCGGCGATACCCCGGCCTGTCGCCGCGATCGCCCAGATGTAGATCGCTGCAACGTCTTCCTTCGCGGAAGCGAGATAGCGCGTTTCGGGTGCGGTCAGGCAGATCTCGTCGAGCAGCAGCGCATCGTGTCCGCGGTCGTTGAGGAACAAGAAGGCCATGCCGCCGACCAGATTGCCCTTGCGACTGAATGTCAGGATGCTCTGAGGATCGAACGTGAAATATCGCGCAAGCTCTGCCGTTCCGATCTGCACACCCGGCACCAGCCGGTGCGCCATTTCAGAAAGCGCAGCAATTTCGGAAGATTGCGCACATCGGACATCGACGTCCGGACTGAGCGGCAATGCATCGAAATCATGCCTTGCGGCAAAGGAGCCCCTTTCCATACTCATGTCACCCCTCTATCGTCCGAGGATTTAGTGCCCCGCTATGACGATGACCTTAGCGGTTGGGGATCTGGCGTATGCAGCAGTTATTGCACCGGGGTGCTGCTTTGATGCAGCACCGTGAAGAAGCCCTGGACGCGTCCTGGGACGATTTGAAACTCTTTTTAGCGTGCGCAAAATATAAAAGTTTCCGCAACGCGGCCGAAGAACTCGGCCTCACCTCCACCACGCTGATGCGCAGGATCGACCGGCTCGAAGAGAGCATCGACTGCAAGCTGTTCCTGCGCGACCAGAGCGGACTGACGCTCAGCGATGAAGGCGCTGCGATGATCGCCGACGTCGCGCATATGGAGCGTCATGCCTTCAACGTCTTCCGGCGTGCTTCGCGATCGTCGAGCGACACGTCAGGCACCGTGCGCGTCGCGGTGACGGAAGGCCCCGGCAATTTCTGGATCCTGCCGCGGCTGATCGATTTCCAGAAGACCTATCGCAAGATCACCGTCGATCTGCGCTGCGCGATGGAGCAGGCCGACGTCGCCCGGCTTGAATCCGACATCGCGATCCAGCTCGAGCCGCCGACCAATCCCGACCTGATCGTCGCCAAGCTCGGCCGCCTGCACATCTATCCCTTCGTCTCCAGGGAATACGAGAGCCTCTACGGCGTGCCGGCGTCCCTCGCCGAGCTGAAGAACCACCGCATCATCAAGCAGAGCGCGCCGCAGGTCGACGACGGCGCCTACGCCCGCGTGCTTGGACTGAAGTCGCTCGAGGGCATCGTCGGGATCAAGACCAACTCCTCGGTCGGCGTGCTCTATGCCGTGGAGCGCGGCGCCGGCATCGGCTTCCTGCCGACCGTGTCGATCGCGCTCGGCGCACCGCTCGTCGCCGTCGATCTGGGCGTCAGCCACCACGCCGATCTCTGGCTCACCTATCACAAGGAATTCCGCAACTCCGAGCGCCACAAGATCGTGGTCGACTGGCTGAAGAAGATCTTCGATGCCAAGACCTATCCCTGCTTCCGCGACGAGTTCATCCATCCGAATGCGCTGGTGCCAATGATGACGGCCGCGCGCGAGGGCTTTGGGCTAACGGGTTATGTCGCGGCAACGCCGACGTAGACGCAGGGCGCGCTTCGCCCTCACCATCTGTACTCGAAGCCGACCGTCCCCTGATGCGACGTCAATTCGTTGCGGAACTTGCCGTCATAGTTGATGTAGAGCCGCGCGACGCTGGTGAGGCTGAGCGAGGCCGAGGCGCCGGCATCCATGCCGTAACGGCTCTCCCCGATGCCGGGAACGACGATGCTCTGGGTTCCCAGGCTGACCTGCACCGCTCCCAGGTTCTGGTAGAAATTGTCGACGAACTTGCCGTAGGCCGACAGGTCCAGGATTTTCTGGTCGTAGATGAAGTACCGCCCGATCTCCGCGCCGATCATCACGCGTGCGCGTGAGAGTGCCGTGGAGCCGACGTTCAATGGATCGAGTCCTCCGGCCTCCTGGAACGCGGCGCTGGTGGCGCGCACATATTCGAGCGCGCCCTTGGGCACGATGCGCATCTGGTCCTTGGTCCAGTAGTAGCTGATCTCGGTCAGACCACCGTCGATCGCGGCACGATAACCCGCGGTCGCAAGACCAAAGCCGGTGTCCCTGCTGGAACGGACCTTGCCGAAACCGTGCACCACCGCGAACGCCCAGGTCCACGGTCCCTTGTCGACCGAGCCGTTGAAACCGATCTGCGTCAGGTCGAGCGTCGCCGACTGCAGCGCCAGCGGCACGTCGATGTCGGTATGGCTCTGGTCAACGGAGAAGCCGAGATTGACGCCCGGCGCGACCCGCGCACCGAAGCCGGCGACGCCGCCAAAGGTCTTGCGCTTGTCGCCGAGGAAGTCGCCTTGCGCGTCGGTCCGGACCGAGATGCCATAGCCTTCGAACCAGGTGCGGTAGAGCGGATCCTCCGTGCTCGCCGAGGCGCCGCCCCCACCGGGATTGTTGCGCGATGCACGGTTGACGCCGCCAGAGGCCTGGTTGCCGAGCCGCTCCAGGAAATTGGAGCCAAGATAGAGCGCACTGTTGCCGGCCGACTGGTCGTAATTGGTCGCGGTCGGCGTGGGGGTCGGTGACGCCGTGGGTGTCGGGGTCGGGGTCGGCGTGGGCGTCGGACTCTGCGCGAAGGCTGATGTCCCCGACATCATCACGACGAGTCCAAGCGCCATGACGAGCGCAGCCGCGATCCGGCGGACACGGCCCAGCCCGACCGTCTGCCGTGTCCCGGAGAGCTGCAAGGCGCAGCGCATGACGACTAATCCCAAAGCAAAGTGGCGGAGCGCAAAAATGCAACACGAACGGCGCGCGCTTGCGGCGATTTGTGCCGAACTGCCACGCAGGGTCAACCGGTTGGGCGCGCTGGAGCGGGGCTATTGCCTCGATTGTGGTTCCCTTGCCACAGGTCGCAAATAGCAGACAGCGACACCCGCCGCGATCTTGAAAGCCGTGCACCGCTTGCTAACGCGCGAATTTCATGTTGCAATATTGGACACAATCGGAATTGGCCGCTCGGCTGTGCGTTTCGCGACATTGAGACTCGAACAGACTACCGGAAGCCCGTTTGTGGCGTGGCACGCGAAACTGCGGCCGCGTCTTTTTTGTATCTAGTGGAGGAGATGAGCGATGCCGCAAAAGGGCACCGTCAAATGGTTCAACCCGACCAAGGGCTATGGGTTCATCAAGCCGAACGGCAGCGATAAGGACGTGTTCGTCCATATCTCGGCCGTCGAGCGTGCCGGACTCTCGACCCTTAATGAGAACCAGGTGGTTGAATACGACCTCGTGGAGAACCGCGGCAAAGCATCCGCGGAGAACCTCAAGGTCTCCTGATTTCTCTCAAAGCTCTCGCGCGAGAGATCATGACGATGCCCCCGGCTCTGCCGGGGGATTTTGTTTGCGAAGACGAAACACGGTGCGACGGCGCTTCAGCGCACCACCGGCGATACCAGGAAATTCTCCGAGGGCCCGCTTCCGTCCGTCCTGCACACATCGCCCTCGATCCGGACCTTGCCGGTCGCTAGCAACCGCAGCGCTTCGGGATAGATGCGATGCTCCACCTCGAGAATGCGCTCCGACAGCGTAGCGCCCGTGTCGTGGTCGCTAACAGGGACTGCACCCTGCATCACGATCGGGCCAGCATCGGTCTCGGGGATCACGAAGTGCACTGTCGCGCCAGACAGTTTGACGCCGGCGCGCAAAGCCTGACCGTGCGGGTCCAAACCAGTGAATGACGGCAGCAGCGACGGATGGATGTTGAGCATCCGCCCATACCAGGCCTTGGTGAACTCGGCCGTGAACAGGCGCATGAAGCCGCCGAGACAGATCAGCTCGATGCCGTGCTGGTCGAGCGCGGCCTGCAGCAGCTTTTCGAAGCCGGCGCGGTCCTTGCCGAACGGCTTGCTTTCGATCACCAGCGTGTTGACGCCGCTCGCCTTTGCGCGTTCGAGCCCGAGAGCGTCGGCCTTGTTGGAGATGACGAGCGAGATTTCCGCTGGAAACTCCGCCGCAGCAGCGGCCCTGATCAGCGCGGACATGTTGGAGCCGCGGCCGGAGATCAGGATGGCGACGCGGCGCTTCATCACAGCGCCAGTCATCACAGCGCCAGGTCGAGGTGGCCGTTGTAGACGACGCGGTGCTCGCCCTCGGCCGGAATCACGGTACCGAGCTGCGCCACCGTTTCACCGGCATCGCTGAAGACCTGCACGACCTGATCGACCTTGTCGGGCTCGACGATTGCGATCATGCCGATGCCGCAGTTGAAGGTGCGCAGCATCTCGAGCTCGGCGATGCCGGCTTGAGCAGCCAGCCATTTGAACACCGGCAGCACCGGCAGGCGCGCCAAATCGATGCCGACGCCAAGATGGCTCGGCAGCACGCGTGGAATGTTGTCGGTGAAACCGCCGCCGGTGATGTGGGCAAGCCCCTTCACCGCGCCGGTCTCGCGGATCGCACGCAGGCAGGATTTGACGTAGAGCCGCGTCGGCGTCAGAAGCGCGCCGCCGAGCGTCATGACCGGCGCGAACGGGGCCGGCGCCTCGAAGCTGAGGCCGGACTGCTCGACGATCTTGCGCACCAGCGAGAAGCCGTTGGAGTGCACGCCAGAAGAGGCAAGGCCGATCACGGCATCGCCCGCGGCGATGTCCTTGCGCGGCAATAAGGTACCGCGCTCGGCGGCGCCGACGGCAAAGCCGCCGAGGTCGTAGTCGCCGTCCTTGTAGAGGCCGGGCATCTCGGCGGTCTCGCCCCCGATCAGGGCGCAGCCGGATTCGCGGCAGCCTTCGGCAACACCGGCGACGATCGAGGCGGTCGTCTCCGGGTCGAGCTTGCCGCAGGCGAAATAGTCGAGGAAGAACAACGGCTCGGCGCCCTGCACCACGAGGTCGTTGACGCTCATGGCGACGAGGTCGATGCCGATCCCGCCATGCAGGCCGGTCTCGATCGCGATCTTGACCTTGGTGCCGACGCCGTCGGTCGCGGCGACCAGGACGGGGTCCTTGAAACCGGCCGCCTTGAGGTCGAACAGGCCGCCGAATCCGCCGATCTCGGCGTCGGCGCCGGGCCGCGCGGTGGCGCGCACCATCGGCTTGATCAGATCGACCAGGCGGTTGCCCGCGTCGATATCGACGCCTGAATCGGCGTAAGTGAGGCCGTTTTTGCGGTCGGTCATGCCCGATTTCCAGTGGGTTTGCGGCTGGTTACGTCGAATTCCGGGGACGCGCAATGGCAAGCGTGGCGCCCCGCCCTATACTATGTAGATATCAACCGGTTCAGCCTTCAATCGGGCCGGATTCGAGGTCAGGCCGGGTGCCAGGAAGCGCCGCGTGAGTATTCCGAATATCATTACCCTGGGCCGCATCATGCTGGTCCCAATCATCGTCTGGGCCATCGTGTCGAGCCAAATGGAGGTTGCGTTCGCCGTCTTCCTCATTGCCGGCGTCAGCGACGCGGTCGACGGCTTCCTCGCCAAGCGCTTCAACATGACGAGCGAGCTCGGCGCCCTGCTCGATCCGCTCGCGGACAAGGCGCTGCTGGTCTCGATCTATCTGGCGCTGGGGATCTGGGGCGACATCCCGCGCTGGATCGTGATCCTGGTGGTGTCGCGCGACATCATGATCGTCGCCGCCGTGATCGTGTCCTGGCTGTTCGACAAGCCGGTCGAGATGAAGCCGTCGAAGGTGTCGAAGCTCAACACCGCCGCCCAGGTGGCCTACGCGGCGCTGGTGCTGGCCTCCCTCGCTTTCGGCTTCAAGCCGGCGCCCTATGATATGATCCTGATGGGCCTCGTCACGATCTTCACGCTCTCGTCCGTGTCGCTCTATCTCGTCGAGTGGCTGCGGCACATGAGTACGATCGAAGCCAAGTAGCACGATCGAGGCCAAATGAACCGGGATGCGGCCCCGCAAAAGGCCAACTCCCGCTCGATGACGTCGAATCTCTTCAAACGAAGCCGGCGCGCCGGCACGGAGCACAGCAAGCGTGGCAGGCCGCGTTCATCCCCGACAATTGGCATTCTCGCTTCCGCACGCGGAGAGCCTCAGCCGGGACAATTTTCTCGAAGGCCCCGCCAACGAAGCCGGTCTTGCCCTCATCGATGCCTGGCCTGAATGGCCGAACCGGATCATGTGGCTGGCCGGCCCGGAAGGAAGCGGCAAGAGCCATCTCGCCGCGATCTGGGCCGAGGCTTCCGGCGCCCGCTCGACCACAGCCAATGGGCTGACCGCCGAAAACGTCCCGGGCGCGCTCGCCACCGGCGCGCTGGTGGTCGAGGATCTCAAGGCAAAAGAGTTCGACGAGCGGGCCCTGTTTCATCTGATGAACCTCGCCCGCGAGGATGGGGCCTACCTGCTCTTCACCGGCCGCGAGGTACCGGCGTCGATCGAGATCGAGCTGCGCGACCTGCGCTCGCGGCTGCGCGCGGTGCCTGTCATCTCGCTGCTGCCGCCCGACGACCAGCTTTTCCGCGGCCTGATCGTCAAGTTCTGCGCCGACCGCCAGCTCACCGTGGATGAGAGCGTGGTCAGCTACCTCGCCACCCGCCTGGAGCGGTCCTCGGCGGCCGCACGGGAGGCCGTTGAGCTGCTCGACAGCGAGGCCCTGCGCCTCGGTCGCCCCGTCACGCGGGCCCTGGCGGCCGAGCTGCTTCGGGACGCCTGACCCCTCCACCCTGGCTCCAAGGCCGCTTGACGCGGCGCAGCGGCGGAACATCAATGTCATCGAAACGTCATCGGACTAACACATGCTCCCGCCGGTTTTGCGCATAAGTCGCAAATTGAGGCGAACTGGATGGATCGACTTCTGATGGACTCTGCGCAAGCTGTTGAAATTAAAGAAAAAGCCCCGGAGACCGAGGGCCTGCCGGCGATTGCCTCAAGTCCCGAGCGCTTCATCAATCGCGAGCTCTCCTGGCTGCATTTCAACCGCCGCGTCCTCGAGGAAGCGGTCAATCCCAGCCACCCCATGCTGGAGCGGGTGCGATTCCTGTCGATTTCAGCGAATAACCTCGACGAATTCTTCATGGTCCGCGTCGCTGGCATCAAGGCCCAGATCCGCGAGGGCATCGCCGAGCGCAGCCCCGACGGCCTGACGCCGTCCGAGCAGCTCGCGCTGATCAACCGCACCGTCTCGCAGCTTGCCTCCGACCAGCAGGCGATCTGGCGCGACCTGCGCGGCACGCTGGCCGACGTAGGCATCGTGCTGGTCGACGGCAAGGACGTCACCAAGGCGGAACGGACCTGGATCGAGGACTACTTCCTCAACAACGTGTTTCCGCTGTTGACCCCGCTCGCGATCGACCCGGCTCACCCCTTCCCGTTCATTCCGAGCCTCGGCTTCACCATCGCGCTCCAGCTGACGCGCGCCGCCGACGGCAAGCAGATGAACGCGCTAATTCGTATGCCCGGCAAGATCGACCGCTTCATCCGGCTGCCGGCCGAGGGCAAGGTCGTGCGGCTGATCTCGCTCGAGCAGGCGACCGGGCTGTTCATCAACCGCCTGTTCCCCGGCTACAATCTCCACGGCCAGGGCGCCTTCCGCATCATCCGCGACTCCGAGCTCGAAATCGAGGAAGAGGCCGAAGACCTCGTTCGCCTGTTCGAGACCGCTCTGAAGCGCCGCCGCCGCGGGTCGGTGATCCGGCTCGAGATCGACGGCAAGATGCCGGAGGAGCTGCGCAGCTTCGTGCAGCATGCGCTGTCGGCCGCCGACGACGAGGTCTTCCTGGTCGACGGCGTGCTCGCCATGAACGAGCTCTCGCAGCTCACCCGCCTCGACCGGCCCGATCTCGAATTCACCCCTTACGTACCGCGCCATCCCGAGCGCGTGCGCGAGCATGGCGGCGACATCTTTGCCGCGATCCGGCAGAAGGACCTCGTCGTCCATCATCCCTACGAATCCTTCGACGTGGTCGTGCAGTTCCTGCAGCAGGCCGCCCGCGATCCCGATGTCGTCGCGATCAAGCAGACGCTGTACCGCACCTCCAACAACTCGCCGATCGTGCGCACGCTGGCGGAAGCCGCCGAAGCCGGCAAGTCCGTCACCGCGCTGATCGAATTGAAGGCGCGCTTCGACGAGGAGGCCAACATCCGCTGGGCGCGCGACCTCGAACGCGCCGGCGTGCAGGTCGTCTACGGCTTCCTCGAACTGAAGACGCACGCGAAGCTCTCGATGGTGGTGCGCCGCGAGGGCGGCGGCCTCACCACTTACGTCCACACCGGCACCGGCAATTATCACCCCGTCACCGCACGTATCTACACCGACCTCTCCTACTTCACCTCGGATCCGACCATCGGCCGCGACGCGGCGCGCGTGTTCAACTTCATCACCGGTTATGCCGCGCCGAGCGATCTGGAAAAGATGGCGGTGTCGCCGCTGACGTTGCGCAAGCGCATCATCGAGCACATCCAGGGCGAGACCGCGCATGCGCGGCATGGCCGACCCGGCGCGGTCTGGATGAAGATGAATGCGCTGGTCGACCCCGACATCATCGACGCGCTCTACGAGGCCTCGCAAGCCGGCGTCCAGGTCGAGCTCGTCGTGCGCGGAATCTGCTGCCTCAGGCCCGGCATTCCAGGCCTGTCGGAGAACATCCGCGTCAAGTCGATCATCGGGCGCTTCCTGGAACACGGCCGAATCTACTGTTTCGGCATGGGCCAGGGCCTGCCGAGCGCGAAAGCGGCTGTGTATATCTCCTCGGCCGACATGATGCCGCGCAACCTCGACCGCCGCGTCGAGGTGCTGTGTCCGCTGCAAAATCCCACGGTGCATCAGCAGGTTCTCGAACAGATCATGGTCGCGAATCTGAAGGACAATGAGCAGAGCTGGCAATTGTTGCCGGACGGGTCCTCGACGCGTATGAAGACCGCGAAGGGCGAGGAGCCTTTCAACGTCCACAACTACTTCATGACAAATCCGAGTCTATCTGGCCGTGGAAAGTCGCTCAAGGAATCCTCGCCGCGCCGTCTCACGCGCCGTAATGAACGTCATCAATCTTGATCCGGGATCGAGGACGTGAAGCGGCCGCGTAAGCGCGGCTCGAGCGTCGCGGTCATCGATATCGGTTCCAACTCGGTCCGTCTCGTCGTCTACGAGGGACTGACGCGGAGCCTCATTCCGATCTTCAACGAGAAGACGCTGTGCGGCCTCGGGCGCGAGGTGCAGAGCACGGGCCTGCTTGCGCCCGATGCCGTCGACAAGGCGCTGACCTCGCTGAAGCGGTTCCGGGCCCTGTGCCGCGTCATGCAGGTCGGTCGCGTGTTTGCGATTGCGACCGCAGCCTGCCGCGATGCCTCCAACGGCCCCGACTTCATCGCGAAAGCCGAGCGCATCTGCGCCGTGAAGATCGAAATCCTGTCGGGCCCGCGCGAGGCACGGCTGTCGGCGCTCGGCGTGATCTCCGGCATCCACCATCCCGACGGCATTGTCGGCGATCTCGGCGGCGGCTCGCTCGAGCTGATCGACGTGCGCAAGAACAGCGTGCGCAGCGGCGTGACGCTGCCGCTCGGCGGCCTCGCGCTCCAGGACCTCGCGCACAAATCGCTCAAGCGCGCCGACCGCATCGTGCGCGAGGAGCTCGACGAGGTGCCGCAGCTCACCGCCGGCCGCGGCCGTACCTTCTATGCCGTCGGCGGCACCTGGCGCGCGCTCGCGCGCATCCACATCATCCAGAGCGGCTATCCGCTCCAGGTGATGCACGGCTACTCCATTTCCGCAGCTGAAGCGCTCGACTTTTCGCGTCGGCTCCGCCGGCTTGCGGCCGCCGACATGCTGGCCGACATCGAGATCGTCGCGGATGCCAGGCGCCCGCTCCTCACCTATGCGGCGCTGGTGCTCGAGCACATCATCCGCGTGGCGAAACCCAAATCCATCGTGTTCTCGACCTTCGGCGTGCGCGAGGGCCTCTTGCACGAGAAGCTGTCGGAATCCGAGCGCAACAAGGACGGGCTGATCTGCGCCGCGGAAGAGCTCAATCAGCTGCTGTCGCGTTCGGCAAAGCACGCCCGCGAGCTGATCGCCTGGACCGACCGCCTCGCGCGCGTGGTGAAGCTGCGCGAGACCGAGGAGGACCGCCGCTTGCGCCACACCGCGTGCCTGCTCTCCGACATCGGCTGGCGCGTGCACCCTGACCATCGCGGCGAGCAGACGCTGAGCCTGGTCGTCAACGGCAATTTCGGCGCAATCACCCACACCGAGCGCGCCTTCGTCGGCCTGTCCGTGTTCTACCGCTATGCGGGCCTGAGCGAGGAGAACCAGCCGCCGGTGACCATGCAGGAACTGCTGACACCGGCCCAGCTCGAACGCGCCCGTCTGCTGGGTGCCGCGTTCCGCGTCGCCCATCTGATCTCGGCGGCACGCCCGGGTGTGCTGCCGGCCACGCATTTCCGCAGCCAGGGCCGCAATCTGATGCTGGTGTTCGAGCACCGGCTCGTCGACCTCGTCGCCGACCGCGTCGGCAGCCGCTTCCGCGCCCTCGCCCGCCTGATCGGCCGCTCCGGCTCGATCGTGCGGCGCTAGAGCATGATCCGGAAAAGTGCGCAGCGGTTTTCCGAAAAGATCATGCTCAAACAACAACCTAAAGCGCGATAACGATTGATTCCAATCTCGTCGCGCTTTAGACCAGCTGGCCGGTCCTGATCCTTCCCGGACGCTTCTTGAGCCACATGATCGCGCCGCTGATGAACAGGGCGAGAGGTGCGAAGCCGGCTGCGAACACCAACAGGCGCCCGATCAGCCCGAACGTCGCGCCGTTATGGATCCAGAGCTGTTCGGCCAGATAGCGATCCCCCATCGACATCGCGGCCGAAGTGCGATCGTGCACCACTGCGCCACTCCATGGATCGAGCCAGATCGCCCCCCGGGCACGTACCGCGGGATCAGCACCCGCGGCCCGGAACTGCACCCGCCACGTGTTGCGCGTTTCGGTGGGCGGGCTCAGCATGGCAACCGCCATGCCCGGCTTGGCCGCTTGCGCGCTCCGCATGATCGCATCGGGTGATAGCGGCGGTGTCCCCGTGGGGGGCGGCGCTTCGATCCGCGGCGAGGGATCGGCCGTCGGTTGCGACACAAGGCCGACGATGGGACGCACCACGTCGGGAAAAATGATCCCGACGCCGGTCATCGAGATCACCGTGAGCGCGAGCAGCGCCCAAAAGCCGGCCGTGCCGTGGACGTCGAAAACAAATCGAAGCAGCGAAACGTCCTTCCGGACCGACACCGATCGCCAGAATCGACCCGGCCTCGGCCACCACAAGATGACGCCTGACATGGCCAGGCCGAGCAGCATGAACCCGACAACGCCGACCAGCTCTTTGCCCCACCACTCGTAGAGCAGCAGCGTGTAGTGCAGACGATAAACCTTAAGGGAGAACGCGTTGATGTAGTCACGCCGCCCGAGCACCTTCCCGTTCGAAGGATCGACCATGGTCGTCCAGCGATTCGGGTAGCGGCCTTTCGCAGTTTCATGCGCATGTATCACGACCCAGACCGGCCAGGTCCGATCCGGCGCGAGGATCGTGGCTATCGGCGCGGGATCCGCTGCCGCGGCCGCGCGCATCACCTCGCTCAACGTCGCCTCTCGTTCCCGACCGGCGGGAGTGTAAAGCGCCGGGTTCAGGGCGGCGTCGATTTCCCGATAGAAGACGATGAAGCTACCCGTGAGGCCGATCAGCACCACGACGATGCCGCCGAGTAATCCGAGCCATCGATGAGCCCACAGCAGCCCACGCCGTGCGCGTCCGGTGAGGTTCGGGGCCGGCAACATCGCCGTTGCACGCGTCAAAGCCGACCCGCCTCAGAAATCCGTCGACATCGACAATAGCAGGGTTCGCGGTACACCTTGCGACAATGCGGAGAAGCTCGCCACGCCAGCCCAGTAATTGGTATCGAACACGTTCTGAACCAGGGCCCGCAGCGTCACCGGCCGGTTGTTGATCCGCGTGTTGTAGCGGGCACCCAGGTCGAGCCTCGTCCAGGCCGGAACGACCTGCATGTTCGCCGCATCCAGATATTGGTGTCCCGTATAGATGGTGTTTGCGACCAGCGTCAGTCCGGGCGCGAACGGGGTGTCCCATTCAGCGGACAGGTTTGCCTGCACCTGAGGCACACCGATCGGCGTCTTGCCGAGATTGGTTGGCGTGCTTGTCTTTGTCAGCTCCGCATCGATCAACGTCACGCCGCCAAGGACCCGTATGCCCGGCTGCACCTCTCCGAATACGGTGAACTCCAGGCCGCGATTGCGCTGTTCGGCGTCCGCCCGGAAGATCTTGTCGACACCCAATTGTCCCGACGGCTTGGTGATCTGGAACACGCTGATCGTGGTGGCCAGCATTCCGAAGTCGACCTTGACGCCTGCCTCATGCTGCTTGCTGAAGTAAGGCGCAAGAACTTCCCCCTGATTGCTCGCGGTCGTCGGTGCGATGTCGCCCTTGCTGAGCCCCTCGATGTAGTTGGTGTAGAGCGAAACGTTGCTCCAGGGCTTGACGACGAGGCCGACCATCGGCGTGAGCGCCGTCTGGTCATAGGAGGACGTGACCGCTCCCGTGGTGGTATTGAAGTTGTTGGACTTCACCCCCTGCTGGCGCACGCCGACGGTCAGCTGAAGGCGCTCCTGAAAAACCGACAAAGTGTCAGCCAGCGCAAGGCCGGTCAATTCGGTATCCGAAAGCTTCGGAACAGTCGCGGGAGCAGCAACGAGCTGCTCAGGACGGGCGATCGGCGCATAGATGTTGGACAGAACCGGCGTCCCGGACACAGAGCCCCGTGAGATCTGATCCGTGTAGTAGCTGCCCTGGAAACTCACGGCGTGACTGATCGCGCCGGTTTCAAACCGGGCGCGCACACCGGCGTCGGCGACATTCCTGTCAATATCGAATTTGAAGCGTCCCGGTGTCGACGTGGTGTTGCCGGCCGCGTTCAGGATCGTCGGCGTGCCGAACAAGCGATCGACCTGGGTCCTGCCGCCACCGCCGTCGGCGAACACCGTCACGGAATCCGTCACATCGTATTCGGCGCGCGCCTGCAGCGAGTTGTCATGAACCTTGGCCCATTCCCAGGCCTGCGTGACATTGCGCCTCCCGACCGGCGCGGTCGGGACAGCTACGCCTGTTGCGACCAGAAACGGTCTCGTGGGCGCGTCGAACTTTTCTTCCTGATCGATGAAGTCGAGCGATGCTCTGAATTTCTCACCGCGATAATCGAACGCGGCGGCGCCGACATGCGCCTCCCGGTTCTGGTTGTCCAGCGGCGTATCACCATTGTGATAGCTGCCATTGACGCGAATTCCGAATTCGCGGTTCTCGCCGAACCGTCGGCTGACGTCGAGATGCGTGCCGAACTGGCTGTTCGTCGCGTAGTCGGTCGTAACCCGTGTGAGATCGACATCAGAGGCACGCTTCGGGACGATATTGATGGTGCCCCCGACGCTGCTGTTCGGGGCCATCCCGTAAAGCAGCGCGGTCGGGCCCTTGATGATCTCGATCCGTTCGACGTAGTCGGTGAAGACACGGTAGTTCGGCGCAACACCGTAGACACCGTTGAAGGCAATTTCTCCGACATTCCCCTCGCCGATCGGAAAGCCGCGGATGAAGAAGGAGTCGAGAATGCCGCCGGTCTGACCGGTGAAACGGACCGAAGGGTCGTTGCTGACGACGTCGGCTATCGTGCTGGCCTGCTGATCTTCGATCTTCTTCGCCGTGTAACTGGTGATGTTGAACGGCGTGTCCATGAAATCCCTGTTGCCCAGCAAGCCGATCTGGCCTCCGCGGGCGACCTGCCCACCTGGGTAGGAGGGCGGGAGTGCGCCGGGCCTTGCGGCAGCGGGCTTCGCTTCCGCCTGCATCCTGGCCCGCTCATTCGCGGGCGCGCTTTGACGGCCCGCCCTTCGACTTGGGTTCAAACGCGGGCGTGCACGCTGCTTCGGCACGTCGGCAGTGACGGTCACCGCCGGCAAGGCTGTCGCCGTCTCCGGCGCAGCGCTTTGCGCGCTGGTGCGGTGAAGGAAGCCGTCGCCGAACAAGGCGATGGAGACCAGAGAGGCCGCGAAGGCCGTCGGTCTGGAGAACTTCGAATGGGATTTGACGGTAGCGGCAAGAATAGCAGCAGGGCGGCAGGTGGCTCTCGAAGGCATCTCTCAACAGCTTCCGGTTTGACAGGAATAAATACCGGAGCGACGTGCCGCGGCATGAGCCGCCAAGTCAATAAAAACGCCTTTATTTTCAGTAGTTTATAATAAGTCAAAGTCTAAATCGCGCAGAGGTTGAGAGCGCTGTGGGTCACCCACGAAGTGCCGGACCGCACTGTGCGTGACCGCCTGACGCGCGAGTTCGCCATAAGGCGGCAATGCTCGCCGGCGTGCGGAGCTATGATGACCGGTTCAGTGGGGACGGCGGCTGTCAGAATGATCGCGCGCAACACCTCTCCCCGCCGGGAAGAGGCAAGCAAAACCAGATCATGCCGTGGAGATTACTCCGCCGAGGCCTTGGCGTGGCGCTCGGAGGACTCCAGCGCGGCCGCGCTCAGGCTGCGCCGGCGCCAGATGCTGCCGACGACCAGCACGACGACGACGCCGAGAGCGGCGCAGAGATATTCGCCGCCTCCGCCGCCATGGGCGAATTGGGGCGGGATGCGAAGCGCGCCGAGCATGCTGTCCAGCGAGGCACCGAGCGGGCCGTCGAACAGCGTGTGCAGCTTCGGCGCGATGCCGGGATCGGTCGCGATCACCTCGCCCGAGATCCAGCCGAGCAGTGCTGCACCCGCCCAGACCAGGACCGGCAGCTTTGCGAGCAGCGCCATGATCAGGGCCGCACCGGCGACGATCAGCGGCACGCTGATGGCAAGGCCGAGGATCAGCAGCGGCACGCTGCCATTGGCGGCGGCGGCCACCGCAATGACGTTGTCGAGACTCATGACGATGTCGGCGACGACGACGATCTGCACCGCCTGCCACAGATGCGAGGCGGACTCGACGCCCTCCTCGTCCTCGTTCTCCGGCACCAGGAGCTTCGCCGCGATCACGATCAGCGCGAGACCGCCGACGAGCTTGAGATACGGCAGCTCCATCAAGCTCGCGACGATGCCGGTGAAGATGATCCGTAGCAGCACGGCTGCGCCGGCGCCGAAGATCATGCCCCACAGCCGGTGCCGCGGCTTGAGTCCGCGGCAGGCGAGCGCAATCACCAGCGCGTTGTCGCCGGAGAGCAGGATGTTGATCCAGATGATCTTGCCGACCGCAATCCAGAAGGTCGGTTCGGCCATCTCGTTGCGAAACTGGGTGAAGAATGCCCCGATCGAAGCGGGATCGAAGACCTGCCAGAGCCAGTTCACAATACGTCCTTTCGCCCCGTCGATATTAACCTATCGGCTGATCAGCCGACGATCTCGTTGCCCGAGAAGAACTGCGCGATTTCGATCGCGGCGGTCTCCGGCGCATCCGAGCCGTGAGCGGAATTCTCGCCGATCGACTTTGCGTAGAGCTTGCGGATGGTGCCGTCGGCGGCCTTGGACGGATCGGTCGCACCCATCGCGTCGCGGTACTTGGCAATGGCGCCCTCGGCTTCCAGCACCTGGACCACCACGGGGCCCGAGGTCATGAACTCGACGAGCTCGCCGAAGAACGGGCGCGCCTTGTGCACGGCATAGAAGGTCTCGGCCTGTTCCTTGGTCATGCGGATGCGCTTCTGCGCGACGATGCGCAGGCCCGCCTTCTCGATCACGGCGTTGACCGCACCGGTCAGGTTACGCGCGGTCGCATCGGGCTTGATGATCGAGAAAGTGCGTTCGATGGCCATAATCTTGTCCTTGAGAAGAAAGCGGTGGTTCGGAGTTGCCGGGCTTATATCGGCGCCTTTGCCGGACGGCAAGCGACCGCCAAAACCGCCCCCGGACGCTTCGCCGCAGGCTGCCCCGCCGGATCTAGTCATGGATTACCGAGATTTCACCCAGATGAACCCAATCTGAAGGCTCCGTTCAGGGCTTGGTTCAGCTTCGCCGGCGTAAGGTCGGGCCTATCGAAACCGAAAGCCCGATCATCAGGCAGACCGTTTCGGCGGCCTTTCCATCGACGCGATAGCCCCGCGCCGGCAGTCTTTAGGAGATCACCATGTTGAGGAAACTTTCGCTTGCCGCTGTCGCCGCGGTTGCGCTGGGTGCCGCGCTGGCGCCGACCTCCGCCTCCGCTCACTGGCATGGCGGCTGGGGCTGGCACGGCGGCGGCGGTGGCTGGCATCACGGCTGGGGTGGACCGCGCTTCTATGCCGGCGGCCCCGTCTCCTACGGTTATGGCGGCTGCTACGTGCGCCGGCTGGTCCCGACCCCCTGGGGACCCCGCTGGCGGCTGATCAACCGCTGCTACTGAGCCCGACAGCACCTTCCTGAGGTACCTAGGCCCCCCAGGTACCTTCCAAGCGAAGCCCCGGCGTTCCCCTGCGCCGGGGCTTTGTATTTGGGCGGCCTTTGCCCGGCTTCATGCAATTTTTACTAGAGGGCCGGGCAATCTCCGCGAGCGGCGAAACCATTTGGGGGGCCAAGGACTTGGTACCGTGTCATCACTTTGAGAACACGGAACCCCACAATGGCTGGCCTTTTTGCCAATGACAGCGAACAGATCGACCGGCGCACCAGCCGCTCGATTTGCGATGCGGTGGGCGAACGGCTTCAGCAGAGCCTGCGCCCCGAACCACGGCTCCCTACGCACCTCGAACAGCTCCTCGACGAGTTGAAGCAGCGCGACCGCGATTCGCACTGACGTGAGGCTCACGCAAAAACGGGTTGCGTTCGACGCGCCTTGCGGTGACAAGGCCGCATGCTTGCTATCACCGACCTCTCCATCCGCCTTGCCGGACGCCTTCTGATTGACCAGAGTTCCGTGCAGATCACGCCCGGCGCGCGCGTCGGCATGGTCGGGCGCAACGGCACCGGCAAGTCGACCCTGTTCAAGGTGATCCGCGGCGAGCTGGCGGCCGAGCACGGCACGGTCACCCTGCCGCCACGCTGGCGCGTCGGCAGCCTCGCGCAGGAGGCCCCGAACGGCCCCGAAAGCCTGATCTCCGTCGTGCTCAAGGCCGACCTCGAACGCGACGCGCTGCTTCACGAAGCGGAGAGCGCGACCGACCCGCACCGGATCGCCGAGATCCAGACCCGCCTCGTCGACATCGACGCCCATTCGGCGCCGAGCCGCGCGGCCGCGATCCTGTCCGGCCTCGGCTTCTCCGCCACCGACCAGCTTCGCCCCTGCGCCGAATTCTCCGGCGGCTGGCGCATGCGCGTCGCGCTCGCCGCCACGCTGTTCGCCGCCCCTGACCTCCTGCTGCTCGACGAGCCCACCAACTATCTCGACCTCGAAGGCACGCTGTGGCTCGAGGATCACCTTGCGCATTATCCGCGCACGGTGATCGTGATCAGCCATGACCGCGACCTGCTGGAAAGCTCGGTCGACCAGATCCTGCATCTGGAGCGCGGCAAGCTCACTCTCTACAAAGGCACCTATTCCTCCTTCGAGGAGCAACGGGCCATGCGCGAGCTGCTCGATGCCAAGGCGGTCAAGCGCCAGGAAGCCGAACGCGCGCGGCTGCAGGCCTTCGTCGACCGCTTCAAGGCGAAAGCCTCGAAAGCCCGCCAGGCGCAATCTCGTGTAAAAATGCTGGAGCGGCTGAAGCCGATCACGGCGCTGGTCACCCAGGACGTGCGCGAAATCAGCTTTCCCGCGCCGGAGAAAATCCTGTCGCCGCCGATCATCGCCGCCGACAACGTCGTGGTCGGCTACGATCCGAACACGCCCGTGCTTAACCGCGTCACCTTGCGCGTCGACAATGACGACCGCATCGCGCTCCTTGGTTCCAACGGCAACGGCAAGTCGACGCTGGTGAAACTGCTCGCGGGCCGCCTCGCACCGTTCTCGGGCAAGGTGACGCGTGCCGACAAGCTCTCGATTGCCTATTTCGCCCAGCACCAGCTCGACGAATTGAACGAGGATGCCTCGACCTACGACCACGTCCGCAAGCTTATGGGTGAAGCGCCCGAGGCCAAGGTGCGCGCACGCGCCGGCGCCATCGGATTCTCCGGCAAGGCGGCCGATACCAAGGTCGGGAAATTGTCTGGCGGCGAGAAGGCGCGCTTGCTGCTGGGGCTGGCGACCTTCTTCGGCCCCAACATGATCATTCTGGACGAGCCGACCAACCATCTCGACATCGACAGCCGCGCTGCGCTTGCGGAGGCGATCAACGAATTCCCCGGCGCCGTCATCATGGTTTCGCACGACCGCTATCTGATTGAGTCCTGCGCCGACCAACTCTGGATCGTCGCCGACCGGACCGTGACCAATTACGACGGCGACCTCGACGAGTACCGCCGCCTGGTGCTGTCGGTGCGCAACGGCGAGCCCGCCCCGCGCGAGCGTAGCGCCGCGAGCGAGAAGCCGCAGCGCCCGAGATCGGACAATCGCGGCTCGCTGAAGAAGCGCATCGCGGAAGCCGAGAGCGAGATCGCCCGCGTCAGCGAGATCATCACCAAGATCGACACCGCGCTCGCCCTGCCCGACATCTTCACCCGGGATCCCAAGCAGGCCGCGCAGCTGTCGAAGGCACGCGCCAACGCCGCCGACGCGCTGGCGCGTGCGGAGGAACAGTGGCTGGAGGCGAGCACGCAGTTCGACGAAGCGGCGGGCTAGACTCAAAATCTGAAAAACAACCCCATGCACAGTAGCGGGGCTGGTGCGGCCGGAGCGTCGGTGAGACCACTCAAGCCGTTGAAACGCCTGGCTTAATCAGCAGACATCAGCGCTCCCGCATGATCTCGTGCCGGTAGCGCTGCAATGGCGATAACAGGTAGCTCAAAATGGTGCGCGAGCCGGTCCTGATCTCCACCGTCACGGCCATTCCCGGTGACAGGCTGACGAGGCGATCGTCCACCTGCATTTGCGTACGATCGAGCGAGATGCGTGCGCTGTAGCTCAGCTCCTGCCCGTTAGGCTCGCTGCTGTCGCGCGGCGTCCCGAGCGCGCGGTCGCTTCCCGGCGGACGGTCGCGGATGATGGCGTCCTGCGAGACGCTCAGCACCCGTCCCTCCAGCAGGCCGTAGCGGGTGAAGTTGAAGGTGTCGATCTTGACGGCGGCATCCTGCCCGGCCTCGACGAAGCCGATGTCGCGGTTGGAGATCATCGCCTCGACCTCGAGCCGCGTATCCGATGGCACGATCACCAGCAGCGATTGCGCGGGCGTGACCACGCCGCCCACGGTGTGGACCGCAAGCTGCTGCACGACGCCGTCGACCGGCGAGGTCAGCTGCTGCAGCCGGGTCCGCTGCTGCGCCTTGATCAGATCGCGCGCGACGCCATTGGCTTTCTGCTCGCTCTTGGCGAGTTCGTCGGACAGGCTCTTGCGATACTCAGCCACGGCCTGGGTGCGGGTCTCCCGGATCGCGGCGACGGCCGCCTCGGCTTCCTTCAGATGGCTGCTCTGGACGCGAAGCTCCTCCTGCTGCTCGATCAGAAGCTGAAGGGTCTCGTAATAGGTCAGCTTCGAGCCGATTTCCTTCTCCATCAGAATCTTGCGGATATCGACGCGCTGCTGGGTGACGGGGAGCAACGCATCCAGCTTGTGGATCGTCGCCGCAATGGTCTGATGCTCGGCCTCCTTCTGCGCCTGCTGGCGCGCAAGCGACGCCAATTTGGCGCGATGCTCGCTGACCTGATTGGCAAGAAGCTGCCGCTGTGTCGCGACCAGCGAGGGATCGGCATCCGCAGGCGGGACGAGATCGGTGGAGGCATCTTCGCCGCTTGCCAATGCGGCGCGGAGACGCGCCATATTGAGCCGTTCGGCCATGAGATCGTCATGCAGGTGA
Source organism: Bradyrhizobium sp. P3_C3 (assembly GCF_056402655.1). Taxonomy (NCBI): domain Bacteria; kingdom Pseudomonadati; phylum Pseudomonadota; class Alphaproteobacteria; order Hyphomicrobiales; family Nitrobacteraceae; genus Bradyrhizobium; species Bradyrhizobium sp. P3_C3. The sequence goes on along the minus strand of NZ_JBFUGY010000033.1, from coordinate 52,237 downwards.
TCGCGCTCCGCGGCATTCACGGTCGGATCGAGCTCGATCAGCACGTCGCCCGATTTGACCGCCTGCCCGTCCTGCACGTGGATGGCGCGCACCACCCCGGTCTCGAACGGCTGGACCACCTTGCTTCGCCCGCTCGACACCACCTTCCCGGTTGCGGACGCCACGATGTCGATCGTGCCCCATGCCGACCACGCGAGTGCCGCGCAGACAAGGAGCATCAGGGCGATCGCGATGGCCCGGCCGATCGGTGACGGTGGCGCCTCGGCAATCTCCAGGGCCGCGGGCAGGAAGGCGATCTCTTCAGTGCGCCGCGCCTTCGCTTTCCGGAAGGGAACGACGGTCTGCTCCGGCCGCGGGGCCGGCACCGCGCTAGCCGACCTCATAGATCCCTCCCTGGAGACGATGCAGGGCCGCGTATCGGCCACCGGTCTTGATCAACGCGTCATGCGTGCCGTCCTCGACCAGACGGCCGCGCTCCAGCGTGAAAATGCGATCGGCGCCGCGAACGGTGGACAGCCGATGCGCGATGATCAGGACGGTGCGGCCCCTCGCGATCTCCTTCATGTTCTCATGGATGATCCGCTCGCTTTCATAATCGAGCGCGCTGGTCGCTTCATCGAAGATCAGGATGCGGGGATTGGTCACCAACGCGCGGGCGATCGCGATGCGCTGGCGCTGCCCGCCCGAGAGCGTCGAGCCGCGCTCGCCGACGACAGTGTCGTAGCCTTCGGGAAGCTCCAGAATGAAATCATGCGCGCCCGCAAGTTTTGCTGCGTCCATGATGCGGTCCATCGGCAGGGTCGGATCGGCCAGCGCGATGTTGTCGCGCACCGAGCGGTTGAACAGCATGTTGTCCTGGAGCACCACGCCGATCTGGCGGCGGAGCCAGGCCGGATCGGTCATCACCAGATCCATTCCGTCGATCAGCACGCGGCCGCCTTGCGGAACGTAGAGCCGCTGCACCAGCTTGGCGAACGTGCTCTTGCCCGAGCCCGACGATCCGACGATGCCGACGGTTTGCCCGGCCGGAACATCGAACGAGACGTCATGCAGGATTTCCGGCCCATCGAGCCGGTAGCGGAACGACACGTGCTCGAACCGGATATTGCCCCGGATCGGCGGCAGCCCCGCACGCGCGGCCGAATAAGCCGGCTCAGCCGCGCTGTTGAGGATGTCGCCAAGCCGCGCGATCGAGAGCCGCGCCTGATGAAAATCCTGCCAGACCTGGGCCAGCCGCAGCACGGGCGCCGAAACGCGCCCCGCAAAAATGTTGAAGGCCACGAGCTCGCCGACGGTCAATGCGTCGCCGATCGCGAGGCGCGCGCCGACATAGAGAATGGCGGCGGTCACGACCTTGCTGACGAACTGCACGAGCTGGCTTGCGGTGTTGCCAAGGCTGGTGACACCAAAACTCGCCGAGACATAGCCGGCGAGCTGTTCTTCCCAGCGGCGCTGCATCTGCGGCTCGACCGCCATCGCCTTCAGCGTCTCGATGCCGCTGACACTCTCGACCAGAAAAGCCTGGTTCTCGGCGCCGCGGCGGAATTTCTCGTCCAGCCTGCGCCGAAACAGCGGCGTCGCCACCGCCGAGATCGCGATGTAGAACGGGAACGATGCCAGCACGATGCAGCTCATCAGCGGCGAATAGGCGAACATCACCGCCAGGAATACCGAGGTGAAGAACAGGTCGATGAGCAGCGTCAGCGACGAGCTGGTGATGAAATTGCGGATGTTCTCGAGCTCGCGAACCCGCGCCACGGAATCGCCGACGCGCCGCGCCTGAAACCAGGCCATCGGCAATGCCAGAAGGTGGTGGAACAGCCGCGCCCCCAGCTCCACGTCGATGCGGTTGGTCGTATGCGCAAACAGATAATTGCGCAGGATACCCAGCACCGTGTCGAACAGCGAGACGACGACGAGACCGATGACGAGCACGTCGAGCGTGGACAGCGAGCGATGCACCAGCACCTTGTCGATCACGACCTGGAAGAACAGCGGCGAGACCAGCGCGAAGAGCTGGAGGAAGAACGAGGCGGCCAGCACCTCGCCGAACAGCCGCCGGTATTTGCCGATCGCAGCGATGAACCAGGTGATATCGAAATGGCGCCCGAGGTCGGAGAGCCCGGCGCGCCGGGCCATCAGGATCAGTCCGCCGTCCCAGATCGCGCACAGCTCGTCGCGCTCCATCAGCACCGGGCGCTGGGCCTGCGGCGATTGCACCAGCACCTTGTCGGCGGAGGCTTTCGCGATGACCATGAAGCTGCCGTCGCGCAGTATCGCGATCGCCGGCAGCGGGCTCCCCGAAAGACGACTCCACTGCGTTCGATAGGTTCGTGCCTTGAGGCCGAGAGACTTGGCGCAGCGGATGATCTCCGCTGCGCCAAAGATAGCCGTTCCGGTCCGGTGCCTGAGCTGGTCGCGGTCGGCCGCAACACCTTGCAAATGCAGCAGGGTGAGCAGCGCGTCCAACCCCGTATCGGTCGAGACCGCGTTCGTGGTCATGGGCGTTCTCCGGGCCGGAGTTAAGCGTCAGGCGTGCTGCGGCGGTGCGAGGGTCTGGCTCTGTGCCGCGTGCGGATCGGGCAATGGCATCTCGCCGTGACCGTCACCCGCCGGAACGAGGTTTGCCGCCATGGCCTGGTTGAGCAGCATCGCGGCCGCCATCGCCCCGCCCCCGTTGATGACGACGTTGTTGCCGGGGCCACCGTCGAGGACGTCCTGTCCGCCACCACCGATCAGCACGTCGTCACCCGCACCGCCCGCGAGCGTGTCGTTGCCGGGGCTGCCGATCAGGACGTCATCGCCATTGCCGCCATTGGCGACGAGCTGGATGCCGCCGTGCAGACCGGAGGCCGTGATGACGTCGTCGCCATCGAGGCCGTTGATCACGATCCTGTCGCCCGCGCCGGCATCGGTGATGTTGATGTCCTGGCCGAGCCCCGACACCGTGATGATGCCGTCGTGCTCGGTCACCGTGATGACGTCGCTGCCGCTGGTTCCGTTGATCGTGACCGTATCCGCGGCGCCGTCATTGGCGCCGAGGTCGAGGTTGACCTGATTCACGCCGGTCCCGGAGAGGTCGCCGACCGTGATGTTGTCGGCACCACCGAGGGCGTTGAAGTTGATATGCTCGACGCCGTTGAGGTCCATCGCGATGGCGGCAACATCGCGGGTGAACAGCACCCGGCCGCCATTGGCCGAGATGTTGATGTTCTCGTTGATGTTGGCGCCGTTGAACAGCAGCGTATCGGTGCCCTTGCCGCCTTCGACCATGTCGCTGCCATCGCCGGGATTCCAGACGAAGGTATCATCGCCGGCGCCGAGATTGGCAACGTCGTTGCCACGGCCGCCGTTCACGATGTCATTGCCGGCACTGCCGGTGATGGTGTCGTTGCCGTCACCGCCGTTGATGTTGAGGCTGAACGGCTGCCCCGCCTTGATGGACGAGGCATTGATGACGTCGTTACCGCCTCCGCCGTTGACGGTCAGGACGTCACCGGCATCGGCGTGAGCGATGGTCACCTGCGCCGCAAGGCCGTTGACAACGATCGATCCGCCAGCGGTCGTGACCGAGATGTTGTCATCGCCTGCGGTGCCGTTCACGGTCACACGATCTGCCGCACCGTCACCACTCTGGCCGCCGGGGCCGGCACTGAGGTCGATCGCCACCTGCGTGACGCCGGTGCCGGAGAGATCGTTGACGGTGATGTTGTCGGCGCCGCCGGCGGCAGCGATCTGCACATGCTCGACGCCGTCGAGATCCATCGTGATGGCGCCGACGTCGCGGGTGAGAAGCGCGCGGCCGCCATTCGCCGAGATCGACATGTTCTCGGCGACGTTGGAGCCGTTGAACACCAGCGTATCCGTTCCCGCGCCACCTTCGACGGTGTCGCTACCGTCACCGGGATTCCACGTGAAGAGGTCGTCGCCTGCGCCGAGAAGCGCGACGTCGTTGCCGCGGCCACCGGTGACCTTATCGTTTCCGTCGCCGCCGATCAGGGTGTCGGCGCCCTGACTGCCGATGATGGTATCGTTGCCCGCGCCGCCGTCGATGGTCAGCCCAATCGCCGCAGCAAGTAGCGATGCATCGATGACGTCGTTGCCGCCGAGCGCCTGGATCACCAGCCGGTCGTTGGCAGCTTCCGCATTCGCGATCGTCACGACTTCAGGCAGGCCCGTTACCGTCACGGTCGTCCCGTCGGACGTGACCTCGATGTGCTGGCCAGCGTTGGTGCCGTTGACGGTCACCGTGTCGGCCGCGCCGTCGCCTTGCGTGCCGCCGGGAACGGCTCCGAGATCGACCAGCACCTGCTTGACGCCGGTCCCGGAGAGATCGCCGACGGTGATGTTGTCGGCGCCGCCGCGTGCATCGAATTCGATCTGCTCGATGCTATTGAGGTCCATCGTGATGTTGGCGACGTCGCGGGTGAAGCGCACCCTGCCGCCATTAGCCGAGATGTCGATGGTCTCGTTGATGTTGGCTCCGTTGAACAGCAGCTTGTCGTTGCCCGATCCGCCTTCGACCGTGTCGCTGCCGTCGCCGGGATTCCAGATGAAGGTGTCGTCGCCCGTCCCCAATTGCGCGACGTCGTTGCCGCGTCCGCCATTGACGATGTCGTCGCCGCTGCCGCCGATCAGGAGGTCGTTGCCGTCGCCGCCGGTGATCCTGTCGTTGCCGGCGCCGCCGTCGAGCGTCAGCGAGATCAGGCTGGCGAGTCCATTGCTTGCGGTGATGACGTCGTCGCCGCCGCCGGCGTGCAGCACGAGATTCTCCGTCGTGCCGATGTCGAGCGAAAATGGCGCCGCGCCCGTCCCATCGAATCGCACGCGCGTGCCGTTCGCCGTGATCGTGAACGTCTCCGGGTCATTGCTTCCGTTGACCTGCGCGGTGTCGTTGCCGTCACCGCCCTCGAACAGGTTGGTGCCGCCCCCCGGATTCCAGATCATGAGGTCATTGCCCGCTTCGCCGAACAACTGGTTGTCGCCGCTGCCGCCGTCCAGCGTGTCGTTCCCCGCGCCGCCGAACAGCAGATCGTTACCGCCGCCGCCCTTGATCGTGTCGTCGCCGGCCTGCCCAAACAGCAAATCGGCACCCGAGCCGCCCGTGATCCTGTCATTGCCGTCGCCGCCGAAAATGTGCACCGCGGGCATCGGGCCGTTGGATTCGTTAACGGTGATCGTGTCGTCGCCGCCCTGACCGAAGATGTCGATCTCATTGGTGTTGGCCACAGTGGGATCGCCACCGATCGTCTTCACCTGCCCGTTATTGATGAGAATGCGGCCCGACTTGTCGCGGCTGATCACGACGCCGTTATTGGCGCTGTCGCCGAAAATGGTGAGCTGGCCCGTAACCGGGGAGAAAACAGAGGTAGTAGACATTCAAATATTCCTTCGATCGATCTAGCCCCTCCCCTCGATGCGTAGCAGTGGTGCGGATGTCTTACTTGAAGCACTGCTTTAGACGCGCGTGATTATTCTGGAGATTTCCTCCAGTTTTCCTCCGGGCTGGTTTCGACAGCGGATGCAAACGCTCTCACATCACGAATTGCCGATCACGTATAACGGCAGCGTGACTTTCGAAGGCGCGCGCGAATCCCACCAACGCATTGATGCGCGCGCAGAAGCCACAGCTCGAAGCGACGACGCATTCGTTTTGATGAGATGGCGAATTCGATCGGTGCTCTCGTGCGCCGGACACAGCGCAGCACGATAGTGGTGCGCTGCTGAGCCGGGGCTCATGATCGAGAGAGACTGGATCGAGAGAGACTTGATCGAGAGAGACCTGGTCCCGGCTCCGCGCAGCAGCCCATAGCGCGTCGAAGACGCGCGTGGACGCGCTGATGGCGCTGCAGCGCGTCCGGGACGCGAGAGTTCGGCTTACGCCGACTTCTTCTTCGGCTTCGGCTTGGTCGCCTTCGGCATGACAGGCGCTTCCGGCGTGCCCTCGATCGAGGACAGACGGCCGGACGTGAAGGTGTAGATGCCTGCGCGCGGACCGGTGCTCCAGGTGACCACGGCAACGCGCCGACCGGCGGCGTCACTGGAGAGATTGACGGTCGAGGGCGCCCCGATGCCGCGCACCACATCGCATTCGGTGTGACCGAGCGCGACCGTGCCGCCCATGGGCGCCGGCGCCGTCGTCGAAGCATTGGCGTCAGCCGGCCCGGGGGGCGGCGTCATGCCGGGACAGGCGCCGTCGGCGCTGACCAGATCCTCGGCCGTCACGGGCTTGTCGGGGGTCAACGGCGGCGATTCGATTGAGATGCTCTTGATGAACAGGCGGCTCGGCGTGTTGAACCACTGGGCATCCTTGGACAACAGGTCGGTCCCCGAGCAGCCCGCGAGCAGCGGTGCTACGGCAGCCAACGCAACTATGAGCGAGCTGGGAAGCTTTTGATGTCGCACGATAAACTAAATTCCCCGCATGAAGGACCGGCCCTAAGCGATTGTCCCAACATCACTTTGCGGCACGAAGGTGACAAAAGCCAGCATCGCCCGAAAAGTGCAAATTATCATTAATTGCGAACGACCGCTAATTCCGGCGCTGCCAACGGCCCCGTTCGTCGGCCTGCCAATAGGTGACATCAAATCCCCGCGCCTTGCAATCCGTCCAGGCGCTCCGGGCAAACGCCAGCGCGTCCGGATCGTCGCCGTTGAACAGCAGCACCATGCGCTCATAGCCCTGCGCGTCCTGCGGCAGCGCGGCGTTGTCGACCAGGAAGCGGACATTGGCGCCGTTGGGATTGTCCTCCTCGATCGCCAGCACGATCGGCTGATCGGCGGCATCGTTCACGCGCCATGTCGCGTGCGGCAGGAAGGAATCGTCGCGGTAGGTCCATAAATGCGCGTCGAGCGCATCGGCGCGCTCCGGCGAGGTCGACTGCACCACGACGCGCCAGCCGCGCTCGAGCGACTTCTCGAGAAGCGGCGGCAACACGTTCTCCACCGTCATGTTTTGCAGATGGTAGAAAAGGACTTCGGTCATCTCAGATCATTTGCGCTCGTAGTGGTCGGCGACCAGACGGTCGAGCAAACGGACACCGTAGCCGCTTCCCCAGCTCTGGTTGATGTCGGTCTTCGGCGCCCCCATCGCGGTACCAGCGATGTCGAGATGCGCCCAGGGCGTGCCGTCGACGAAGCGCTGGAGGAACTGCGCCGCAGTGATCGAGCCGCCATGGCGGCCGCCGGTGTTCTTCATGTCGGCGAACTGGGAATCGATCAGCTTGTCGTATTCGGGGCCGAGCGGCATGCGCCAGACCTTCTCCCCGCTCTCGATGCCGGCCGCGAGCAGACGGTCGGCGAGCTCGTCATTGTTGGAGAACATGCCGGCATGCTCGGTGCCGAGCGCGACCATGATCGCGCCGGTCAGCGTCGCCAGATCCACCATGAATTTCGGCTTGGTCTTTTTCGCGACGTACCAGAGCACGTCGGCCAGCACGAGGCGGCCTTCGGCGTCGGTGTTGATGATCTCGATGGTCTGGCCCGACATCGAAGTGACGATGTCACCCGGCCGCTGCGCATTGCCGTCGGGCATGTTCTCGACGAGACCGATGGCGCCGACCACGTTGGCCTTGGCCTTGCGCGCGGCGAGCGCGTGCATCAGGCCGACGACGCAGGCGGCACCGCCCATGTCGCCCTTCATGTCCTCCATGCTGCCGGCCGGCTTGATCGAAATGCCGCCGGTGTCGAAGCAGACGCCCTTGCCGACAAAGGCGACCGGTGCCTCGCCCTTCTTGCCGCCGTCCCAGCGCATGATCACGGTCCGGCTCGGCCGTGACGAACCCTGGCCGACGCCGAGCAGCGCGCCCATGCCGAGCTTGTCCATCGCCCTGACGTCGAGCACCTCGACCTTGACGCCGAGCTTGCGGAGCAGGCCCGCGCGGCGCGCGAACTCCTCGGGAAAAAGCACGTTCGGCGGCTCGTTGACGAGATCGCGCGCGATGATCACGCCGTCGACGACATGGCCGGCCGAGGCAAACGCCTTCTTCGCCGCGGTGGCATCGCCGACCGCAAGCGAGACGTCGGCGCGCAAGCCGCCCTCCTCGCCGTCTTTCTTTTTCGTCTTGTAGCGATCGAACTTGTAGGCGCGCAGCCGCAGGCCCGAGGCGATCGCAACCGCCTGCTCGCTGGTCATGGCGCCATCAGGAAGTTCCGCGATGATGGTCATGGCAGCGGCCGCGGCCGAAAGCTTGCTCGCCGCCACGCCGCCGAATTTGAGGAAGTCGTTCGCCTTCAGGCTCGCCGCCTTGCCGGCGCCGATCACGACCAGGCGGGTGGCCTTCAGCCCCTCCGGTGCCAGGACGTCCAGCGCGGCGCCGCTTTTGCCTTTGAAGCCGGCGGCGGAGGCCGCCCGCTTGACCAGCTCAGTGGCCCCGCCGAGCGCCTTGGCCGTCGCCGGGCCGAGCTTCAGAGTGTCGTCGCAGAACACGATCAGGATGCCACGGGCGGCAGCAGACAACGGGACAAAGCCGACCTTGATGGCATCGGACATGGGTAACTCCTTCAAAACATCGGGCTTTTCGTCGCTGGGCGGACCCGGCCACGGGCCGGAGCTGAACGACGATTCACTGGGCTTTCCCCACTATGGGCCACTGGCGCGGTGGCTGCCAAGCACCCCCGTGGCCGCCGGGCCACAACGAGGGAAATATTAACCATATATTGACGGCGCCACGGGGCAGCCATTTTGTTGATGGATCAAAGGGATGGTAGTGAGAGAGTAAGCCGGTGGTAGAGGTGGTTGGCCGACCTTGGGGATCCCCTGATCGGGGATTGGTTGGGCAGCCGGACTTCCGGCCTGCATTGGGGCGCTGGTGGGGATTCGTGCGGTAGCGCATGGGGTCAATCGATAGGTATATCTTCCGCACGACGCTGGCGTCGTTTGCGCTGGTCCTGGTCAGCCTCACCGGCGTGATCTGGATTACGCAGGCGTTGCGCGGCATCGACCTGATGACGAGCCAGGGTCAGACCATCCTGACCTTCCTCGGCATCACCAGCCTCGTCGTGCCGGCACTGGTCCTGATCATCTCGCCGATCGCGCTGATGATCGCGATCTCGCACACGCTGAACAAGCTCGCGACCGATTCCGAGATCATCGTGATGAATGCCGCCGGCTTCTCGCCGTTCCGGCTGTTCTATCCGTTCTTCTACGCCACCTGTGTCGTGGCGCTGCTGGTCGCCTTCATCGCGGCCTATCTCGCCCCCGACGGCATGCGGCGGATCAAGCAGTGGGACGCCGAGATCACCGCCGACGTGCTCACCAACATCCTCCAGCCCGGCCGCTTCGCCCAGCTCGACAAGAACCTGACGATCCGGATCCGCGAACGCCAGCCCGGCGGCATCCTCGCCGGGATCTTCATCGACGATCGCCGCGATCCCAACGAGCGCGTCTCGATCGTCGCCGAGCATGGCGAGGTCGTGAAGAACGACAACGGCTCGTTCCTGGTGCTCAAGGACGGCAATCTCCAGCGCTTCGAGGCCGGCAAGCGCGATCCCGCGCTGGTGGCGTTCGGCCGCTACGGCTTCGACATGTCGAAATTCTCGGGCCAGGGTCACGACGTCACCCTCGGCATCCGCGAGCGCTATCTCTGGGAGCTGTTCTCGCCGTCCGAGGACGATCCGGTCTACAAGCAGATTCCCGGACAGTTCCGCTCGGCTCTGCACGACAGCCTGCTGGCGCCGATCTATCCCTTCGCCTTTGCCGTGCTGACCTTCGCCTTCCTCGGCGCGCCGCGCACCACGCGCCAGAGCCGCAACTTCTCGATCGGCGGCTCGGTGATCGCCGTGTTCGGCCTGCGCATGGCAGGATTCGCCTGCTCGGTCATGGCGGTAAAGTCGCCTGGCCCGGTGCTGTTCCAATACGCGATGGTCCTGGGCGCCATCGGCGTCGGGCTGTGGTTGATCATCGGCGGCATCGTGGTCGAGCCGCCGCCCCGCCTCATGGAGGCCATCAACAGGTCGAACGCGCGCATCGCGCGGCTGTTCGGACGGCCGGCCGCCGCATGAGCATGCTCACCAACACCCTCGGGCGCTATTTCGCCGGACGCTTCGTCGTCGCGGCGCTCGGCGTGTTCGCGGGCATCTTCCTGCTGCTGGTGCTGGTCGACTACATCGAGATGGTGCGCAAGACCTCAGGGCTCGCATCCGCCTCCGCGATCATGGTGGCCGAGACCTCGCTGTTCCGGGTCCCGCAATTGCTCGAGAAGCTGACGCCGTTCTGCATGCTGATCGGCGCCATGACCTGCTATCTCGCCCTCTCCCGCCGGCTCGAGCTCGTGGTCGCGCGCGCCGCCGGAATCTCCGCGTGGCAATTCATCTCGCCGGCTCTCGGCAGCGCGCTCCTGATCGGGGTGATCGCCACCGTCGCCTACAATCCGATGTCGGCGAACCTGCGCGAGCTGTCCAAGCGCATGGAAGCCGAGCTGTTCGGCTCGGCCCCCGGCGGCGGCATCCAGGACGCCTCCGGCTTCTGGCTCAACCAGGTCACCAATGACGGCCAGGTCATCATCAACGCGGCGCGCAGCGAGCAGCAGGGCGTCCGGCTGACCGGCCTGACCCTGTTCCGATTCGATACGGACTGGCATTTCAAGGAGCGGATCGAGGCGCGCGAGGCGGCGCTGGAGTCCGGTCACTGGCTGTTCAAATCGGTGCGCCGCTTCTCGCTGGATTCGCCGCCGATCGACCAGGCGACGTTGGAGATTCCGACGACGCTGACCGAAGCCCAGATCCGCAACAGCTTTTCCACACCCGAGACTGTGTCCTTTTGGCAACTACCGAGCTACATCCGCTCCTCGGAGAGCTCGGGCTTCGCGACAGCCGGCTATCGACTCCAGTATCACAAGCTCCTGGCACAGCCGTTTTTGCTGGCCGCCATGGTGATGCTGGCGGCTTCCGTGTCGTTGCGTTTCTTCCGGATGGGCGGCGTGCAGAAGATGGTTTTGAGTGGCGTGGGCGCAGGCTTTCTGCTCTACGTTTTGTCGAAAGTGACTGAAGACTTGAGCAAGGCTGAGTTGATGCATCCGATCGCTGCGGCGTGGTTGCCCGCGGTGGTGGGCGGCCTCACCGGCTTTTTGGCCTTGTTGTATCAGGAGGACGGTTAGTGACTGCCGTCCATCGAGGGCTCGTGTCTCGTTTGACGCAGCGTACTCTGGTGCGCGCGAACGGATACGGCTTGTCCATTCGCAGGCTCCTGCTGGCTGTCGCCGCCGTGGCGTCGCTCGGCGGGCTGATGGACGTTGCGGCCGTGACGCCGGCCTCCGCTCAGAGCTTCACCTACAATCCGCTGCCGCCGCGTGCGAAGCCGCCGAAGGTCGCCAACGACAACCAGATGCTGGTTCAGGCGACCGAGGTCGACTACGACTACAACAATTCGCGCGTCTCCGCGGTCGGTAACGTCCAGCTGTTCTACAACGGCACCAGCGTCGAGGCCGACAAGGTCATCTACGACCAGAAGACCAAGCGGCTGCATGCCGAAGGCAACGTCCGCATGACGGATGCCGACGGCAAGATCACCTATGCCGAGATCCTGGATCTCTCCGACGACTACCGCGACGGTTTCGTCGATTCGCTGCGCGTGGACACCGCCGACCAGACCCGCATGGCGGCGAGCCGCGCCGACCGCTCCAGCGGCAACTACACGGTGTTCGAGAACGGCGTCTACACGGCCTGCGCGCCGTGTAAGGACGATCCGAAGAAGCCGCCGCTGTGGCAGGTCAAGGGTGCGCGCATCATCCACGACCAGCAGGAGAAGATGCTGTATTTCGAGACGGCACAGCTCGAATTCTTCGGCGTGCCGATCGCCTACATGCCCTATTTCTCGACGCCCGACCCGACCGTGAAGCGCAAGACCGGCTTCCTGATGCCGGGCTTCACGTCGAACACGCCGTTCGGCTACGGCGTCGAAGTTCCGTTCTACTGGGCGATCGCGCCCGATATGGACATGACCTTCAGCCCGCGCATCACCTCCAGGCAGGGCGTGCTGTTCCAGGCCGAGTACCGCCAGCGCCTGATGGACGGCGCCTACCAGATCCGAGTCTACGGCATCGACCAACTCGACCCCGGCGCACTCGCCGGCCAGCCCGGCGACCGCCAGTTCCGCGGCGCCGTCGACACCAAGGGTCAGTTCGCGCTGAACGACAAGTGGGTCTGGGGCTGGGACGGCGTCGTCATGTCCGACTACTACTTCTTCTCGGACTACCGCTTGTCGCAATACCGCGATCCGCTGGGCTCGTTCCTGTATCTGCCGACCGACGCATTGTCGCAGCTCTATCTGACCGGCGTCGGCAATCGCAGCTTCTTCGATGCGCGCACGATGTACTGGCTGAGCTACTCGGGCAACCAGAGCCAGGTGCCGATCGTCTATCCCGTGATCGACTATTCGAACGTGCTCAACTATCCGGTGTTCGGCGGCGAGTTCAGCTACAAGACCAACTTCACGAACCTGTCGCGTGACACGGCGGTGTTCGATCCGATCACCACGCTCGCCAATACCGCCAGCCTGTGCACGACGACGTCGGCCGATCCGCTCGCGCGCACGCCGTCGCAGTGCCTGCTGCGCGGCGTCCCCGGCACCTACACCCGCCTCACGGCGGAAGCGCAGTGGCGCAAGTCCTACACCGACCCGTTCGGCGAGATCTGGACGCCGTTCGCCAGCCTCCGCGCCGACGCGATCAACGCCTCGATCTCCAACCAGCCGGGCGTGTCGAACTACCTGCCGGTCGGCGACACCCAGGCGTTCCGCCTGATGCCGACCGTCGGCCTCGAATACCGCTATCCCTTCATCAACGTTCAGCCCTGGGGCTCGACCACCATCGAGCCGATCGCGCAGGTCATCATCCGGCCGAACGAGCCCTATGCCGGCAAGTTCCCGAACGAGGACGCCCAGAGCATGGTGTTCGACACCTCGAACCTGTTCAGCGTCGACAAGTTCTCCGGTTACGACCGCGTCGAGGGCGGCGGCCGCGCCAATGTCGGCGTGCAGTCCACCACGCAGTTCGACAAGGGCGGCGCCGTCAAGGTGCTGTTCGGCCAGTCCTACCAGCTGTTCGGCCTGAACTCCTACACGGTCCAGGACACCATCAACACCGGCCTTGATTCCGGCCTTGACAAGCCGCGCTCGGATTACGTGGCGAGCGCCAGCTACTCACCCAACAGCACCTACACGTTCAGCGTCCGCTCCCGCATGGACGAGCAGACCTGGAACGTGCAGCGCTTCGAGGCGGAAGGCCGCGCCAACTTCAATCGCTGGTCGGTCAGCATGATGTACGGCAATTACGCCGAGCAGCCGGAGCTCGGCTATCTGACGCGGCGCGAGGGCATCCTGACCTCGGGCTCGATCAAGGTCGCGGCCAATTGGGTGGTGACCGGCTCGGCGCGCTGGGACCTTGAGGCCAACAAGATCAACCAGTATGTGCTCGGAGCGGGCTATGTCGACGATTGCTTCGTGCTCGGCGTGAACTATGTAACTTCGTATAGTTACTCTGCGGGCACGGCGCCGCCCGTGCTGAACCACGCGTTCATGTTCCAGATCGGCCTGCGCACGCTGGCGACCTCGACGGGGTCCAGCTCGTCCGCCGGCTACCAATGAACCGTCTGAAATGACGGCCGGGCTCTCCCGAGAGCGAGCTCATCCCGGCTGACATGCGAGCGATAATCATGACGACCCAATTGCCTGTTTTTCGCCTCCTCCTCGCCATCGGTGCCGGGCTGATCCTCACCGGCCTGCCCGCGCCGTCGCGCGCGCAGAACATCGTCGTGATGGTCAACGGCGACCCGATCACCGATTTCGACATCGAGCAGCGCTCCAAGCTCGACCAGCTGACGACCCAGAAGACCCCGAGCCGGCAGGAGGTCATCAACGAGCTGATCGACGACAAGGTGAAGCTCAAGGAAGGCAAGAAATACGGCGTCGACCCCGGCATCTCCGACATCAACCAGTCCTACGAGGGCATGGCGCAGCGCATGCGCATCACGCCGGATCAGCTCACCAAGTCGCTCGAGGTCAAGGGCGTCCGCCCCGAGACGCTGAAGGGCCGCATGAAGGCCGAGATGGTCTGGACCAGCCTCGTACGCGGCCGCTTCAAGGAGAAGCTGATGGTCGGCGAGCGCGACGTCGCGCAGGCCGTGCAGGCCCAGACCGGCGACAAGCTCCAGATCGAGGGCACCGAGTACAAGATGCAGCCGATCGTGCTGATCGTGCCGCGCGGCTCGTCCCCGGCGTTCCTGGAGACGCGGCAGAAGGAAGCCGAGACCTATCGCTCGCGTGTCGGAAGCTGCGAGGAAGCCAATTCGCTGTTCCGCTCAACGCCGAACGCCACCATCCGCGACACCGTCACCAAGACCACCGCGGAACTGCCCGAGGCGCTTCGCAAGGTGCTCGACGACACCCAGATCGGCCACCTGACCGCGCCGGAGGTCACCAAGGCGGGCATCGAGATGGTCGTGCTGTGCTCGCGCAAGCCGACCATGATCGACACGCCGAAAAAGCGCGAGGTCCGCGAGAAGATGTATTCGGAGAAATACGAGAAGACCCAGAAGGCCTATCTCGATGATCTCCGGAAAGCGGCGATGATCGAATATCGCAACCGCTGATGGCCAACTTCGCCTTAGAACCTTCCATCAAGCCTTCGAAGCCCCTCGCCCTGACCCTGGGAGAGCCCGCCGGCATCGGCCCCGACATCACGATCGCAGCCTGGCTCAGACGCCGCGAACTGAACCTGCCCGCCTTCTATCTGCTCGGCGACGAGGCCTTCGTCGCCCGCCGCGCCAAGGCCCTCGGCGCCGATATCCGGATTGCCTCGGTAAGAGCCGGCGAGGCCGCAGCCGCGTTCACCGAGGCCCTGCCCGTGGTCGCAACGGGCGAGAGTGCAACAGCCGAGCCCGGCAAGCCCGACGAAGCGAGCGCGCCGGCCGCGCTCGCTTCGATCCGGCAGGCGGTCGCCGACGTCCGTGAAGGCCGCGCCGGCGCCGTCGTCACCAATCCGATCGCCAAGAGCGTGCTCTACCGCTCAGGCTTCCGCCATCCCGGCCACACCGAATACCTCGCCGAGCTCGCCGCAGAGAACGGCCGCGTGCCGCAGCCGGTGATGATGCTGTGGTCGCCGCGGCTCGCCGTGGTGCCCGTGACCATCCACGTCTCCTTGCGCGATGCGCTGGCCCAGCTCACCAGCGAGCTCATTGTCTCGACCGTGCGCATCGTCGCGACCGAGCTGAAATCCCGCTTCGGCATCGAAAGGCCGCGCATCGCGATCTCCGGCCTCAACCCGCATGCCGGAGAGGACGGCTCGCTCGGCCACGAGGAGCAGACCGTGATTGCACCAGCGCTTAAGGCGTTGCGTAGCGACGGCATCGAGGCGAAGGGACCGCTCCCTGCCGACACCATGTTCCACGAGGCCGCACGCAGCACCTATGACTGCGCCGTCTGCATGTACCACGACCAGGCGCTGATCCCGATCAAGACGGTCGCCTTCGACGACGCGGTCAATGTCACCCTCGGCCTGCCCTTCATCCGCACCTCGCCCGATCACGGCACCGCGTTCGACATTGCCGGCACGGCCAAGGCCAATCCAGCAAGCCTGATCGCGGCGCTCAAGCTCGCAAGCCGCATGGCGGCTGCGCAAAGCTGATGAGCGCGATCGACGACCTCCCGCCGCTTCGCGAGGTCATTCGCCAGCACGCACTGTCGGCACGCAAATCGCTGGGGCAGAACTTCCTGCTCGACCTCAATCTCACCGCGCGCATCGCGCGTGCGGCCGCGCCGCTCGAGGACTCCACCATCGTCGAGATCGGTCCCGGCCCGGGCGGGTTGACGCGCGCGTTGCTCGCGCTCGGCGCCAAACGCGTCATCGCCATCGAGCATGACGAGCGCGCGATCCCTGCCTTGCAGGATATTTCCGCGCGCTACCCTGATAGGCTCGAGATCGTGCATGGCGATGCCATGACCTTCGACCCGCGTCCGCTGCTCAATGGCGAAAGAGCAAAGATCGTCGCGAACCTGCCTTACAACATCGCGACCCAGCTGCTGATCGGCTGGCTCACGACCGACCCCTGGCCGCCCTGGTACGACATGATGGTCCTGATGTTCCAGCGCGAGGTCGGCGAGCGCATCGTGGCACGCGAGGACGAGGAGGCCTATGGCCGCCTCGGCGTGCTCGCCAACTGGCGCTGCGAGACGAAGATCCTGTTCGACATTTCGCCCTCCGCCTTCGTGCCGCCGCCGAAGGTCACCTCCTCCGTCGTGCGGCTGGTGCCGCGCGCAGAGCCTCTGCCTTGCGATCGCAAGCTGCTCGAACAGGTCGCAGCCGCCGCTTTCGGGCAGCGCCGAAAAATGCTGCGGCAAAGCCTGAAATCGCTTCAAGCGGATCCCGCTCGCCTTGCCGCCGCCGCAGGTGTCGATGCGACGCGCCGTGCCGAGACCATTCCGATATCAGGCTTTGTTGCCATGGCACGTGAATTGGCGGATATACGAAAGCAAGCTGGATAACAGGAATTTCGGAGGAAGGAATATGGCGTTGATGCGTCGGCAGTCCCTGGTCAAGTTCGATGCGCCCTTGTGCGAGACCATCGTCGACACGCCGAAGCCGAAAGGCCGCGAGGTGCTGGTGCGCATCGAGCGCTGCGGCCTCTGCCATTCCGACCTGCACATCCAGGACGGCTATGCCGATCTCGGCGGCGGCAAGAAGCTCGACACCACGCGCGGCATGACGCTGCCGTTTACGCTCGGCCACGAGATCGCGGGCGTGGTCGACGAAGTCGGCTCGGACGTGCCGGCGAACCTTGTCGGAGCCAAGAAGGCGGTGTTCCCGTGGATCGGCTGCGGCCAGTGCCGCGACTGCGCCAATGGCGACGAGAACCTTTGCGCGAAGCAGCGCTTCCTCGGCGTCTCCATCGACGGCGGCTTCGCCACCCACGTGCTGGTGCCCGACGCAAAGTACCTGCTCGACTACGATCCCCTGCCCGTCAACCAGGCCGCGACCCTGATGTGCTCCGGCGTGACCGCCTACGGCGCGCTCAAGCGCCTGGTCGACCGCCCGCGCCAGCGCAATCTGCTGCTGATCGGCCTCGGCGGCGTCGGCATGATGGGCCTGTCGTTCGCGCAGGCGATGTTCAAGCAGCCGATCACGGTGGCCGATCTCTCGCCGGCCGCACGCGAGACCGCGCTGAAGAACGGCGCAGCCGTCGCCTACGATCCGTCCGAGCCCGACGTGATCAAGCGCATCCTGAAGGAAACCGAGGGCGGCTTCGACGAGGTGGTCGATTTCGCCGGCAATGAGAAGTCGATGGCCTTTGCCGTGGCGGTCGCCGCGCGCGGCGGCAAGGTCGTCGTCTCCGGCCTGATGGGCGGCCAGTTCACCCTGCCGATGGTGCAATGGGTCTACAAGCGCCTGACCGTCGAGGGCTTCATGGTCGGCACGCTCGCGGAAGCCCAGGAGCTGATGGCGCTCGCCCGCGCCGGCAAGATCAAGCCGACGCCGATGCGCGAGGAGCCGATGGGCGACGTCCAGAAATGGATCGACGAGTTGCGCGCCGGCAAGGTCGTCGGCCGCATCGTGCTGAAGAACTGATGCGCAGGAAAATCCAGGCAGGCTTAGCGGCGAGATGAGATCTCGCCGCCGCGTTTTCCTCCGCCGAATTAACCCGGAATTGACGCAAGCCCCCGGTTCCAAATAGGGGAACCGGCACATCGCGAACTAAAGTCCTCGCCAGCTTCGGCGTCGAGCACGTCTATTACAACGGCAACAAGCTCGCCGATTTCGCCGATCCGAATGGCTTGAAGAAGCTCGGTATCGAGAAGGTCCCACCGATGGTCACGCGCGGCGTGCTGCTCGACATGGCCGCCTATTTCAAAACCGACATCGTGAAGGAAGGCACCGCCTTCAACGTCAAGGAGATCGAGGAAGCCGCCAAGCAGCAGAACGTCGAGATCCGCCAGGGCGATGTCGTCATCTTCCACACCGGCTGGCTCAGTCTGATCGGCAAGGACGACAAGCGTTATTCGGCCGGCGAGCCCGGTCTCGGCGTCGAAGGCGCGAAGTACCTGACCGGCAAGGGCGTGGTCGCCATCGGTGCCGACACCTGGGCGCTCGAGGTGCTGCCGTTCGAGTCCAAGAACGTGTTCGAGGTGCACCAGATCCTGCTCGCGATGAATGGGACCTACATTCTCGAGAACATGGACACCGCCGCGCTCGCTCGCGACAAGGGCTACGAATTCCTGTTCGTGCTCGGACAGCCGCGCTGGACCGGCGGCGTGCAGGCGATGATCAACCCGATCGCGATCCGCTGATCGGCGACGTACTCAGCGGGCGAGGATCGGCCTGCCGCCCGGCAGGCGCCCTCGCCCGACCTGTCCGTCATCGCGGCCTCAGATGCCATCGCCGCAATGCAACGAAGGCCCAGATGGCTTCGACGAGACCAAACGGCCAGGCGCCTTGCAGGAAGCCGTAAGCCGAGCCGAGCGCGCAGGACACCGCGAACAGCAGCACGAACCAATGGCTGCGATCCTCCAGGGCATAGCAGACCAGCATCGCCGTCACGGCAAACAGGCCGAATAGTGTCAGTGCATCCATGTTCCGGGTTCACTCCGCAGCGCGACGCGTGATAAGCGCTAGTCCCATGCCGGCTCTTATCCTGCCCCTGATCGATGCTGCAACCCACTGGCCCGAACGCGGCGGGTTGGTCGGCCTTGACCTCGGCACCAAGACCATTGGCGTTGCCGTGTCCAATCCGGACCGGCGGTTAGCGACCGGCGTCGAGACCATCCAGCGCAAGGCGTTCAAGCAGGATGCCGCCCGGCTGCTCGCGATCGCGGCCGAGCGCAAGGCGGTCGGCTTCGTGCTCGGCCTGCCCATCAACATGGACGGCAGCGAGGGCCCGCGGGCGCAATCGACCCGCGCCTTCGCCCGCAACCTTGCCGGGCTGACCACACTCCCCATCGGCCTCTGGGACGAGCGTCTGTCGACCGCCGCCGTCGAGCGCGAACTGATCGGCATGGATGTCAGCCGCGCCAAGCGCGCCGAAGTGATCGACGAGCACGCCGCGATCTTCATCCTGCAAGGCGCGCTCGACCGCCTCGCCAATCTTCGCGCGGCATCGGGCTGATCCATGGCCGTCGTGATCGCGGCGCTGCTGCCGGTCTTCATCCTCATCGTGCTCGGCGTGGTGCTCAGGCGCACCCTGATGCGGCTCGACACGCAATGGCATGGGCTGGAGCGGCTGACTTATTTCGTGCTGTTCCCGATGCTGCTGATCCAGACGCTGGTGAAGGCCGACCTCTCCAGGGTGCCGGTCGCCGGCGTCGGCGGCGCGCTGCTGCTGTCGGTGCTGGCGATGTCGCTGCTCTGCCTCGCGCTCCGCCCAGCGCTCGCGCGGTTCGACATCGACGGTCCCGCCTTCACCTCGATCTTCCAGGGCGCGACGCGCTGGCAGACCTATGTGGCGCTCTCAGTGTCCGCCAACATGTTCGGCGATGTCGGGCTGGCGCTGGCCTCCGTGGCGATGGTCGCGATCATTCCGCTGGTCAACGTGTTCAGCGTCGCCGTGCTCGCGCACTATGCTTCACCCGAGAAGCAGTCCGCCCGCGCCATCGTCATGACGGTGGTCCGCAATCCCCTGATCTGGGCCTGCGTGGTCGGCCTCGTCATCAACGTCATTCATCTGCCGCTGCCAAGAATCTGGCACGAGGTCGCGGATGCCCTCGGCCGTTCCTCGCTCGCCATCGGCCTGCTCGTCACCGGCGCTGGTCTGCAGCTCAAGGGCCTGCTCCGCCCGAGCGTGAGCGCAACCATCGGCGTGGCGTTCAAGCTGGCGCTGATGCCCGTGCTGGCGCTGGCGCTCGCCGCCTGGTTCGGGCTCTCGGGCGACAGCCTGGCGATCGTCGCAATCTGCGCGGCGGTGCCGACCTCGCCCAGCGCCTATGTGCTGGCCCGCCAGATGGGCGGCGATGCGCCGCTGCTGGCGCAGATCATCACGCTGCAGACGATCTTGGCGGCGGTCACGATGCCGATCGCGATCGCGCTGGTGGCTTAGGCCTCGTGCGAGGCCTCAGCTCCCCAGCCACATCGTCAGCACCACCGCAGTCAGATTGTTCAGCGCATGCAGCACGATGGTGAGCCAGAGCGAGTTGGCGCGATAACGCATGTAGCCGAACCACAGGCCGATGGAGAAGACCTCGGCGAGGAAGTACATGTCGTACTGCAGGTGCACGACCGTCCACACCAGTGACGACAGGATGATCGCGCCGGGCACGCGCAGGAAGCTCGCCGACCAGCCGCGAAACAGGAAGCCGCGCGCCAAAACCTCTTCCGACATCGGCGCAGCGACACTGAACGCGAACAGCAGCATCACAGCCGCGCCCTTGTCGCGGCCCGATTTCAACAGATCGGTCATGAAGCCTGGCGTCGCCTCGCGGCCCAGGCTCCGCGACATCGTCTCCCAGGCGACAACGATCAGGACAAGCCCGATGGCGCCGAACAGCATTTGCTTCCAGGACGGCCAACGCAGCGCGAGGTAGTCGACGAACGAGGCCTTCTTGATGCGGATGGCGAGCCACACCGCGGCCAGCGTCGCCGGCAGGCCCATGGTCACCGACAGCGCGAGCGCCGCGGGCTCGCGACCGACGCGCTGTAGCGACATCAGGTCGAGGGGGTCGCCACGGTCCCAGACCAGATAGAGGATGGCACCGACCTGGCCGAGAAACATCGCGACGAAGATGAGCAGGCCCCACACCGCCGTGCCCCAGAATTTCCAGACGCGCGGCGCGGCTAGCGTCACGGTCATCGGCGGGAGATCGGGATTGAGGGAGTCCATTCAAGCGCTTTCGTTGGGACGGCACCGTCATTCCGGGGCCGTTCGCACGACGATCTACTTCGTTCGCGGCGGAATCGGGAAATCATAGGCCGCCCCGCCCGCCCCCGGCAGGGAAAAATGCCACCACTCCTTCGCATAGTTCACAAAGCCTTGCTTCGCCATCGCGGCCAACAGCCGCTTGCGCCAGGCACGCTGGTCCGGATTGATCGACGTTACAGCAGTATGCCCCTTCGCGTCCGTGCAGTCGTAGCCCGTGCCCATGTCGACGCTGCCCTCCGGCAATCGTGCCTCGACCGGCGCCGTGCAATCGGCATAGGTTTTCGACGGGTCGTATCTGGCGGAATTGTCAGCCTTGAGATCGACCAGCGTGAGATCGAGCGCCGCGCCCGTGGAATGCTGCGAGCGGCTCGCGATGTAGCCGAGGCGGAACAGCTCGCTCTTCGGGATCTTCGGATTGTAGCGCCGCTCGGCCGCCGTCTCGTAGCCGTTCTGCGACCACTTCACCATGTCGAGCGAGGCCCGCGCCGGCCGGTAGCAGTCGAACATCTTCAGCGACAGGCTTTGCGCCGCCAATTCCTGCTGGACCGCCTTCAGCCGCAGCCCCACCTCGCGCCTCACCACGCATTCGCCGGCGCCGTAGCCGGCGAGCGGACGGCCGACGAAATTGTTGGACGTGGCGTAGCGGATGTCCTGGATGATGCCGGGATCGATGTCGCGCAGATAGACGAAGCCGCCGGGGAGCGACTGGGCGTGGGCTTCGGCCGTTATCATCGTCAGCGCAATCACAATTCGGATTAACTTCACGTGATCCATCCCCATCGTCATGGCCGGGCTTGTCCCGGCCATCCACGTCCTTTGCCTCAAATGCGGTAGAAGATCGTGGATGCCCGGGACAAGCCCGGGCATGACGGAGATACTGGCGACAGGCCACGCCAGAGCGACGAACTTGACAGATCAGGGGATAACCCCCCGCCCCGGCATTGGCCCTTGCCCCCCCAGCCATCCCCGCCTATAGCTCTCGTTTTAATGACATCGAAATCGACCTTCGTCCTCGGCCACCGGCATTTGCTGGGCATCGAGGGCCTTTCCGCGGCCGACATCACCGGCCTCCTCGACCTGTCCGAAGAATATGTCGAGCTCAACCGCCAGGTTGACAAGAAGCGCACCGTCCTGCGTGGACGGACGCAGGTAAATCTGTTCTTCGAGGCCTCGACCCGGACCCAGTCCTCGTTCGAGCTCGCCGGCAAACGGCTGGGCGCCGACGTCATGAACATGTCGGTCTCCTCCTCGTCCATCAAGAAGGGCGAGACGCTGGTCGACACCGCGATGACGCTGAACGCCATGCATCCGGATATCCTGGTGGTGCGCCATCACGCCTCCGGCGCGGTGGAACTGCTGGCGCGCAAGGTCGACGGTTCCGTGATCAATGCCGGCGACGGCGCGCACGAGCATCCGACGCAGGCGCTGCTCGACGCGCTGACCATTCGCCGCAACAAGGGCCGGATCGAGGGCCTCGTGGTCGCGATCTGCGGCGACGTGCTGCATTCGCGTGTCGCCCGTTCCAACATCATCCTGCTCAACACCATGGGCGCCCGCGTCCGCGTCGTCGGCCCTTCCACGCTGCTGCCGCCCGGCATCGAGCGCATGGGGGTCGAGGTTGCGCGCGACATGCGCGAAGGGCTCAACGGCGCCGATATCGTCATGATGCTGCGGCTCCAGCGCGAGCGCATGAACGGCTCCTTCGTGCCGTCGACCTCCGAATATTTCAACTATTTCGGGCTGGACCAGAAAAAGCTCGCTTACGCCAAGCCGGATGCTCTCGTCATGCATCCCGGCCCGATGAACCGCGGCGTCGAGATCGACACAGCGGTCGCCGACGGCGCGCAATCGCTGATCCGCGAACAGGTCGAGATGGGCGTGGCGGTACGGATGGCCGTGCTCGAAGCGCTCGCCCGCAATTTGCCGAACGCGTGATGCTCATGCTGACTGACCGCCGTCCCATCCTGCTCGCCAACGCCCGCGTCGTCGATCCCAGCAGGGATTTCGACGGCCCCGGCGATGTCCTGATTGCCGACGGCATCATCCGCGAGACCCGTCGCGGGATCGGAGCGGCCGGCGTCCCCGAGGGCACCGACGTCGTCAACTGCGCCGGCAAGATCGTGGCCCCCGGCCTGGTCGACATGCGCGCCTTCGTCGGCGAGCCCGGCTTCAGCCACCGCGAGACCTTTGCCTCCGCGAGCCAGGCGGCCGCGACCGGCGGCATCACCACCATCATCTGCCAGCCCGACACGTCTCCGGTGATCGATAACTCGGCGACCGTCGACTTCGTGATGCGCCGCGCCCGCGACACCGCGATCGTCAACATCCAGCCGATGGCGGCGCTCACCAAGGGCATGCACGGCGAGGAGATGACCGAGTTCGGCCTGCTCAAGGCCGCCGGCGCGATCGCCTTCAGCGACAGCGACAAGAGCGTGATCAACGCGCAGGTGATGCGCCGCGCGCTGACCTACGCGCGCGATTTCGACGCGCTGATCGTGCATTACACCGAGGATCCCGATCTGGTCGGCGAAGGCGTGATGAACGAGGGCGAGTTCGCCTCGCGGCTCGGCCTGATGGGCATCCCGAACGCGGCGGAGGCCGTGATGCTCGAGCGCGACATGCGTCTCGTCGCGCTCACCGGCGGGCGCTATCACGCGGCCTCGCTGACCTGTATCGACTCGCTCGACGTCCTGAAGCGCGCCCGCGACGCCGGCCTCGCCGTGACCGCCTCCGTCTCGATCAATCATCTTGCGCTGAACGAGAACGATATCGGCCCCTACCGGTCGTTCCTGAAGCTGTCGCCGCCGCTGCGGACCGAGGACGACCGCCGCGCGCTGGTCGCCGCGGTCGCCTCCGGCCTCGTCGACGTCATCATGTCCGACCACAATCCGCAGGACGTCGAGGTCAAGCGCCTGCCGTTCGCGGAAGCCGCACCCGGCGCCATTGGGCTCGAGACCATGCTGCCGGCGGGCCTTCGCCTCGTGCACAACGAGGAACTCGACCTGAAGACGCTGATCCGGGCCATGTCGACGCGGCCGGCCGAGATCCTGGGCCTGCCGGGTGGAACCCTGCGCACGGGCAGCCCGGCCGATGTCATCGTGATCGATCCCGATGTGCCCTGGATCGTCGATCCCGCCGACCTCAAATCGCCCTGCAAGAACACGCCGTTCGACGAGGCCCGCTTTACAGGCCGCGTGGTGCGCACCATTGTCGGCGGACGGACGGTGTACGAGCATGTCTGACGGGCAAATTCATGCGTGGCGTCGCGGTTCAGCATGGAGATGCGGCCATGGGGCTTGAAGCCTTCCTGCCGGTGGCCTTTGTCATCGGCTACCTGCTCGGCTCGATTCCGTTCGGGCTGGTCCTGACCAGGCTCGCCGGCACGCAGGATATTCGCTCGATCGGCTCCGGCAGCATCGGCGCCACCAACGTGCTGCGCACGGGACGCAAGAGCCTTGCCGCGGGCACCCTGCTGCTTGACGCGCTCAAGGGCACGGTCGCGGTGGTGATCGCCGGCTACATCGCGGGACCCAATGCCGCCATGGTGGCCGGGCTCGGCGCCTTCCTCGGCCATCTCTTCCCGGTCTGGCTGAAGTTCAAAGGCGGCAAGGGCGTCGCCGTCTATATCGGCATCCTGCTCGGCCTGTTCTGGCCCGGCGCGATCGTGTTCTGCCTGCTTTGGCTCGCCACCGCCTTCACCACCCGCTACTCCTCGCTGTCCGCGCTGGTGGCGGCGTTCATCACCCCGATTTTCCTGTGGTGGTTCGGGCACCTCGCGCTCGCATCGCTGTTCGCCGCGCTGACGCTGCTCTTGTTCTACGCGCATCGCGAGAACATCAAGCGACTGCAATCCGGCAAGGAAAGCCGGATCGGCGAGAAGGCCTAGAGCGTTTTCGAGCGAAGTGGCTACCGGTTCGCGTCAAGAAAACGCGTCAAAACAAAATCCAAGGCCGGAAAAAGTACGGATATCGCCGCACCGCCTCCGCATTATGTGCCAATTCCTGTTCGCAACTCGGAAGCTGCTCGCGGCCGGAGTGGCGAACGAGTTCCACGCCTGTCATCCTGACAGCGGAAATGGCGTTACGCGGTAGCTCAGAATGAGCGAGAAGGTTGTCGGCACGCATGACGGGTCCGGTTCGCACGGTGCTTCCAGCACCGCAGCAAGCCGGCTGCTCTCGATGACCAATATCTGGTCCGATGCGCCATCGCCGCTGCCCGCGCCCGAGCCTGCTCCCGTACCCCCGCCAGTGACCCGGCCTGCGCCCGTCGCGCAAGCCGCCGCGCCAGTCGAGATCGTGACCATTGCAGCGCCGGTCGCGGCCGTGCAGCCGCGCTCCAGCCAATGGCCGCCGCAAAGAGTGTCGCTGGCCCTTCAGGGCGGCGGCACTTTTGCGGCCTTCACCTGGGGCGTGCTGGAGCGGTTGCTGGAACACCCGACCATCCAGATCGACACCATCAGCGGCGCCAGTGCCGGCGCCATCAATGCGCTGCTGCTCGCCTCCGGCCTCGCCGAAGGCGGACGCGAAGGCGCCCATTCGCGGTTGAACCGGTTCTGGGCCCGCCTGATGCACGAGGCCTCGTTCCGCTCCTTGATGCTGGTCGGCGGATTCTCGCCGGCGGGAAGCTCGGTCGCATTCGGTCCGACGTTGCGCTCCGGCCAGTTCGATCCGTTCGATCTCGATCCGCTGCGGCTGGCGCTATCGCGCGACATCGATTTTGCCGCCTTGCGCGACGCGGCCTGCCCAAAACTGCTGATCGCCGCGACGCGAATCCGCGATGGGCAGCAGCAGATCTTCCGCAACGATTGCATTACCGCCGACGTCGCGCTGGCCTCGACCTGCCCGCCTTTGGTTCACTGCGCCGTCGAGATCGACGGCGAGGCCTATTGGGATGGCGGCATTGGCGGCAATCCGCCGCTGGTGGGCCTGGCGCAGGAATCGACAGCCTCCGATCTGCTGCTCGTCCAGGTCACGCCCACGCGCGACAGCTACGTGCCGATCACGCTCGCCGCGATCGACCGCAGGCTCGACCAGATCGCAGCCAACGCCGCCCTCAACGCCGAGATCGCGGCACTCGAATGGGCGCGAGCCACGGCTGCACCTTCGCTGCGGCTCTCCAGGATCGCGGCCGAAGACTCCGTTGAGGGCCTGGCGCAGCGCTCATCCACCGATCTCGGCCGCGGCTTCATTCGCACGCTGCACCGGAGTGGCCGCGAGGCCGCCGAGCGTTGGCTCGGACAAGGCGCTGCAGGCGCCGAGGCCGAACGCGCGCTGCCCGCCGCTGAGCCTGCGCTAGCCTGATTTCGCCAGCGCGTCCTCCAGGAACCATGCCGCCGCAAGCGCGCCCGGATCGTTGCCGAAGCGCGCGATCACCTGCACGCCGATCGGCAGGCCGCCCACTTTCATCACCGGCACGTTGACGCACGGGTTGCCCATCAGCGTCCAGAGCCGGTTGTAACGGGGCGAGCCGGTCGAGGCGAGCTCCTTGGCCGGCGCGGTGCCCGGCGCCGAATAGGTCAGCAGCACGTCAAACCCCTCGAACAGTTCGCCGAGCTCGCGGCGGCCACGGCGGGCGATCCGACGCGCGTCGTCATACTGCTTCGGCGTCAAGCCGACGGTGTCATCGAGGCTGGCACGCAGCATCGGCGCGATCTCGTCGTGATGCTCCGAAAACTCCCAGGCCAGCGCGCGATGCGCCTCGAAATCCTGGATGATCGGGTGGATGCGCCAGGCTTCCTGCACCGACTCCGGCAGATCGATGGTCTTGACACTGGCGCCGGCCTTCTCGGCCGCCTTGATCGCAGCCTGCAAGCCCTCTTCCGCCGCCGGCTCCACGGCCTCGGCAAACTCCTGCCTCACCACGCCGATGCGCGGCGCCTTGGCCGCGGCGATGCCATCGAATTCAGTGCGGCCGGTGATCGCCAGCAGCCCGCGCGCGAGATCTTCCGCGCGCGATCCGAACAGGCCGACAGTATCGAGCGCCCACGAGTAGCACTTCACGCCGATGGTCGGCAGCATCCGGAACGACGGCTTGATCGCGGCAGCCCCGCAATAGGCGGCGGGCCGGATCACCGATCCGCCGGTCTGGGTGCCCAGCGCTAGCGGAATCATGCCGGCGCCGACGGCCGCAGCCGAGCCCGAGGACGAGCCGCCCGGCGTATGGCCGAGATTGTGCGGATTGAGCGTCGGGGTCGGATCGCGCGAGGCGAACGCCGTGGTGGTGGTCTTGCCGATGATGGTGGCGCCTGCCCGCTTCAGCATCATCACGACCGGCGCGTCCGAGCGCGGCTGCCAGCCGCGATAGATCTCCGAGCCCATCTCGGTCGGCATGTTGGCGGTGTCGATGATGTCCTTGATGCCGACGGCGATGCCGCGCAGTGGGCCGGAGGCTTGCGCCTTCGCGGATTTGTCGTGACGGACGAAGGCGTGGACGTCCTTCTCCCTGGCCTCGATCGCCGCGTGCGACTGGGCGATTGCGTCATCGGGCGAAAGCTCGCCCGCTTCGATGCGGCGCTGGAGGTCGGCGAGTGAGATCATGGCAATACCCTTCTTATTGCCATCGCTTTTAGCATCGGGACGAGGTCGCGCAAGCGCACGTGGACGCGGTCGATCCATGCGTGCAGTCGACCGGGACCAGCGGCTCGACCAGAGCATCCGCGTCCGCGGGCGCCGCGCGGATGAGATCAAAAATGGAAACAGTATCTTTCAATTATTTCTATTTTTATCGCGATTCAATCGAGCCAGTGTGAGGTCACAACGCAGGGCCCTGCGGCGCGCACTCTCTTACGAACCACAAACGCCTGGTGCGTCACCGCCGTCGGACCTCAACCAAGCACAGGAGCGATGACCATGGATACGACCCGTTATGCTTCCCTCGTTGGCCGCCTGCTGATCGGCCTCCCGTTTGCAATGAGTGGCTTCAGCAAGCTCACCGCTTATGGTGCGACGACCGCTTACATCGCCGCTGCGGGATTGCCGGTGCCCCCGTTGGCATATGCGATCGCAGTTCCCGTCGAGCTCGGTGGCGGTCTCCTGCTGATCGCGGGCTATCAAGCCCGCTCGGTCGCGCTGGCGCTCGCCATATTCTCGCTAGCCGCGGCAGTCTCGTTCCACAACAACTTTGCAGACCAGAATCAGATGATCCACTTCCTCAAGAACGTGATGATGGCAGGCGGCCTGCTCCAGATCTTTGCCTTCGGTGCCGGTGCGCTTAGCCTTGACGCTCGCGTCTCCCGTGGCGGCGTCGCTGTCGCTCAGGCGGCGCACGCGCGTTGAATCGACGACCTTGCGGAAGACCCGTCGACCACGTCGGGTCTTCCGGCAGCGCCTTTGAAGCCCGATCAAGCGCACGTAACTGTTGCCCACGCCCTCAGGTTGTTCCATGCTGCTCCCACAAGGAGACGCCGTGGACGCCATCAATCCGAGCGTGGAGCTGACTGAAGCCGAGCGGATCGACCGCCTGCGGCTGATCCGCTTCGACAATGTCGGGCCGCGTGGCACTAACGCGGAAACGCCGCAACCTTTGCGTTAGTTCTAAATTGCCCCGACAATCAAGGCGATGAGATTCGAATTGCCGGACTGTTGGACGCTCACGCCGTCTCGGCTTAGGCTGTGCGCCTTCTGACCCAACCTGTTCATTGACGCGGCTGGACCAATGTCGAAAAATGCTTACTCTCTGCCAGAGGATAAGCGATTTAGCGGTGCTATGAAACGACGCGGATTCATCACTTTGGCTGGCGGGGCGTTGGCGTGGGCAACGGCCGCACGCGCTCAGCAAGTGAAGCGCGTCTCGCGGATCGGCCTTTTCCTCCCCCACCGCGAAATTTGGAGGTCGACGCGTTCCTCGTTGCGCTTCGCGGTCTCGGTTGGGTTGAGGGCGAGAACGTCCACGTTGAATATCGCGACGCCGACGGCGACGATAACCGGCTTCCGGCGCTGGCTGCTGAACTGGTCGCCCTCGGCGTCGACGTTCTCGTGACAGCCACATTTCCCGGGGTTCTTGCCGCGCACCGTGCGACGACCACAATTCCAACCGTGATGATCGTGGGTCCCGATCTGGTGACCTTGGGCCTTGCAGCCAGCATGGCTCATCCCGGTGGCAACATTACGGGACAGACCTTTTTCCTTACAGAACTAGCTGCGAAGCGGTTAGAGGTTCTTGCGAGCATAGCTCCCTCGATGACCCGCGCAGGGGTGCTCATGCAGCGAGGCAACCCCCTGAACAACGGCACCATGAGTGCCATGACGAACGCCGCGCGGGCAATGAAGGTTGAGCTGCGACCGATCGAGCTTGACGTCCCCGGCGACCTCGACAACGCGCTATCAATCTTCGGCTCCACCGCCATGGACGGTCTCGTCATCACGGACGCCAATGCGTTTGTCACCAATTCGGCGTTGGTCGCGGCGATTGTCGACAAGTGCCGCGTGCCATCGATTGCCGCACCCATCGTCGCGTCCCGGGGGGGCGCACTGGTAGGGTACGGGGTAGACTTCACCTCCATGTTTCGCCGCGCCACTGTTTTCGTTGACAAGATATTGAAGGGCGCGAACCCGGCCGACATCCCCATCGAGCAGCCGACGCTGTTTAAGACGGTCATCAACTTGAAGACCGCCAAGGCGCTCGGCCTCGAGATACCGCAGTCGCTGCAGGTGCGCGCGGACGAGGTCATCGAATAGCAAAAGCCTTGAGGAATGAGGCAGCGCGTTGCTCCATTCCTCCTCCGCCCATGATTGGGGCGATAGAAACAACCACACGCCACTGTTGCCCACGCCCTCAGGTTGTTCCATGCTGCTCCCACAAGGAGACGCCGTGGACGCCAGCAATCCGAGCGTGGAGCTGACCGAGGCTGAACGGATCGACCGCCTGCGGCTGATCCGCTCCGACAATGTCGGGCCGCGCACCTTCAAATCGCTGGTCGATCATTTCGGCAGCCCGCGCGCCGCACTGGAGCGGCTGCCCGATCTGGCGCGCCGCGGCGGCGCTCAACGATCGGGGCGCATCTGTAGCGTGGACGAGGCGAAGGCCGAGCTCGACGCAAGCCGCAAGTTCGGCATCGCCTGGCTTGCACCCGGCGAGGACGGTTATCCGGCGCGGCTCGCCACGCTCGACGATGCGCCGCCGCTGCTCGCCGTGCGTGGCGACAACGCAACCTTGATGCGGCCGATGATCGCGATCGTCGGTTCGCGCAACGCCTCCGGCGCCGGCTTGAAATTCGCCGGGCAGCTCGCGCGCGAGCTGGGCGAAGCTGGCTTCATCGTCATCTCGGGGCTCGCCCGCGGCGTCGACCAGGCCGCACACCGCGCCAGTGTCGAGAGCGGCACCATCGCCGTGCTCGCCGGCGGACATGATTGCATCTATCCGCCCGAGCATGGCGACCTGCTCGCCTCGATCCTCGATCACGCGGGCGCTGCGATTTCCGAGATGCCGCTCGGCCACGAGCCGCGCGCCCGCGACTTCCCCCGCCGCAACCGGCTGATCTCGGGCGCAGCCCTCGGCGTGGTCGTGGTCGAGGCGGCGCATCGCTCGGGCTCGCTGATCACCGCGCGCATGGCGGCAGAACAGGGCCGCGAGGTGTTCGCGGTGCCCGGCTCGCCGCTCGACCCGCGCGCCGCCGGCACCAACGATCTGATCAAGCAGGGCGCAACGCTCGTCACCGAAGCGTCCGACATCGTCAACGCTGTCGCACCGATCATGGAGCGGCCGCTGATGCATCGGGCGAGCGAGCCCGACAGCGAACCGTTCGAGAGCGATCCGCAATCACACGACCGCGACCAGATCACCGGCCTGCTCGGCCCCGCCCCCATCTCGATCGACGATCTCGTGCGGATGTCCGGCGCATCGCCAGCCATCGTGCGCACAGTGCTGCTGGAGCTCGAGCTTGCCGGCCGCCTCGAACGCCACGGCGGCGGTCTCGTTTCTCTTCTCTAGGTGTCGTTGCGCTCATCGAACCGCGTGCGTGCCGCCGCGATCTGCGCCTGGTGCTCCTTCGCCCATAGCCCAAGCGCCATCACGGGCTGCTGGAGCCCGCGGCCAAGATCGGTCAGCTCATAGTCCACGCGCGGCGGAATGGTCGGGAAGATCGTGCGCGTGACCAGGCCGTCGCGCTCCAGCCCGCGCAGGGTCAAGGTCAGCATCCGCTGCGAGATGCCGTTGATCATCCGCTTCAGCTCATTGAAGCGCTTGGGCCCGTCGCTCAGCATCATGATGACGAACACGCTCCATTTGTCGCCGACGCGCGCCAGGATCGAGGCGACCCCGCGGCAGTCCGCGTGGTCGCGATCCGGCATCTGGGGAGCAGGAAAATCGGTGTGTGCAGGTCTCAAAGATGTGCCCATGGCTCAAAAAAGTGCGTTCTTGCGGGGAATTTGACAGTCACTCATGTAGTGCGGGTTACAAATCTATACCATAGGTGAACCCCAATGAAACTCCTCCATATCGACTCCAGCGTGCTCGGCCCCCACTCCGTCTCACGGCAGGTTTCCGCCGCCATCGTCGACCGTCTCAGGCAGGCGACGCCGTCGCTCGACCTCGTCTACCGCGATTTGACGCAGATTCCGCTCGCCCACCTCTCCGGCTCGCACCTTGCGGCCGCGCAAGGCGCGCCGGCGCCGGCGGAACTCGGTCCCGACCTGGCCGCGAGCGCGGCCGTGCTCAACGAGTTCCTTGATGCCGATATCGTCGTGATCGGCGCGCCCATGTACAATTTTACGATCCCGAGCCAGCTCAAGGCCTGGATCGACCGCGTCCTCGTGGCGGGGAAAACGTTCAAATACGACGCGAACGGCCCGCAGGGTCTTGCCGGCGACAAGCGCGTGATCGTGGCGATCTCGCGCGGCGGCTATTACGGCCCGGGCACGCCGGCCGCCTCGCTCGAGCACCTCGAAACCTATTTGCGCGGCGTGTTCGCGTTCATGGGCATCACGAGCCCCGAATTCATCGTCGCCGACGGCATCCAGGTTGGCCCTGAGCATCGTGAGAAAGCGCTGGCCGGAGCGCTTCAGGCTGCCACCAGCCTGCAGGCGGCGTAACACTTACGCCGACACCAGCCGCTGCCGGACTCCGGCGGCGGCTGAGAGTTCGACAGCGCTAAAACCAGGCGCCCTGAACGCCAAGAATGACGGCGATGAGCGAAATGAAAAGCCCGATGCCTGAGAAAAGTGCCACCCCGATGAACTCGGACGTGTCGGAGTGCTTGGCGGGAATAGCGGAATGTTCGGTGTAAATACGCGGTTCTGAAATCGACGAAGAAATACGAGCTGCTTTTGACATCGCGGGCTCCCTGAAAGTGAGTCTTATGACCCTGCCCGCAAAAGGGTCTTGGCAGCGCAAGCGAAGGTTCAACGCCTCACGGAAGGTTCAGAGGAATACAGCCACCGAGGTGTAGGAACAGGCCGGCGCAACCGATGTCGTCGCGCCGACCGATTCAATTTTCGCAAACGTTGATCAGCCGCGATAGATCGGCGCGCCGCTCGGAGACGCCACCGCGCCGCCGTCGACGAAGATCTCCTGGCCCTGGATGTGCCCGGCATCGTCGGAGGCGAGGAACAGCACCGTCTTCGAGATGTGATCCGGTTCAGCAATGCGGCCGAGCGGCGTGGATAGTCCAAGGCGCTTCTCGAACGCCTTCTCCGCTTCAGGCGTTGCGATCGCGGCGCCCCAGATCGGCGTGCGGGTCGCGCCGGGCGCAACGACGTTGACGCGGATGCCGCGCGGCGACAGTTCCGAGGCCATGATCCGCGCCAGCGCGCGCACGCCGGCCTTGGCGGCCCCGTAAGCGGAGTAGCCGGGAACGCCGAGCACGGAGATCACCGAACCGTTGAGGATGATCGAGGCGTTGTCGTTGATATAGGGCAGCGCCGACTGCACCGTGAAGAACACGCCGGTGAGGTTGGTGCTGATCACCTTCTCAAAGACATCCAGCGTCGTCGAGCCCAGCGGCGTGCTGCCGGGGATGCCGGCATTCGCGAACACGATATCGAGCTTGCCGAATTTTTCGGTGCCCTTCTTGATCGCCGCTTCAGTCGCGGCGACGTCGGTCGCGTCCGCAACCAGCGCGAGCCCGTTCGGCCCGAGTTCCTTTGCTGCGGCCTCCAGCGTCTCCTTGTTGCGCCCGGTGATGATCACCTTCGCGCCCTCGGCCACGAACAGCTTTGCCGTTGCCAATCCAATTCCGCTGTTGCCGCCGGTGATGAGTGCCGTCTTGCCGCTCAGTCTCATGCTCGCCTCTCCAATAGTTTCATTATGAAACCATATTGCAATCTAGGCGGATGGTTTTATGATGCAACCACACAAGCGCGTGATTGGCGCCGACATCGTGCGAATGTGAGGGGACCTCAGACGATGGTGAAACGAACGAGTTTTGAGGGTGACGGCTGCCCGGTCGCGCGGTCGCTGGAGGCGATCGGCGACTGGTGGACGCTGCTGATCATCCGCGAAGCGATGCTCGGTGTGCGCCGCTTCGGCGAGTTTCAGGGCAAGCTCGGCATGGCCAAGAACATCTTGTCGGCGCGCCTGCGCTCAATGCTCGAACACGGCATCCTGGCGACCGCCCCCGCCTCCGATGGCAGCGCCTACCAGGAGTATGTGCTGACGCCGAAGGGACTTGGCCTTTTCCCGATCCTGGTCGCGCTCCGGCAATGGAGCGAGGAGTTCGACGACACGCCTGAGGAGATCGACACCGTCATGGTCGATCGCGTCAAAGGCCGCCCGGTGAAGAAGCTCGAGCTGCACGCCGAGGATGGACGGTTGCTCAGCCTGGCCGACATCACGCTGAAGCCCCGACCGGCACCGCGGCGGCGGTCGGCCTGATCGCGGCACGCTGCCACCACACCGTCATTGCGAGCGCAGCGAGGCAATCCAGAGTTTCACCACGGAGGGATTCTGGATTGCTTCGCTGCGCTCGCAATGACGGGATTGATGCGGCGCGCCTCCATATATCGCCGTCACCCTGAGGTGGCCGCTTCTTCAGCGGCCCTCGAAGGGCGACGGCCCGGCTGCGGCATCTCGGCCGCTCATCCTTCGAGGCTCGCTACGCGAGCACCTCAGGATGACGGATTGGATGGTGAGCGCCGCTACGACAGCTTGCGCTTGCTCCGCAGCCGCAGGTGCTCGTCGGCCTCCAGCTTGGTCATGCCCAGGAGATAATGCAGCACGTCGAGCTTGTGGCGCTCGGCGAGCTTGCGCAACGCCCCGACCTGCTCGGCGATGAAGGCGACGGCCTCATCGACGCCGCCCTCCCCTGGTTCCTCACCGCGCGAGCCCCCCGGCGCGCCTGATGCGGCGCGCGCCCGTTTCTTTCCTGGCTTAGTCACCAGACCCCACCCGAATCCATGCCCCGGGAGGACTCTACGCCGACATTGACCGCAACTCCAAGGTGGTATTTTGCAACTTTCTCGATATGAAACTTTTCCCATTTGGGGTGCTTTCAACACCCCTCGATTTGACAGCGAGGGCCTCACCACCCATGTTCGGGTCGAAACGGCCGATCCGAATCTCATCGAAAGCGGCTCGTAATTTCCCCGTAAGCTACTGGAACTACATGAATATCGTCATTGTGGAGTCGCCGGCGAAAGCCAAGACGATCAACAAGTATCTGGGCTCGTCCTACGAGGTTCTGGCCTCGTTCGGCCATGTCCGCGACCTCCCGGCGAAGAACGGTTCCGTCGATCCGGACGCAAATTTCAAGATGATCTGGGAGGTCGACCCCAAGGCGGCCGGCCGGCTCAACGATATCGCCAAGTCCCTGAAGAACGCCGACCGCCTGATTCTGGCGACCGACCCTGATCGCGAGGGCGAGGCCATCTCCTGGCACGTTCTGGAGGTGCTGAAGGAAAAGCGCGCGCTGAAGGACCAGAAGATCGAGCGCGTGGTGTTCAACGCCATCACCAAGCAGGCGGTCACGGATGCGATGAAGAATCCGCGCCAGATCGACGGCGCGCTGGTCGACGCCTACATGGCGCGCCGCGCGCTGGACTATCTGGTCGGCTTCACCCTCTCCCCCGTGCTCTGGCGCAAGCTGCCGGGCGCCCGTTCGGCGGGCCGCGTGCAGTCGGTGGCGCTGCGGCTGGTCTGCGACCGCGAACTGGAGATCGAGAAGTTCGTCGCGCGCGAATACTGGTCGTTGATCGCGACCCTGCTGACGCCGCGCGGCGACGCCTTCGAGGCGCGCCTGGTCGGCGCCGACGGCAAGAAGATCCAGCGTCTCGACATCGGCACCGGTGCGGAAGCCGAAGACTTCAAGAAGGCGCTGGAAGCGGCCGCCTACGCCGTGACCGCGGTCGATGCCAAGCCGGCCCGGCGCAATCCGCAGGCGCCCTTCACCACCTCGACGCTGCAGCAGGAAGCCAGCCGCAAATACGGTTTTGCGCCGGCGCACACGATGCGCATCGCCCAGCGCCTTTATGAAGGCATCGACATCGGCGGCGAGACCACCGGACTCATTACTTATATGCGTACCGACGGCGTGCAGATCGATCCGTCCGCGATCACCCAGGCGCGCAAGGTGATCGGCGAGGACTACGGCAACGCCTATGTGCCGGAGGCCCCGCGCCAGTATCAGGCCAAGGCCAAGAACGCCCAGGAAGCGCACGAAGCGATCCGTCCGACCGACATGTCGCGCCGCCCCGACAGCATGAGCCGCAAGCTCGATGCCGACCAGGCGCGACTCTACGAGCTGATCTGGAAGCGCACCATCGCGAGCCAGATGGAATCGGCCGAGCTCGAGCGCACCACCGTCGACATCACCGCGAAGGCAGGCTCCCGCACGCTGGAGCTGCGGGCGACGGGCCAGGTCGTCAAGTTCGACGGCTTCCTCGCGCTCTACCAGGAAGGCCGCGACGACGAGGAAGACGAGGACTCCCGCCGCCTGCCCGCGATGAGCCCGAACGACGCGCTCAAGCGACAGTCGCTCGCCGTCACCCAGCATTTCACCGAGCCGCCGCCGCGCTTCTCGGAGGCCTCGCTGGTCAAGCGCATGGAAGAGCTCGGCATCGGCCGTCCCTCGACCTATGCCTCGATCCTCCAGGTCCTGAAGGACCGCGGCTACGTCAAGCTCGAGAAGAAGCGCCTGCACGGCGAGGACAAGGGCCGCGTCGTGGTCGCCTTCCTCGAAAGCTTCTTCAGCCGCTACGTCGAATACGACTTCACCGCCAATCTGGAGGAGCAGCTCGACCGCATCTCCAACAACGAGATCTCCTGGCAGCAGGTGCTGAAGGACTTCTGGACCGGCTTCATCGGCGCCGTCGACGAGATCAAGGATCTGCGCGTCGCCCAGGTGCTCGACGTGCTCGACGACATGCTGGGCCAGCACATCTATCCGCCCCGCGCCGATGGCGGCGATATCAGGCAGTGCCCGAGTTGCGGCAACGGCCGGCTGAATCTCAAGGCCGGCAAGTTCGGCGCCTTCGTCGGCTGCTCGAACTATCCGGAATGCCGCTACACCCGCCAGCTCGCCGCCGACAGCGAGACCACCGCCGACCGTTCGCTCGGCCAGGACCCCGACACCGGTCGCGATGTCTGGGTCAAGGCCGGCCGCTTTGGGCCCTACATCCAGCTCGGCGAGCAGAAGGATTATGAGGAAGGCGAGAAGCCGAAGCGCGCGGGCATCCCGAAGGGCACCTCGCCGGGCGACGTCGAGCTCGAGCTTGCGCTGAAGCTGTTGTCGCTGCCGCGCGAGATCGGCAAGCATCCGGAGACCGGTCAGCCGATCACGGCAGGTCTCGGCCGCTTCGGGCCGTTCGTGAAGCACGAGAAGACCTACGCCAGCCTGGAGAGCGGCGACGAGGTCTTCGACATCGGCCTCAACCGCGCGGTGACGCTGATCGCGGAGAAGGTCGCCAAGGGCCCGAGCCGCCGCTTCGGCGCCGACCCCGGCAAGGCGATCGGCGATCATCCGACGCTGGGCACCGTCACGGTGAAGAGCGGCCGTTACGGCGCCTATGTCACGGCAGGCGGCGTCAACGCGACGATCCCGGCCGAGTTCGAAAAGGACACCGTCACGCTGCCGCAGGCGATCGCGCTGATCGACGAGCGCGCGGCCAAGGGCGGCGGCAAGAAGCCGAAGAAGGCGGCGAAGCCGCCCAAGGCCAAGAAGGCTGCGGCGAAGGCCGCCGACGGCGATGACGCCGCGCCGAAGCCGAAGAAACCGGCCGCGAAGAAGGCGGCCAAACCAAAATCCGAATCCACCAGCAAGGCGCGCGCCGCCGTGTCGTCGACCGCAAAAACGTCGCCGACCAAGGCCGCCGCCCCCAAGGCTCCGGCCAAGAAGAGTGCCGGCAAGACCTAGATCAAGAATTAGAGGTTAAGTGAAACGCAAGAATGACCATGGCTTTCCCGACCGGAGCGCCATCGTCGCCTTCATCAAGGCAAATCCCGGAAAGGTCGGGACCCGCGAAATTGCGCGCGAGTTCGGCCTGAAGAACGCCGATCGCATCGAGCTCAAGCGCATGCTGCGCGAGCTCGCCGACGACGGCACCATCAAGAAAAAACGCCACAAGGTTTCCGAGCCGGACGCGCTCCCGTCGACGCTGGTCGCCGACATCACCGGCCGCGACAGTGACGGCGAGCTGATCGCCTCCCCCACCGAATGGGACGAGGTCGAAAGCGGCGAACCGCCAAAAATCCTCATCGTCATGCCGCGCCGGCCAAAGCCCGGCACCGCGGCCGGTGTCGGCGATCGCGCGCTGCTGCGCGTCGAGCGCTCGGACGAGAACGAAGGTCCGGCCTATCGCGGCCACATCATCAAGGTCTTCGACAAGACGAAGAGCCGCATCCTCGGCGTGTTCCGCGAGCTTCCCGAAGGCGGCGGACGGCTGGTCCCGGTCGACAAGAAGTCCGCCGACCGCGAGCTGAACATCGCCGCAGCCGACGCGCACGGCGCCCGGGACGGCGACCTCGTCAGCGTCGACATCATCCGCTCGCGCAGCTTTGGGCTGGCATCAGGCCGGGTCAAGGAGAAGCTCGGCTCGGTCAAGTCGGAGAAGGCAATCAGCCTGATCGCGATCTACGCGCACGACATCCCCCTGCAGTTCCGGCCCGCGGCAGAGCGTGAAGCCGAAGCGGCAGAGCCGGCCAATCTGAAGGGACGTGAAGACTGGCGCGACGTGCCGCTCGTCACCATCGACCCGCCGGATGCGAAGGATCACGACGACGCGGTGCATGCGCAGCCCGATCCTGATCCGAACAACAGAGGCGGCTTCATCGTCGATGTCGCCATTGCCGATGTGAGCTTCTACGTGCGGCCGGGCACCGCGCTCGACCGCGACGCGCTCGATCGCGGCAACTCGGTGTATTTCCCGGACCGCGTTGTGCCGATGCTGCCCGAGCGCATCTCCAACAATCTCTGCTCGCTGGTGCCGGGCGAGCCGCGCGGCGCGCTCGCGGTGCGGATGGTGCTCGGCCCCGACGGGCGCAAGCGCTCGCACAGCTTCCACCGCATCCTGATGCGCTCGGCGGCGAAGCTGAACTATGCGCAGGCGCAGGCCGCGATCGACGGCCGGCCCGACGACACCACCGGACCCCTGCTCGATCCGATCCTGAGGCCGCTCTATGCCGCCTATGCCTGCGCCAAGCGCGCCCGCGACGAACGCGATCCGCTCAATCTCGATCTGCCCGAGCGCAAGATCCTCTTGAAGAGCGACGGCACGGTCGATCGCGTCGTCGTGCCTGAACGTCTCGATGCGCACAAGCTGATCGAGGAGTTCATGATCCTCGCCAACGTCGCGGCGGCCGAGATGCTGGAGAAGAAGTCGCTCCCGCTGATCTACCGCGTGCATGACGAGCCGACGCTGGAGAAGGTCCACGCACTCGCGGAGTTTCTGGAGACGCTGGACGTTCCCTTCGCGAAAGGCGGCGCGCTGCGCCCGGCTTTGTTCAACCGCGTGCTGGCGCAGCTCGAAGGCCACGACCACTTCCCGCTGGTGAGCGAGGTCGTGCTGCGCGCGCAGGCACAGGCCGAATACTCCTCCGAGAATTACGGTCATTTCGGCCTGAATTTGCGCCGCTACGCGCATTTCACCTCGCCGATCCGCCGCTATGCCGACCTCGTCGTGCACCGCGCGCTGGTCCGCGCGCTCGGCCTCGGCGAAGGCGCACTGCCCGACAGCGAGACGCCGGAAAGCCTCGGTGAGGTCGCAGCCCATATCTCGGTGACCGAGCGGCGCGCGATGAAGGCGGAGCGCGAGACCGTCGACCGGCTGATCGCCCATCACCTCGCCGACCGCATCGGCGCAAGCTTCCAGGGCCGCGTCTCCGGCGTCACGCGCGCCGGCCTGTTCGTCAAGCTCGCCGAGACCGGCGCCGACGGCCTGATCCCGATCCGATCCCTCGGCACGGAATATTTCAACTATGACGAGAGCCGACACGCGCTCGTCGGCACGCGCAGCGGCACCATGCATCAGCTGGGTGACGTCGTTGACGTCCGTCTGATAGAAGCAGCTCCCATCGCAGGCGCGCTGCGCTTCGAGCTGCTGTCGTCGACCGGCGAGACCGCGCCGCGCGGCCGCAGGCCATCCGGTCCGCAACGCCGCCCCTCGTTCAAGGCGCATCCTGGACGCAGTCCGGATAAAAAACGCAAGCCGCCGAAGCAAAAGTCCGGCAAACCCAAGAAGGGCAAGGGCAAGAACAAAGGAAAAGGCGGGGGTCAGAAGGGCAAGGCATGGTGACGACGAGCACGGCCCCAAAGATCTGGACGCGCGAGACCGGCCTCGTCGAGAAGCGCGACGTCTGGACGGCCATGAAGCGCGGCTTTCGCAGCCGCTGCCCGCGCTGCGGCGAGGGCAAGTTGTTCCGTGCCTTTCTCAAAACCGCGGACAATTGCGCGGTCTGCGGCCTCGATTTCACGCCGCATCGCGCCGACGATCTGCCGGCCTATCTCGTGATCGTCATCGTCGGCCACATCGTGGTGCCCACGATCCTCTGGATCGAGACCAACTACACCACGCCGGTCTGGCTCAGCTTCGCGGCCTATCTGCCCTTCACCTTCGTCGCCTCGCTCGCGCTGCTCCAGCCGGTCAAGGGAGCTGTGGTCGGCTTGCAATGGGCTCTGCGCATGCACGGCTTTGACGACAACCCTCCGGATGGTATTCCGCCGGTCTAAGCAAATAATCAAAAAGCGGTTTGGGTGAGGACATGACGGATACGTCGCAGGGAGCCGAGAAGGCCAAGATCCACGAGGGCAAGGAAGCCGACCACCATCCCTATTTCCGCCCCCGCGATGCGGCGACGCTGATCCTGGTCGATCGCAGCGGCAGCATTCCAAAAGTCCTGGTCGGCAAGCGCCACGACAAGGTGGTGTTCATGCCCGGAAAGTTCGTCTTCCCCGGCGGTCGTGTCGACAAGGACGATTACCGCGTGCCGTGTGCAGCACCCATCACCGCCGAGCTGGAAGCCAATCTCGCCAAGGGCAGCCCGAAGACTCCGGCCTCGCGCGCAAAGTCGCTGGCGATTGCCGCAATCCGCGAGGCCTGCGAAGAGACCGGCCTCTGCCTCGGACGCAAGGCCGAGGGGAAAGCGAAACTCGAAGGCGCCTGGAAGCCGTTCGCGGATGCGGGCCTGCTGCCCGATCCCTCCAGCCTGTTCCTGATCGCACGCGCGATCACCCCGCCCGGCCGCGTCAAGCGGTTCGATACCCGCTTCTTCACCGCGGATGCCTCCGCGATCACCCACCGCGTCGAGGGAGTGATCCATGCGGATGCCGAGCTGGTCGAGCTGGTCTGGGTCGAGCTCGGCTCAAAGCCGCTCGCCGATCTGCATCCGATGACACGCAACGTGCTCAACGAGCTCGACACCCGCCTTGCCACCGGCCCGCTCCGCCACGATGCGCCGGTGCCGTTCTTCCATTTCTACGGCGGCAAGATGCAGAAGGATATCTTGGGCTGATCCAGCCGCCGAACTCTCCAGGCTCGTTCACGCGATCAGCAAACTCAGCGCGGCACCTCTGAAGGCGCGGTCTTCGCTGCCACCTTGTCCGTGACCGATCGCCCATTGCTGCGGCCACGCCAGCTGATCCAGCCCTCGCGCCGTCGCAGAGGTGAAAGACGACCAGCGCGTGGAATCGTGACGGCGGTACAAGAGACCGCCCGGACCCATGTCCGGGTAGATCGCGACGTGAATATCGAAACCCTCGCCCGCCGGAAGATCAGGTCCAAACCAATAGGTTGGGCTTCGCCCCGGCTCACGAGCAACGATCGCTGTCAGGGTTTGCCTCGGTCCCCGAAGCCCAAGCCAGAACGGCGCGATCGAACCCGGCGCGAAAGCCGTGAAAATCGTCTGGACCGCTGCGACATCGGTCGCAGCACTTTGCCCCACAAGCCTCAGCTCGATCCGCCGCCCGCTCTCCACGCATCCGCTGAACGGCGCTTCGGCTTCCCCGAGCGGCAGCTCCCTCCACAGGGCGGGATCAGGATCCGACAGCGGCCATTCCATCCTCTCCCTGACAACGCCGTCGGTATCGAGCACCTGATAACGCAGGCCTTCCTCGTCAAGCGCGGCTTGAACGCAATGCAGATACTCGACGCCTTCCGGCATCCTGTGAGCCGTTCCCGCGCCCGCAGTGCAGATCTGCAGGACACCGCGATGCGCCTGCACGTCGAAGGCGAGGATGTGGCTGCACAGATAGGCAAGCACGTTTTCGTTCACCAGGATGTCCCAGAACGGGCGAGCATATTCGTGGCCGATCTCGCGCTGATACGTCCCCGTAAAGCCGTTGATCGGAAACACCGGATGATGGCCAAGGACGAGCTTGTGTCGGGCATCGCCATGCTCTCTGAGCGTTGTTTCGAGCCACGCGAGCTCGACATGGCCCTCACCTCCAAGGCCGCTCCAGAGCGTGTTGACGAACACCATCAGGAGGTCGCCGCGCCGCACGAAGTAGGAGAGACCCGCCTGTCCCGGCGGCCCATTCTTCGGCAGCGCGAGCACGGCGCGAAACGCCGCCTCGCTCATCAAATCATAGGTCGTGTGATTGCCGGTTGTGTGCCACATCGGAATGGCCGCACGGTCGAGCCATGCCATTTCCGTATCCAGCCAATAGCGCCACTGCGCGCGGAGCGCGTCCGGATCCGGCGTTAGTCCAATGATTTCATCGCCCGGAAAGAGAATGAATTCAGGCTGCGGTCTCAGGCGTCGAACGACCGCGTTGACCGAGGCGAAGGTCTTTTCATGCAATCCGCCCGGCACGCCCGAACAGGAGTCGCCATACAACAGGAATTGATGGCCCTTGCCGCGCGGTAGAATCGCGGGAATGGAATTATTCGCTGAGGTCATGGCCTTCCATTGCGGTGTTCGGCCGCGAGGATGGCAATTTCCGCAACGGGTAGCAACAGGCCGTGGCTGGACCTAATCAGGAATCATCAGGCTCGGTGCCGACATAGTCGCGCGCCGGCAATTTCAGGACGCGGCAGATCTCGCTTGCGAGCTTGTCCGCCTCCTCGCGCCTGGTGAAGCTCTGAAGCGTGATCGGCTCGGTGCCCCTGTTGCCGCAGAGATTGACGTCGTAGGTCGTCAGATCCGCATCATAGTCATCGGTGATGCTGACGAAGTGATAGTCGGCGAGATCGCGGTGCTTGCGAATATTGAGCGGGCCGAACTGCCTGGTGATGACGATCTGGCGCAGCGTCTCGTTGAGCACGACGAAAGTGCGGTACGTCAGCAGGATCATTCCGGGGATGCCGACGAGCAGTCCCAACCCCGTGAACACCAGTACCGGCACGAGATCATCGGCGAGCCGGCCGAAGCCGGAAAAATCCTGGCGCAGGCCGAGGCCGACATTCCACAAGAGATAACCGCTCGCGGCCAGCAGCGGCAGCGACAGCAGGCGGCCGACCCAGGGCATGGGCCGGTCGATGCGAACGGTGCCGCCGTCCACGGTCATTGCGCCTGCCATTGAAGGTCTCCTCACGGGTCCTGGCTTGGTCGGGGCGAGCGCGGGATTGGTTCGATGGCTTCCCCTTGTCATTCCGGGGCGCCGCGGAGCGGCGAGCCCGGAATGACGGAAACATGCTGAGCGTGTCGCGAAAAACGAAAAAATCTTCCCGCCTCCCCCAATGGCGGAGTTCCCGCGCGCACCTATGTCTTCCCTAACGACACCCAGAACGGATACGGGGCGATGGCACAACGGCAACTCAAGCTTGGCGCGTTCATGCGCCCGATCAGCATCCACACCGGCGCCTGGCGCTATCCCGGGGCTTGGCCGGACGCAAATTTCAACTTCGGCCATATCAAGACGCTGATCCAGAAGCTCGAGGCCGGCAAGTTCGACGCCTTCTTCATGGCCGATCACCTCGCCGTGCTGAACATGCCCGTCAATGCACTCAAGCGCAGCCACACCGTGACCTCGTTCGAGCCGTTCACGCTGCTGTCGGCGCTGTCCGCCGTCACCGAGCGCATCGGCCTGATCGCGACGGGCTCGACGACGTTTGACGAGCCCTACCACGTGGCGCGCCGCTTCGCCTCGCTCGACCATCTCAGCGGCGGGCGCGCGGGCTGGAACATCGTCACCACCTCGAATCCGGACGCGGCGCTGAATTTCGGCCTCGACGACCACATGGAGCATGCCGAGCGCTACAAGCGCGCCCGCGAGTTCTACGACGTCGTCACCGGCCTCTGGGATTCCTTCGCCGACGACGCCTTCGTGCGCGACGTCGAAAGCGGCGTGTTCGTCGATCCC
Organism: Bradyrhizobium sp. P3_C3; assembly: GCF_056402655.1. Taxonomy (NCBI): domain Bacteria; kingdom Pseudomonadati; phylum Pseudomonadota; class Alphaproteobacteria; order Hyphomicrobiales; family Nitrobacteraceae; genus Bradyrhizobium; species Bradyrhizobium sp. P3_C3. The sequence continues at coordinate 8,736 of NZ_JBFUGY010000033.1, read as the reverse complement.
GCGAAGATGCACGTGCTCGACCACAACGGCAAATATCTGAAGGTGCGCGGCCCCCTCAACATCGCGCGGCCCGTGCAGGGCTGGCCGGTGATCGTGCAGGCCGGCGCATCGGAGGACGGCAGGCAGCTTGCGGCAGAGACGGCGGAAGCCGTGTTCACCGGCGGCGGCCCCCTCACCGACGGCCAAAAACTCTATGCCGACATCAAGGGCCGCATGGAGAAGATCGGCCGCGATCCCGAACATCTCAAGATTCTTCCCGGCGCCTTCGTCGTGGTCGGCGACAGCGTCGATGAGGCCAAGGAGAAGCGCGCGCTGCTCGACAGCCGCGTGCATTACGACAGCGCCATCGCCTCGCTCTCGGTCATCCTCGGCACGGACGCCTCGGGCTTCGATCCGGACGGGCAACTGCCGGAGATTCCGGAGACCAACGCCAGCAAGAGCGGCCGCCAGCGCATGGTCGACCTCGCCAGGCGCGACAAGCTCACGGTGCGCCAGCTCGCCCAGCGCGTCGGCGGCTATGGCGGGCTGTCCTTCGTCGGCACCGCCAAGACCATCGCCGACCAGATGGAGGAATGGCTGGTCGGGCGCGGCTCCGACGGCTTCAACATCATGTTCCCGTTCCTGCCCGCCGGCCTCGACGATTTCGTCGACAAGGTGGTGCCGGAGCTGCAGCGTCGCGGGATTTTCCGCAAAGAGTATGAAGGGGCCACTTTGAGGGAGAATCTGGGCCTGCCGCGGCCGAAAAACCGGTTCTTCGAGGCGTAATGGGACCGTTTTGGGTGGTTTTCCGCCCTAGAGCCCCGTTCGGGGCTCTAGGTTGTTGTTTTTGACGCGTTTTCTTGACGCGAACCGGTGCCCACTTCGCTCGAAAACGCTTCGAAACCTTGACATCAGGCGGTTTCTGGCTAGGTTGCCGGCCAACGCGGGCCGTTTGGCCGGCTCCAGATTCCCTTCATTCCTGAGGTTCTGAACATGGCCAAAGCGGTCACCATCAAGGTCAAGCTCGTGTCCTCGGCTGACACCGGCTTCTACTACGTCGCCAAGAAGAATTCGCGCACCATGACCGACAAGCTGGTCAAGAAGAAGTACGATCCGGTCGCGCGCAAGCACGTCGAATTCCGCGAAGCCAAGATCAAGTAAGAAGATCAAGTAAGATCGCGGAATAAGCTACGGACTTTTGACGGGGCCTCACGGCCCCGTTTTTATTTTGCGGCTCACGTCTCGGACGGCCGGCTCAGTCGTTGCGTAAAGCGGTGTCGGACCGAACACGCGTCACTTCGGCTGCATCGATCGGGGCAGCGGCACCACCCCAGCTATTTCTGACAAAGCTGAGCACCGCCGCGACCTGGCGATCATCGAGCTGCCAGCCGTAGGACGGCATGCCGGGTGCCGTCGGCTCGGCCTTGGTGCCGACGCTTCGCGCACCACGGAGCACCATTCGGATTGCCGTTGTGGGATCATTTGATTGCACCATCGTAGACTCTGCGAGGGCGGGAAACAGGTGTGGAACGCCCTTGCCTTCGATCCCGTGGCAGGCGGAACATTGGTCTCGGTAGATCGCGCCTCCGGCCGCCATCACGTTCGCACCCACCGGGGCAAGCCTCGCCTCATCCTTGTTGCCCGGCAATGATTTCAGATACGTCGCAATAGCCTTCGTATCCTCATCCTTCATCCTGGACGTCGACAGCTCGACGGCCTCCGCCATCGGCCCTGTCGCAGCGGTAGCGCGATTGTGCCCCGTCTTGAGGTAGAGCGCGACATCGTCTGCCGTCCAACTGCCCAGTCCTGTCCGCCGGTTGTTGGTGATGTCAGGCGCCGACCAGCCCTGGAGATTTGCTCCCTGCAGATATTGATCGGTTCGATCGCCTCCGAGCAGCGTCTTCGGCGTATGGCAGGCTCCGCAATGCGCCGGCCCGTCGACGATGAACTTGCCGCGATTCCATTCGGCGGATTTGGTCGGTTCCGGCTTGTATTCACCTGCCGTGAAGTAGAGCGCGTTCCACACGATCATCGTTGAGCGGATATTGAATGGAAACGGAAGCGTATCCGCGTTGCGCGAATTTCGGACCGGCTCCAGCGAAGTCAGATAGGCCCGGATTGCCATCACATCGTCACGCGACATCCGAGTGTACGCATTGTAAGGCATGGCCGGATAGAGATGCGCGCCGGTTCGTCCGATACCCTTTCTCACCGCGGCATCGAATTGATCGTCGCTCCAGGCTCCAATGCCCGTTTCCAGATCGGGCGTGACATTGGGCGATATGATGTTGCCGAACGGCGTTTCGATCGGCCGCCCACCCGAAAACGGCTTGCCGCCGGGAACGGTATGGCAGCCGGCACAGTCCGACAGGATCGACAGATAGCGCCCGCGTTCGATCTGGGTGAACTCTTGCATGTTTGCGGAGCCGGCATGCGCGCGGCCAGCCAGCGACGCCGAAGCGAGCACTGCGCAAACGAGCGTGCATACGCGCGGAATCCTACGCATCGACCAGCCTTCCGGGATTCTTGAGGTACTGGTTCCGGATCGCGGCCGCCGACCAATAAGCGAGCGCGCCGACCGTGAGCGTCGGGTTGTAGCCGGCGTTCTGCGGAAAGGCGCTTGCCCCCATCACGAACAGATTCGGGACATCCCAGCTCTGCAGGTATTTGTTGAGGACGCTTGTCTTGGGATCGGCCCCCATGATCGCACCGCCGTTGAGATGCGTCGTCTGGTAGGTCGTTATGTCGTATGGCGCGGTCCGATACTGCACGGCGAGCTTTTCAGCGCCCATCGCCTTGATGATCTCGGCGAACTTGTCGGTGAGAAACTTATTCTGCTTGATCTCGTTCTCCTTGAGATCCATCGTGATCCGCATCAGCGGACGCCCGAACCGGTCCTTATAGGCGGGGTCGAGATCCAGGTAGATGTCGCGGTAGGCGTAGAAGCTGCCATGCACACCAGTGCCGGGCTTGACCGTGCTGAGATAATTGTCCTTCACCGCCTTCTTCCAGTCGGCGCCCCATGCCGGCGTTCCCGGCGGCACCAGGGTGCTTTCGATCGGACGAGCACCTGTCTGCACCTGGCCGACATAGCCGCCGCCGACGAAACCATGCGGCCCGTGATCGAAATTGTCGCCGTTGAACTCGTCGATACACATCCCGATCGAACCCGATGCGATGAACGGGTTGAAGTTGAACTTCTTGTTGTCGAAGAAGCCATTGACCGACGAGATCGTCTGGTGGGTGTAGTTGCGGCCGACGACCCCAGTGTTGGTGACGGGGTCGTAGGGCTGCCCGATTTGCGAATGCAGAAGAAGCTGCACGTTGAACATCGTGTAAGCCGACAGGATCACGAGGTCGGCCTGCTGCTCCCATTCTTCGCCGCTCGAGTCCACGAATGTCACGCCGGTAGCGCGCTTGCCTGAACGATCGACATTGATCCTAACAACCTCTGAATTGTCGCGGAGGCTGAAGTTCGATTTTCGAATGAGATGCGGCAGGATGGTTGTTTGCGGGCTGGCCTTGGAATAATTGCCGCAGCCAAACCACTCGCAGAAGCCACAATAGGTGCAGGGGCCAAGGCGCATGCCCAGCGGGTTCGTATAGGCTTGCGAGAGATTGCCCGAAGGCTGCGGGAACGGCTTGTAGCCGAGCTCGCGCGCGGCTTTCCCGAACAGCGTATGGCTGAACGGCTGGGCCTGCGCCGGGGTCGGATAAGGACGGGACCGCGGCCCTTCGAACGGATTGCCGCCGTCCATGATCTTGCCGCTCAGATTTCCGGCCGTCCCCGACGTACCGCACAGATATTCAAAGCGATCGTAATGCGGCTCGAGCTCGTCATAGGTCACGCCCCAATCCTGGATCGTCATATCCAGGGGCAGGAACGCCGCGCCATAGCGTTCGGTCAGATGTGTCTTCAGCACGAAATCCGACGGGAGAAACCGCCACATTTCGGCATTCCAGTGCACGCCCCCGCCGCCGACGCCGTTCGGCGGCATGAACGCGCCCCAGCTCCGGATCGGCAGCGCCGTCTGGTCCATCTTGTTGCGGAACGTGAACGTCAGCTGGTCCGGACGCAGGAACAGCTCGTGCCGGATGCGATAACGAAGTTCGTCCTGCATGTAGCCCGGCGGAAAATCCGTCGGCGCGTCGCGCCATGGACCGCGCTCGAAAGCGATGACCTCGAGCCCCTCGTCGGTCAGCTCATTAGCCATGATCGCGCCGGTCCAGCCGAAACCGACGATGACGACGTCTTTCCTGGGAAGCCTTCGGGACATGCTACGACCTCGTCCATTGCGCGTTGCCGGTCATGCCAACCGGCGGCAGCGGAAAGCGCTCGTTGTGGCGGTTCACCCAATCGAGATAGTTGTAGCGCGCGCCCGGATAGCCGATCATCTTCCACGCGACCATGTCGCGGTTCCCGCCATAGATCGGGTCCGCGAAAAATCCCATCTGGGCGTCCTTGACGAGTTGCGTGAAGAACGCCTTGCCGTCGACGCCGTCGAGCTTGAGCTCGCCCTTGTCGACCGCCTTCAGAAGCGCGATCCTGTCGTCGCCGAAGAGCTCGGCGAAGGGCTTTCCACCACTGTGCTGCTTGCACGCACGATCGAATGCAGCGAGACCGTCCCGATAATCCTGTGCCGGACCGTTCGCCGACTGATGGCCCTGATTCTTCAGGCCGGCCTGAAACGGTGGGCGCACATACAATCCCTCCTGCCGGCCGTAAGGCCCAGCCAGCTGCCGGTCGATGAACACGGCGCAGCCGGCATCCTTGCCGCCCGGCGTCTCCGGATCCGGCGGGATGATGCAATCAACGAGTGCCTCCATGGCTCTGCCTTCTTCGCCGTTGAAGAACTCCCACGGCCCAAGCTTGATTGGCGGCGGCGGATTTCCCGCATTTGGAGCCCAGGGCAACCTCCCTGCGATTGTGGCGGCTTTGACGGTCGTCGCGCTGAACAGCAGCAGGGCCGTCCCAGCAAGAAATTCCCTGCGTCGCAGGCCGATCATTGTGGGCGTCCCCTGTTTCATTTTTTCTTCCTCGTCGGTCCACCGCGCTGGAACTTCGATGAGCTTTCGGAGGAGTGAAACGCCTCCACGTCGCTCACGACCTGCATCTATCGGTCATGATCGACAACAATTGCCCGTGAACACCTCACCGACTCTCAACGCGCGGCTTCTCGTTGTACGATCGCAAATTGATCGCGTATTTCACGAAGCCGGCGCGTTTCCAAAAAAACACGGAGCCGATTGCTGCGAGCAGGCAGCGGAATCTCGCGGCAAGTCTCCTGTGTCCCGGACGCGCTGCAGTGCGCAACGTTGCTGCGCTGCGTCCGGGGCACGAGACCGAAGTTGACGCGCTGCTCTTTCTCCACGCCGTCGTTGCGGGGAGTTCTTGCGACGGAGCAATCCAGAGCCGTTCCGCCGAGGGCCACGCTTTGTGTGGATGGCGAGTTTATAGGCAGATGCCACCTCAACCCTCGGTTGCCCAATCCGAAATGTATGTTACCGTGCATTTACCGGGGCGGTATCTCCGTCCCGAATTTGGGAAGGACATGCTCATGAAATTCTCGTCAAGCTTTGTCGTGCCCTCAGCCGTCGCTGTCTTATCAACTGCCTTGCTGTGCGCCCCGGCAGCGTCGCAAATCCCGACTGGCTCCGCCGCCACGATTCCCCCTGTCACGGTCGACGCGCCGAAACAGGTGGCAAAGCCGCGCGTGTCGGAGCGGGGAGCAAACACAACGGCGCCGCGTCGGACTGCGTCAACCGCTCGAACGTCAACCGCGAGCACGCCTTCGTATGCGCCGGGCTCGGTGATGGGGAGGCTTGCCAGCCTGGAGAAAGTCGCCAGGAGCTGCAACGGTGGCTGTGCATCAAGCTTCCCAAGCGGCAAAGATCCCTGGGTCGGATGCAGCGAGTCGGGCGGCGGTACGGACTATGGACCTTTCTCGCCAACGTGCCGAGACACCATCACCCATAAATCCTACCTGGATTGCGTTGAAACCAAGGTGTTCCTGGGCGAAAACCGAAACAAGGCCCACTGGTTTTGCAGCAGCCTGGCCGCCGGCAACAGGTTTAAGGTCGCCGAACTCAAGCGATCAGGACGTCGCTAGTCCATACCGCCCGCTGGCTTTCTGTTTCAGTTGAACCTGGACCCGATGTCGGCCAGCGCTGGCCGCTGCTAGCCCCAGCGTCGCCCGCCGGTCGCGCGCAAGCGCACCGTCGAGGTGACGCTGCGCTGTGTCCGGGGCACGAGAGCAAAGACAGGCGCGCTGCTGGCGGCGGTGGCCCATTCTTTTGCGTTCCACAAGCAAACGATTCTTTCTGCATTTGAACGACGAGACCGCGTCAGGTCGCGGGTATGCGATCAAGCGCGCTTGTTCAGCGCAGATGTCGATCCAACTCCTCTCGCACCGGCAGCACGATTGCACCGGGCAATGATGGAGATGGATCATGACTGGACTTAAAATTCTCGCTGCCGTGGCTTTGTTGTCGGGCCTGACCGCAAGCGCCGCCTACGCGCAATCCGGCTTTGCGAGCAGCCATCCTGATACGTACGAGGCTGAGAACCCCAATCGCAACCTGAACGGCACGCTGACGCCGGCCGGTCGGCTGGGCCTCGAGTTGCCGGATGGCGCAGCTCCTGCGCAAGGCGCGGACAGCGCCATGGCTCGCGCAGACGGCACTGCTTCACGTTCCTGCGCGGAGCGTTATCGATCCTACGATCCGGCAACGGGCACCTACCTCGGGTGGGACGGCAACCGCCATATCTGCAGGTAATGCAAAGCCGCAAGTCACCGGATCACGTGGACGTCCGAACGGATGGCCAGATGACCCGGTTGGATTCGAGGCGCCGTCGAGATGGCGTCTCGAACTTTCCATGACACCTTACGCGTCACGGCCAACGCGTGATTCTCCTCGGGTCTTCATGCTCATCGTTCTGCCGGAGGAGACACCTCGGGTGCCGACGCTCGTGACAGCGCGCCCCGAAGCGCCGCGTTGCCTCCAAGGCACGAGCGCAGAAGCAGATGTGTGCTCCTGACTTGTCGCGTCCGCTATGCGCATGGAAGACGACGTTGATACCTGGTTGCCCATGTCAATGATGGGCCACGAACGGACATCCGGCACGCTTCCCAATCCCTCGAAAACGCGGTCATATGGCGTCCGGGTACACTTGGCGTTTTGGCGCGAGGGTATCCGCTTGCACGGGGAGAACGCGCGTGAAGGAACTCGCTGGAAAGACTGTGTTCGTGACCGGTGCAGCGTCAGGCATTGGACTGGGGATCGCGACCGCCTTCGCCCAAGCGGGGGCGAAGGTCATGCTTTGCGACATTGAAGAAGCGGCTCTGTCCGCAGCGCTCGAGCAACTGAGGCTCACCAACGTCGATGTCGACGGCGTGAAAGCGGACGTTTCACTCAAAGCCGAACTCGCGGCGGCCGCCGAAGCCACGACTGCTCGCTATGGCAAGGTGCATATCCTCGTCAACAACGCGGGCGTCGGCGGCGGTGGGCCTTATGGCGCCTGGACCGAGGCGTCGTGGAACTGGACCTTGGGCGTCAACCTGATGGCGACCATTTGGGGGATCGAGATTTTCGGGCCGTTGATCGAGCAGCATGGCGAGGGTGGACACATCGTCTCCACAGCCTCGATCGCTGGCCTCATTTCAGGAGAGAGCAACGCATACAACGTCTCCAAGTATGGCGTTGTCGCGCTGTCCGAGGGCCTGCGGCGTGAACTCGCGCCCCGAGGGATTGGCGTATCGGTGCTGTGTCCAGGGATCATCCGCACTCAAATCATGGACTCGAGACGCAATCTCCCCAAACGCTTCGAGGGGGCGCTTCCTCCCTTGCCGACTTCGGGCCCACGTGCCGAGTGGATCAATATGCTCCGGGAACGCATCTCTCAGGGCATAGAACCCAACTATGTCGGCGAACTCGTCCGCGAAGGCGTCGAAAAGGACTTGCCATATATCTTCACCGACCTCGAATTTGAGCCGATGATCGAAGCGCGCTTCGCCGCAATCAAGCAAGGCTTTGACCACATCCGCGGGCGCACCCCGAAACGTTGAGCGCGCAGCCCTTCCACCAGCCTTAGCGGCTAACACGAATATTCGGATAGGGCTGAAACCGGCTTCAAAGCCGTTGCGCAGTGGACCGCCAATGTCTCAGTTGGATCAAAATGCGAAGAACTCAGAGTGAGCAAAGTCAGTCCGCTCTACCTCACCAGGCGGACCTCAATGAAAGGTGTCGCCACTTCGCTGATGGGCCAGAAGCGGACGACGAGACCGAGCGTCTTGGCATCCCCAAGGCCAACGATAAGCTCGAACTTCTCCGGTGACTGCGTCCATCTGGGCTTGCCTTACGAACCCACTGACTACACGCTACCCAAATGAGCAGATTCCACGCCCGAGGTAAGGTCGTGATCGGCGCCACGGCACTCCGTGCGCTTGTGCTGACTGCAGCTTTTTTCGCGGCGTTGTCGCCGGCCACCTGCCTTGGTGAAAACAGCAACCGCTTGCCGGCCAAGGCTACAAAGGAGCTACCACCCGAGTTGCTCTCGCTGCTCCGACAAAAGAAGATGCCAAAATACTCGCCTATCCTTGTGCGCGTCTTCAAGCAAGAGGCGGAGCTCGAAGTCTGGAAACAGGACACCACCGGCCTCTTCAAAATCCTCAAGGTGTACCCGATCTGTCGGTGGTCGGGGGATCTCGGGCCGAAACTGAAGGAGGGTGACCGTCAGGCTCCAGAGGGGTTCTATAC
>NZ_JBFUGY010000032.1:0-106376 GCF_056402655.1 Bradyrhizobium sp. P3_C3 | reverse complement strand
GCACGGCGGCCTTCGCGAGGAAGAACATGGCGTGGATATTCACATCGAACGTCATTCGCCATTCCTCGTCGCTGATGTCGCCAAGATCCTTGAAGGTCGCCTGATGCGCGGCATTGTTGACGAGGATGTCGACCCCGCCGAGATCCCGGACCGCCCGATCGACGACCTTCCTGCAGTGGTCCGCGGACCTCAGGTCGCCCTCGACCAGAACAACCTTGCGCCCCTCCGCCTCGACGAGGGCCGCAACTTCCTTGGCGTCTTCGTGCTCCTCGAGATAGGCGATCAGGACGTCGGCGCCCTCGCGGGCAAAGGCGATGGCGACAGCTCGCCCTATTCCGCTGTCGCCACCGGTGATGATAGCCCGCTTGCCGTTCAGGCGGCCCGCCCCTTTGTAGCTGGCCTCGCCGTGATCGGGGCGTGGGTCCATCTTAGCGGTCACCCCGGGCATTGACTGCTTCTGACTGGGGTAAGGCGGCTTCGGATAGTCGGGCATCGGAATCGGTCTCCGCGGGTTGAGAGCGCGACAACCAACTGATGACAACCAAGGTTCCTAGCCCGTTGCCCGCCTCGCACCGGCTGCAGGCATCCGCGACGCGCTTGCGCAAAGAAGAAGAAACAGCGCCCGCACCGCCTTGTATGTCGCGCCTGCGCGACTGCACTCCGAGCCGGACATGACGACTTCGCCCGCGGCGGTGCAGACGGCCCATTTCCAGCGGCCGCGTCCCCGCTGCTTCAGCACGACGTCGTAGCCGGCAAAACGGTCCTCGTCGGTTTCGAACTTCATGCCGCGAACCGCTCCGGAAATCCGTCGCGTAGCTGGTCCAGAAGCCGTTGTTCGCGCTCGATCCGGCTGCAGTAGAGTTCGCGCTCCCTTTCGGTCTTCGCGCTGGCAAGGAGCAGGCGGTAGTGGGCGATGACCTTCTCGCTGCCGCGGATCAGCAGATCTGTGACGGCGGTCACGATACCGCCCCCGCGGTCGCAGGCGACGATTGTGGGGGTAACGTGAATGGCATGGGGAAGGTCTTGGAGGTCAATACCTCCAGCGCCGAGCTCTCCTCGGAGAGGCGCCGTTCGATGAACTGGCGTTCGAGGTCCGAGAGACGGGTCTTCAGCAGGCTGCGATAGCGGTGGATGTTGCGGTGCGCACGGATACGGGCAAAATCTTCATCGAGCATTGTCGCCACTCCTGACGGTCTTCTTGTCCTTTTCAGCTGCGAGAAACGGGAAAACGAATTCCCCGTTGCAAAAATATTCGGCGCAAAATCGCTGTCAAGATGGCAGTGGTGCAGCGTGCGAATGCTTGTGCCACCGGGTTAACCAAATCACGTTGGCCGAAAAATTTCCGACGGTCCTCTTGAAACCTCTTGTCGTTTTTCTAATTCATTTTTCGCCGCGAGAGCGGTGTGCCGGACGCCAGGTTGGGCCCGGCGCGGGCGCCGGCCGGCAGGTCCTCGGACCGCCGACTTGCGTCCCTTCGTAACCATCTTGCTCCTAGGAGGACTTGGATATGAGGACGACCTTCGACTTCGCGCCCCTGTGGCGCTCCACCATCGGCTTCGACCACTTGGCTGGCCTGGTCGATAGCGCGCTTCGTCAGGCGAGCGACGACAACTATCCGCCCTACAACATCGAGCGCTCCGGCGAAGACCACTACCGGATTACGCTCGCCGTCGCGGGCTTCGGCGCCGACGATATCACCGTAACGGCCGAGCAGAACGCGCTCACCATCGAGGGCCGGAAGCCGGAGAAGCCGGCGAGCGAATATCTCTTCCAAGGGATCGCCGCGCGTCCCTTCCGCCGCGTCTTCAACCTCGCCGACTACGTCCAGGTGAAGGAGGCCGCGTTCCGCGACGGCCTCCTGATCATCGATCTCGTCCGCGAGGTCCCGGAAGCCATGAAACCCCGCCGGATCCAGATCGCGGGCGCGACGGCTTCCTCGCCCCAGATCGAGCAGAAAAAGGCCGCCTGACGGCCATGCGGGCGGTGGTTGGTCCGCCGCCCGCATTCAAACCTTCCCTGGAAAGGAGCGTAAAAGGGAGACGACCAATGACCAACGCCAACACGAATTCCTGCACTCACCACCCTCTATTCCATCCGGCCGCGCACTACGCGTCTCCGGACGACGTCCTGAACGACCAGGAGCTGACCGCTCCCGAGAAGCGGGTCGTCCTGTCGTCGTGGGCCTCCGACATGTTCGCAGTCGAATCCTCGCCGGCCTTGCGCAAGATTCCCGGCATGGGCCGCCCGGTCCGGCTCGCGGAAATCCTTGCGGCACTGCGCAAATTGGACGGCGACGACGACGACCCGCCCCGCGGCGGCGGGGTGCCGATGCGGTTGCGGCGGCCTTGGGCCGCCGCGGTTGCCTTCGGAACGCGATGCTCACGCCAGCCGTCCTGACGATGGTGTTGCTCGGCAACGTTGCATTCCGCCTCCGAGATCTTTCGGCGGCTCATCGAAACGGTCGACGGCGTTGGAGCCGAACTCCTGGAGACCTACGCCAAGCATTGGGAAAGCGAAGCGGACAGGCGCGCGCACCGGATGCTGCTGGAATCCATCGGCGCCGGCTTCGCTCCCGGGTCGGCGACGGATTTTCTCGTGCGCTTCTCTTCGCGTTCCTGACGACGGAGCCGAACGCCGAAGTCGGCGGCGTGCACCGGAAGGCGATGCCGGTAATCCCGACGACACCCGACGAGGTCAGACGTGGATGGCCGCGCCGGCGGAAGAAGCGCTGAAGCTGCAGCGACGTCTTCCGGACGGGGCGCTGCTCATCGTGGCCCGCGGCGTGAAGGAAGATATGGTCGAGTAGACGAGCCCCGCCGACATACGCGAAGCCCGCCCGAGCACAGACGCCGGCTAGGATTCGCTCGGCGGCTTCACCCGATCCACCTCCGGGTGGCGGGATTGTGCAGCGGATCCTGCTCGCAGTAGGAGCAGACGTAGCGCTCGCGGCGTTGCCCTCTTCACCAGGCACGAGCTTTAGTGGCCGCCCCCACTCCGGGCACGCCTCCGGATCGGATGCCGTATCGTCATGGTGTCCCTGCCATGGACGAGCTGAGGCCCGCGCAGCCGCCCGCCTCAAGCGGAAACAGCAAAAGGTATGAAACCTGTGATCTCGTCTTGACGGCGACCTCGCGCCCGTCCTGAAATGCTCGCAAATGGTAGCCGGAGGTGCTCGATGGAGCAGGTATCCTACAGTGATTTGGCCCAGCGCGCGCGCGACCTCGCAGACAGGGCCGACCCCTTCACCAGGCGACGCCTGCTGAAGCTCGCCGAGAGCTACGATGTCAAGGGCGGCCGCGCGGGCGGGGGCCCGCGGCTCGCCGAGCGCCCCCTGCCGGTCCCCCGCACGACCCCACCGACCTCGATCTTCAGCGGACCGGGAGAGGCCTGACAGAGCAAGCCACAAGGCTGACTTCAGCCCACGGGCATCGTCGCGCCTCCGATCAAGAGGGCAGTTCTCAGAACCTGAGCATTCCGAACATGAAGAGAAACGCGACCGTGACGAGGGCCGAGATCAGAAGCGAGCCGAGGCAGCCGAGCCGGTTGGAGAAGAAAAAGAACATGGCGGCCCTCCAGCCACAGGCGTCAGTCCTGTACCAAGGTGCCTATCAACGCCAGCAAAGCCTGATGTTCAGGTCCGCTGCTGCCGGCGCGTCGGAATTGTCCGATCTCGATGAGGGACGCCCGCCCGCCGGAGGCAGCATTCGGCCGATGTGCGACCACAGGGACTCCGGTGTGCGGTTGACGGACTAGCCGCCAGATGTCGCCGTTCGAGCTTTCGTATAGAGTTCTTTCCGCCATTGCCTTCAACGAGAGAGGGGGGCGACTGTTCCCGCCCCGCTCTGCAGGTAGTCACAGCCTCTCCGGCGGCTAGTCTTCGACGCCGCAAACAACGACGCTCACCTTGAGGCCCCACTAGGAAACGTTGCGCCGGGTCTGCTATTTGCATTTACCCTTTTTGTTTTTCTTCTGCGCTTTTTCCATCGGAGCTTTTGGAGCGTTCTTCGAAGCGATCAGCCCCCTTGGCTAGATCGTGCCCGGTCTCGCTCTCGTTTTTCGCTTCCTCCTTGGCGGTTGCCTCGCGCAAGCCTTCAGCGGCCAGTTCCCCCGCTTTTGATGATTTTCCTTCGTTGTCCATTTGCTGCTCCTTCCGCTCGTCCAGAACACTTCCTCGTCTATCGGCGCCAACCCCGCCTTGCCCGAGACTGTTCCTGTTTATTTTGGCGGCTGCGTTGAATTGCGCCCAATGAGACGGGCCCCGGCGGATCATTAGGCGGAAGAGAGCTTCGTCCTCGAACGTCTCTCACCTGGAGCCCTTCTAGCTTGCAGGCCTCACCAAGATTAGGCTCGGATTCTGCCTGTCGTGAAGCATCCGGGCGAACTCCTCGCGATCCAGCTCGCGACCCTTCATCGCCATCTCGAAAAGCGCTTCCTGGATTTCACGCGGCATGTCACCCCACACGTCCATGGCCGCCCGTCCTAGCAGCGCCGCGAAGGTCTCGGTCCTGTCCATCGTTCTCTCCGTCCTTTGTCGCAGACGGGAACCGCCGAAGACCGCAGCGCGTTCCATTGCCATCATTGCGAGAGGAGAGATCGAATTATGGGCTTCTTCACTAAGGACATCAAAACGATGGACGACCTGCTGATCCACGGTCTGCAGGACATCTACTACGCCGAGCAGCAGATCCTGAAAGCGCTGCCGAAGATGATCGACAAGGCGACCAGCCGGGATCTGGTCACCGGTTTGAAGAGCCATCTCGAGGAGACCAACAAGCAGGTCCAACGGCTCGAGAAGGCCTTTGCGAAGCTCGGCAAGGCGCCGAGCGGCACCAAGTGCCCCGCCATCGACGGCATCATCAAGGAAGCCGACGAGACCGCCGGCGAGATCGAGGACAAGGCCGTGTTGGACGCCGCCATCGTCGCCAACGCCCAAGCCGTCGAGCACTACGAAATGTGCCGCTACGGCACGCTGATCGCCTGGGCCGAAGAACTTGGCCACGACGAGATCGTGCGCTTCCTGACCACGAACCTCAACGAGGAGAAAGCGGCGAACACCAAGCTCAACACGGTGGCGCTCCGCAAGGGCGTGAATGCCAAGGCCTCTGACGCCGCGTAACCGGAAATCCTCTGTCACACTCAGCGGCTCCGCGACATCGCGGAGCCGCTTTTCCGTCGAGCCGAGCGCACGAGGCGGAATCGGCGCCGCACGAACCAGGCCGTCACAGCGACAGCCAGCCATGACAGCGATGCGCCGATGAAAGTGCCCGCAACGCTCCGTTCGACAAGGACCCAGAACACAGCGGCGAACGCCAGCATGCCGAACGCGCCCAGTGCGGCACCGGCGGCGTCCAGCGCTGCGGCCTCTTGCCCTCGTCGCCTTCCTTCGAGCCCCGCCTCCTTCTTGCGCCGGATTTCGTGCGACTCGATCAGGGTCGCGCTCGCGCAGAAGATCGCCGGCAGCGCGAGGAAAAGCCCGCCGACCGAAGCTCCGCAGCGGCTGCTGACGAGGCCCGTGAACACGGTCGCAGCACCGCCCAGCGCGAATCGGACAAGGTATTCGTACCAGCGGCCTTCGTGCAGCGACGAGAGCGAGACCTTGATCGGGATCGTCACGCCTGTCCTCCCGAAAGCGCCCAGAGACCGAAGGCCGCGGTCAACCAGACGACGATCGACAGTAGGGACGCAGGCAAGGCCCGCATCCGAGTGCGCATCAGAAGCTGGCAGACGAAGACGCTGTAGACCATGAGCGCGGCCGCGCCGGCCATCATGGCCTTGCTTTGCGAGCCGGCGTAGCCGGCCCCGTGCTGGTAGATCGCTATGCCGAGGGTCGCCAGCGCCACGGATGGCGCCGCCCCGAACAGACCGGCGAAGCTCTTGGGCTTCAGCACGTCGGCCAGCATGGRGAACGCCGACACGACGGCGCCTCCGATCAGGAAACGGATGACGTACTCGCTCATCTCGGCTCCTTGGCCGGATAGCCGGTCAGCGGGCGAAGCATTCGCTCGAGAACCGCACCGAGCGCGAAGCCCGCGACGACGTCACTCGCCCAGTGCGCCAGCACGACGATGCGCGTGACGCAGAGGCCGACCGCCAGCGCGCGGATCGCGCGGCGCGGCCCCGCAGGCAACGGGCCGGCAGCGGAGGCGAGCGCGCCCATATGCAGCGCGTGCCCGGACGGAAAGGCATCCTTGCGTTTGCCGGAGAATGAGACTCCGTTGAGGTGCCCCAGCACGGTCTTCCGGTCCGGACGGGTTTGGTCGAAGACGGCCTTCATTAGATGCGGCAGAACCGACGCGGTTGCCGCCACAAGGAGGGCATGGTCGCCGGCGCGACGCAGCGACTCCCTTCGCGTGCGCGTAACCACCCAACCCGCCGCGGCCAACGCCAGCAGGATCTTCTCGTCGGCGCCCCAGGTCAGTCCGCGGGCGACCGTCTCCGTAAGATGGTTGGTATGCCGCGCTACCGCCCGCGCGATCCGCACGTCGGCATCTGTCGGTTTCACGTTGACAAAGGCCATCTGTTCGCTCGGTTTGGATTCGGGATTCCACAACTCCCAAGCGGGTCCTTGGTTCTAATTTAAAAAATGGAACCGGCGGCGCAACCCGTTTTGTCAAAGGGATT
This sequence comes from Bradyrhizobium sp. P3_C3, assembly GCF_056402655.1. Taxonomy (NCBI): domain Bacteria; kingdom Pseudomonadati; phylum Pseudomonadota; class Alphaproteobacteria; order Hyphomicrobiales; family Nitrobacteraceae; genus Bradyrhizobium; species Bradyrhizobium sp. P3_C3. Next base: position 99,755 of record NZ_JBFUGY010000032.1, on the reverse strand, counting down.
GGAGGCTCCGTGAAACGCAGTGCGCGGAAAGTCCACGTTGACACTAAGCCCGGCGGGCGGATCGAATACGTGAATGGGACCTTCCGTGGCTGGAGCGGCCACACTGCCGACGAGATGGTCGGAAAGCGCTTCAGCGACTTCCTCACGATGGCAGGGCGCATCTACTACGAGACGCACATCGCGCCGCTTCTGCGGATGCAAGGCTCGTTCGAGGAGTTCGCTATCGACGTGATCAAGGCCGACGGGCAACCGCTGCAGATGATCGCCAACGCGAAGGAACGGCGAGACGCGCAAGACAAACCCCTCTCCATCCGCCTGGCGCTCATCAGAGCGACCGACCGCCGCCGCTACGAACAGGAGCTCCTCGGAACGCGCGAACTTGCGAAAGCCGCAGGCCAAATTGCAGAGGAGAGGCTGCAGCGCGAGCACGAAGCATCGGAGCTGCGCGAGCAGTTCATCGCGGTGGCTCGGCCACGATCTGCGCAACCCGCTCGCATCCATCAGCGCCGGCGCCCGCATTCTCGACAGAACGGCCCAGACCGAGAAAGAACATCAGGTCATCGCGATGATGCAGACCACGGTCATGCGGATGATGTCGCTGGTCGGCTTACGGCTGATCAAGATCTCCGCCACGTCACTGGATTACGGTGCATCCGACATCGTGTTCAGCATCGTAGCTCCAGTCGACGGCCGCCCGGCGGCGCCGGGCAACGGCGTCCATGTCGCCTTTCAGGCCCCCGACCGGGAGACCGTGCGGCGCTTTCATCAGACCGCGATGGCTCAAGGGGGTACCGACGAAGGCGCCCCGGACATCCGCGAGAAATACAACGCAAATTATTACGGCGCGTTCGTGCGTGATCCGGACGGTAACAAGATAGAAGCGGTGACCTATACGGCCGGGGAGAGCTTCGGCCTCCCGCCGCGCGAATAACCTGAGCTAGGCGGCGCTCGCGGACACCGGACAGGAACGCTCTCGTTCTCCTTAAGAGGCTTGGGGCCGTCGCGCGCTGATTGTTCAAGTGGCGCGAACTGGCGCTGCAAATGCGCGTGGTTGTCGTCGGTGGAGATGTTTTGATGCGCGACCTGCTCAGTCCGCGTGAGAAGCGATTGTTGAGGCGCTTGGCTGCCGGAAAGACTGACGCGGAGATCGCGGAGCGACTGGGCGGTACTGCCAAGCAAATCTCAGAGCAGAAAGCCCGGCTGCTTGCGCGATTGCAGATCAATTCGCCCGACGAGATCGCCGATGCAGCAAAGCGGTGAGCGAAGTGGCCGGGCTATCGAGGCATCACGTAGAATTTCGCCCGCGAAACCAAGCGCACGTCTCTTGTAGGAACGGTCGGCGCACACCAGACGATTCATTGGGCTAGGATCAAAGATCATCTGCGCCGCTGCCACTGGTCCAAGGTTAACGAATGGTTAAGCCGGATCTGGGAGGTTGCAATGGGGGTGACCTAAAAAAGAGGTCCACCATGTTGAGGCTGAAGGAAGCTGCCCCGGTATCTCGCGATTTGAACATCGGCCAGATCGACACCGCCGAGTTGCTGCTGCACCGCGTGTACGCCTTTGGAGCGGCCGAGGGAAGCCCCGGCGACTCAGTGGGGCAAGACGATGCGGGCTGGGAACGGGCAGAAATGGCTCTCCTACAGGCGGAGATTGACACCCAGCGCCAAATTATCAAGCTGCTCCGCAACGAATTGTCAGACCTGAAAAAGGAACGGGACGCTTGGCGCAGTCGGGCTCACAGGCTGTGTCGATCGGTTTCGACTGACCTCACGGCCACCCCGCGCCCCGGATCGTTTGCGGCATCTCTCCACCAACGTCGAATACATTTCCGGCAGCATTGACTCAAACAATTGCCGCAAGGACCGCACCTCGCCGACAATAAGGGTGCCCCTGGGTCATTGTACTAGAGGTGCAATGTGATTCTGACGAGACCAGAACCTTCGCCTACGTGGCGGGTCAAAAAGCTGACCTCTCCTCCTTATGGGTACGCGCCCTAGACATCGCCATCATCCAGCGCTTCTAATCCCCGCTCCTCCAGCCACCGCTTCGAGTTGAGCCGCAGCTCCATCGGCAGCGACCGCACAGCGGTGATGCACTTGTGCATCGTGTTCTCGGCCGCAGCTCGTCGTGAAAAGCGACGCCCTTGCGGTTGCTCATTGCTTGAAGCGCTCGACAGCAGGATAGCGTTGCACACCTGATTGTAGCGCGCGACGTCATCGGTGCCTGACGCATCGATCATTTTCTTTCGAACACGTCGTGAATTTCGTCCCAATCCGTTTTCATCTGTTGGGCGACTTCATCAATCAAAGCGAAGGCCTGCTCGCGTGTGGTTGCGATCTTGTCGATGTTCTCGGTGATATGCGATCTACACACCCCGATGATCGCGCAACGCTCACTCCCATCGTCGGCACCCCAGCCAACATGGTTGAGCAGCTCGTTAACCGCGTCGAGAGCGGTGACTTTGAGGGCGGTRTAATCGGACATGAACCTTGGYTGGCWCAAGTTTGATCGCTCCCTTTGAGAAGTTCCTGCGCCSTGRCGAACGCAGCTTCCTTCGAAAGGTTGCCATCCATTGCGCGCCAGCTTGCGTWCTCTGCGCAATCTCGGCCACAACGCCGCCGAACAGTACCATGCCAGTTGTAAAATGATCTGGGCCRGAATTTCAATGATCACCGCTTGRTCCCCAATGGGGTGAGATCTCCAGCGCCCGGCACAGACCTACACCGTCAGCCATGTAGATCAACTGGTGCAAGCTCGATTGTATGGATCGCAGCCCGACAAATGCTCATGTCGTTCGCCAATGGCGAACACGTCATCGCCATCGACGAATACCGCGGACGTCTCTGCCATGTCTCCACGAACATTTACGACCATACTGGCGCCTCTGGTGGTTCGCTCACGCTGAGTTCTTCGCATTTTGAGCCGGAGCGGACATTCGCTTTCCATCGGTCGTTCGCCCGCATTGCAATACGGAACTGAAGGGTGGCCCAGCCTGTTTGTTTGAGTAAGCCAAGCGGAGGTTGACGTGAGGATCATTCTGATAACGACGATTTGCTGGGCTTTTTCGTGCGGATTTGCGACAGCGCAAGCCGATCCGAAGAAAGACTTGAACGCGCCAACTGGACAATCGGCACCAGAAGAAAAAGGTCAATTGCAGCCACAAGGTTGGACCGGACCGCTGGATACGAAATCGGGTGGCGCGCCGCCGGAAAGCCCGCAAGGTCAAAGCCCACCAGGAATGCAGGCAGCGCCGGACGGATCAACCAAAGTGGTGACCGAACCACGTAAGTAAGTCTCACTTGGTTTGTCGTCGAGAAGTTCCGCCGAGGATGAGCTGACCCGTAACGTCTGTCTGTGTCGGGCTGCTGGCCGCGCTTGCCGTCACGACCATATCGAGTTTGCGAGGCCGCTAATCTTTTTGTCCCGCCGGCTATTGAGCCGGCGGGCTCTCCATGCGCTGGCGCCACTTATTGGCAGATAATTCCTTTCGCTTCGAGCTAGTGACGACCTGCCAACCTTCGTTGGGTGGCTGACGCTCTTGCTGTACTGGGGGAACGGGCTTTTGAAATCTGGCCGCCCACCGCTGCGCCAACCGTCTTTCAAATTCCAGAGGGACTATACTCACGTCCGACACTCCAGGTTCACGGTCTTGCCGGTTGGAGCGTCAACGCTTGTCGTGTCTCAAAGGTCCGAATGCGCCGATCGGGAGGCGTAGAGATTTGGTTCAGCCCGCGGGCCCTGTACTGGCCTGTTTGAAAAATGCAGTGCCCTAAATCGTTTAGGGAACCGGTTGGTCATGGTAGTGGTTCGGCATTGGATGAACGGGAACGTGCCGACCAACGATGACAGACGCAGGCAAAGAAGCTCCACCGCAAGACCGAGGCCCATACCCTTCGTGCCCCATTGCCATGGGGAGTTGGCTCTTGCTTTTTCGACATTCGATCCCCGCGTGAACCAAAACGTTGGGGTGTTCGAATGTCAGAGGTGCTACAGGCAGGTTTGGGAAAACGAGATAGCGTGAGGCCGCCTCGGTAGGAGACGGCTATACATTCTCGGCGTTAGCTCTTCGGCAAGGGCTCCTTATGTTCGACTTCGATCTATTTTCCAAACGCGAATGGGCGACGATGATTGTCGCTTTCGTCGCTGTAACCGCTCTCGCCCTCTACTGTTTTTTCAAATTTCTCGACTACCTGGCGCCGCACCTCTAAGGCCGCCTCAGTTGGTGGCCTCTTATTGATCCCTCTTCAGCTTGCGCCGAGCCCAGCCCGTGCCTACCAGCTCCGTTGACCATGGTCTCTCGGGGGCGGGCCTGTACGTAGGAACAAGTGGCAAATGAGCKGTTTGTTGTTGTGCTCTGGATGTTGGGTCCCCCTGCCAGCCCGAGCAACCCAACGGCCCCAGCCGCCCGGCAGCAGCTGGGGCCGCGGCTTTTTTGTTGGTGAATGCAAAAAGGCCGCCCCAGGGCGGCCTTAGTTTTGAAGCGCCGATCTAAACTCTCTGCTGAAATATGCCCGCCGCCAAACTTGTAGCTGCGAGCCGCCCGGGTACGCAATAAATCCGAAATCAAGACCAGCCCGGCTTTCCGAGGCTATCAAGGCGCTGCGCGGCCGCTAATAACATATGTAAGCGGAACCGGGAAAAATCGGCATTTTTTGATTCCAGCAATGTGCTCAAACGAACAGAAACGCTGTGAGGGCAGAGTAATCTGAAAATCGCTTGGTCTTGCCAAGGGCCAAGCATCCCCAAGCGGCCCCGGTCCCACACCTCAAAAGCCCCCATGGCCGGGGCCGTCTTTAAGGTGGCTACCGATAGCTCACGCCGCCGATAGACCCTTTTGCGTTCCAATTGAAATCCGGCCGGACGTCGGCGCCGCGCCGGCCGCACGACCGAGAAAAGAACCGCGGCTCGAGGTCGGATAGCCGCAGATCGTCCGGCCAGCAATCGGCGTTCAGGGCTACGCTATGGCTGCATCGGTTAGCGCGATAGACAGGACGCTGCGCATGCCCATCTCGCGCATCTAGCCAGCGTAATCTTCACCGGGCGGCCCTGGGATTCACCTACCTTACCCCACATCCGAACCGGCTTTTCCTGCATGCCAACCCTTCTCTGTCGGCTGATAACGCTCTCCACGTTTCACCAGCCAGCCGCCTTCAACCATCTTCTCTGCCAAAGCCTTCGAACATGCCGGCTGGCTGCTGCCGGGGTAATACAGGCCGTCCCTGCGCTCGACCAAAAAGCCGTAGACGCGCACCAGGCGAAGCGCTTTCAGCATGCCGGGAATGAGAACTACGGTCGTGCTCGTCATTGCTTTCCAAACGACGGCCCCACCGAACGTTCCCGAAGCCATTCGGCAAAAGCTGCGTCAATATCATCCTAGCGTCGTGGAACGAGCGCGAGCCACTGCAGGTCGTGGGTTTGGAAAAGCTAAGGCGCGTCGATTACTCAGAGAGAGCGACCAGTGGCGCCGCCTATGTCGGAAGGCATACAGACCGGATTGCCGACTCTTCCTAGACCTCAGTAAACCTCGGCGACCCCCATTACCGCCGAGGTCCAACGGTCCCGGCATGTAGGGGTGCCGGGACCGTTTTTTAGCGGACGCTCATCATGGCAAGGCCGCCTCACCTGGCGGCCTTAGCACAAAACCGAGCCCGCGCGGTAACGCCATCACCCCTAGCGGGCGCGCTTGGCGGTTTTCTTAGCTTTCTTCTCGACCCGCACGCCTTTGAATTTTTTCGCGGCTTTCTTCGCTGTTTTCGGCTTCTTCACAGCCCTGAACTCGCCGGACGTCCTGTCGCGTTTGGTATAGCCGCTCGCGCCGCCGATTGTCGTTTTGGTCTGCGAGCGTTTCTTCACCGCGCCCTTGCGCGCGTTGTCGCCAGTCGGTTTATTGACGGCCATGTTTCCTCCGCTGGTTGCCTCTCGTTATAAAAGGCGCGGCTAAGCGAGCGGTTCCAACCCGAGGAACGAACCGGCGCATATCAAATTGAGTCCCGGTTCTGTTGCGTGGAGTTGCGTATGCGTCAGTCCCGATGGCTTCTGTCGATCGCCCCGAACAGCGACGAGACTGTCTACCTGGTCGCAGACAACTCCGGCCGCAATGGCAGCGCATGGTGCGAAGCAGACTTGGAGATGGCGGCGGAAACCGTCATCCAGGATCTGCTTGCCGGAAAATATCGCCAGCCGATCCGGGTAGTCGCCTTCAACACGGCCGTACGCTGGTCGGAAGATGTTTCCGAGGACATTGCCGGCGAGATCCAGCGTCGTTGCAATCTTCAACTGAGCGACGTGCCTTCGTACCTGCAGGAGTTTGTGGATCGCTACTCACCACAAGACCTGCAGCAATTCAGTCTTCGCCTGGTGTAGCGATGGCCTTCCAGGGAAAAAAGCCGGAAGCGCTGGGCGTCAAGGCGCCCTTCCCCGGCTTCATCGAGCCGGCCCTGGCGGCCTCGATCGACCGCGTRCCGTCCGGCGAGCGATGGATCCATGAAATCAAGTTCGATGGCTACCGGGTGCAGGTCCACCTCGCCAACGAAGCGGTGAAGGTTTTCACGCGGCGCGGTCACGACTGGACCAATCGCTTCCGGAAGGTCGCCAACGACGCTTGGCACCTCAAGGCCAGTGCCGCAATCATCGACGGTGAAATCGTGGTGCCCGCCGCCGACGGCACGACGGATTTCTCGGTTCTACAGAACGAGCTCAAGGGCGCCTCGACGAAGATCGTGCTCGTCGCCTTCGACCTGCTTTATCTCAACGGCAGGGACCTCCGGAAAGTCCCCCTGCTCCAGCGCAAGGCTGCGCTGAAGAAGATTATCACCGGCAGCGACGTGCAGTTCAGCGAGAGCTTCGAGATCGACGGCCGCGAGATGTTCACGCATGCCTGCAAGGTTGGGCTCGAAGGCGTCGTCTCGAAGGTCCGGGACAGCGTCTATGGCAGCGGCCGGGGCAACAATTGGGTCAAGAAAACCTGCGCCCAACGCGAGACCCTGACGATTGCCGGCTTCGCGCTTGACGAGGGCAAATGGGACGGCATTTATCTCGCGCGGCGCAAGGGCGACCACCTGATCTATGCCGGCAAGGTCGACCACGGCTTCGACAAGACATCGGCGGCCGAGCTGAGGCGGCGCCTCGAGCCGCTGGTCCGGAAGACACAGCCCTATGCCAGGATGATTGCGCACAAAGGCATCTGGGTCGAACCGAAGCTGCTTGCTGAGATCGAGTATCGCGCCAAGTCCGCCGAGGGAAAGGTGCGGCATCCGTTCTTCAAGGGACTGCGGGAGGACCTGTAACGGCGCGGCAATCGGTGACAAAATTTTTTCAGCCCCCTCTTGAAACCAAAATTGGCTTTGCTAATTTTTTTGTCGCCATCTGACGATGGCGTCCGGGCGCCTGACGGGCCCGGCCAGAGACGGGCACCGGTTGTGTCCGGTGCCGCTCGTAGACATCTTGCTCTTAGGAGGATTTGGCTATGCGCACCTACGATTTTGCCCCCCTCTGGCGCTCGACCATTGGTTTCGACCGCCTTTTCGACCTCGCAGAAGTGGCTCAGCGGGCCAGCGAGGACAACTATCCGCCCTACAACATCGAACGTCTGGCCGACGACCGCTATCAGATCTCGCTCGCGGTGGCGGGTTTCTCGCCCGACGACATCGTCATCACCGCCGAGCAGAACGTGGTGACGGTCGAAGGCAGCAAATCCGACAAGACTGAGCGTGATTTCCTCTATCGCGGTATCTCGACCCGCGGTTTCAAGCGGCAGTTCAACCTCGCAGAATATGTCCAGGTGAAAGGCGCCGCGTTCGACAACGGCTTGCTGACCATCGAACTCGTTCGCGAGATCCCGGAAGCCATGAAGCCGCGGCGTATCGCCATTGCCGGCGCAACGTCTTCCGGCAACGTCCACCAGATCGAGGCCAAGGCGGCCTAATCCATCGCCCGAGAATGCCGCGCGTCGTCCGACGCGCGGCATCCGCTTCGTCCAAAGAATGGAGGATACCATGCGGCTGACGACCGCTTCCGACGACAATGTCATCGATTTCAACACGCTGCTGCATCCCTGCACCGTGTTCGAGCACCCGGGGGATGTACTGGCAGACCCTTCGCTTTCGATCTGCGAGAAACGCGCCATTCTCGCATCCTGGGCGTCTGACGCATCGGCGATCGCTTCTTGCCCATCGTTGCGGGCACCGGTTCGACTTAAAGCGCCGGTCACCATCGACGAGATACTCGAAGCGCTGTGCGAACTCGACGGTGGTCCACGCAATCCCCCCGGAGGGAAGCCCTACCGTCTCTGTTCGACATCCAGACTTCTGGCCGCCTGAGGATCGCGATGGATAACATTGCCTTGCCCAGAGACGTCCTGAACCGCATCGAGCGTCGTTGGATGACCAAGTTCTCGCAGGCTCCTTTCTGCCAACAGTCCTCACCGCTTGGCGATGATCCACTCCGATCGCCGCGAGTTCGGCGACTGCTGGAGGGATCCTTGAGGCCTCCTACAGGAGCCAAAAGGACGGAAACCCGCCGAGCCTGACGCGCGCGAGATAACAGAAACAGACTTCGACCTCCGAAGCTTGCGCGTTTCGGAGGTCTTTCGTTGTCCTCCTTGCGGTACCTCGTCGGCTTGTAAGCCTAATCTCGCGCGCGTCGCAGCGCAGCCGTCAGCTTCTCCCTTTCCTTCTCCCACCGGTTGTGCTCAGCCTGAACACTCGACGTCTGGGTCGTCGGTCTCCTTGGCGAAGCCTTGATGGAAGAGATTGCTGCCGGCCCCACGCTTCCAGCGCTGCTTTCATAGGGGGCAGCGATAGCTAGATCGTACTATCCCAGAGATGTTTGGCACGTCTTCAGTTTACGCGGAATGTCGGGAGCTCACCCGCGCGACCGTGAAGCTTCGGCATACGGACGTACTGCGCAGCAGTGGTCTGTCCGCGCGGCGCTTCGGGCAAGACATTAACGAGCTCGTTGATCATCCGACCGAGCCTCGATTGCGCTGCGAGTTGCCAATCTACGAAAGCCCGCCCGGATCAATTAACCTCAACGGAATGCCTGCCTGTCGCCCCAATCGAGCGCAAATACAGAATGCGCTAACCAATGTTCCGAAGTCTTCGGGAAATCTCCATTGAGCTTCGTAATTTCGGCAGCTTGGACGCTGCCGCTGCAAGCGCTGTCGACACCTGTTTAGGGTCGCGCTTTTGCCTGCAGCGCATTTTCGAGGCTGCGGCGCAGAGTTTCCGGCGCGTAGGGCTTCACGACCAGCACCGCGTCCAAGAGCTCGGCTTCGGATTGGATCCCGCTGTCACCTGTCGCCACAACAATGCACAAGTCGGGTCGCAGCGAGCGGGCGTCCTTTGCGAGTTGCAGGCCGGACACTCCGGGGAGGCCGACATCGGTCACGAGGATATCCACGGCAGCCTGATTGAGGGCTTTCAACCCCTCTTCGGCGGAGCTGGCCTCCATCACCTTGCAGCCCAGATCGTTCAACATCTCCGTTGCTGTCAGGCGGATCAGTTCGTCGTCTTCGACGAGCAACACGGTCGCACCCTTGACGGCGTCTTCGCTTGTGGGCTGACGCGATTCCGTAGCGGCGAGACGCCGTTGAGCATGGTTGGCAAGCACATGCCTGATCTTCCGCGCAAGCGCTTCCCGCGTATAGGGCTTGGCCAAAAGCTCCACTCCCGGGTCGAGCCGTCCTCCGTGCACGATGGCGTTCTGCGTGTAGCCTGATGTGAAAAGGACTGCAACGTTGGGCAGCCGTTCCTTGGCTTTCCGCGCCAACTCCGGGCTGCGCAGGGTGCCGGGCATCATCACGTCGGTGAAGATCAGGTCGATTGGTATGCCGCTGTCGACGATGGCTAGCGCGGCCACCGCATCTCTCGCCTTCACCACGCGGTAGCCAAGATCGGAGAGCATCGACACCGCGACCTCGCGCACTTCATCGTCATCCTCGACCACCAGTACGGTTTCCTCGCCGCCTTTGATGTCACCGGAGGTGGCACTAACTAGCGTATCCTCGATGGCCATTTCTCGCGGGAAGTATAGCTTCACCGTCGTTCCGGCGCCGATCTCGCTGTAAATTTTGACGTGTCCGCCGGATTGCTTAAGAAAACCGTAGACCATGGCAAGGCCAAGGCCAGTGCCCTTGCCCTCCGCCTTGGTCGTGAAGAAGGGCTCATAGACCCGCTCCAGGATATCTGACGGAATGCCGATGCCCGTGTCAGTTACCGCGATCATCACATATTGCCCCGCAATCAGATCATCGTAGTGGCGGACATACTCGTCGTCCAAGAAGGCATTGCTGGCCTCGATGGTCAGCCGGCCCTCGCCGTTCATCGCGTCGCGGGCGTTGATCGCGAGGTTGAGAATGGCATTCTCGAGTTGATCGGGGTCGATGAGGCTATTCCACAGCCCACCGCCGACGACCGTCTCGACCTCGATCTCCTCGCCGATGGCGCGACGCAGCAGTTCATCCATGCCTTTGATCAGGCGACCGACGTTCACCACCCTCGGCTCCAGCGGCTGGCGCCTCGCGAAGGCGAGTAACTGGGTAGCAAGTTTCGATCCCCGCGCGACGCCGGCAAGAGCGCTCTGGACTCTCATCTCCGCTCGGGCATTACCCGCGATGTCCTTGCTGAGCAGTTGCAGGTTTCCGCTAATCACCTGCAATAGATTGTTGAAGTCGTGGGCAACGCCGCCAGTAAGTTGGCCGATCGCTTCCAGCTTCTGGGACCGGATCAACGTTGCTTGCGCCGCCTGGAGCGCGGCTTCCGCCTCACGCCGTTCTGTAATGTCCCGGGTCACTTTGGCGAATCCTACGAGCTTCCCGTCGTCGTCTCGAATCGCGTCGATCACGACATGCGCCCAAAAGCGAGTGCCGTCCTTTCGTACCCTTTGACCTTCATGCTCCCAGCGTCCTTCGCGGGATGCGGTCTGCAGGCCTGTTCGCGGGAGGCCCGCGGCGCGATCCTCTTCCGTATAGAAATTGGAGAAGTGGCGACCGATGATCTCTTCGGGTCCGTACCCCTTGATGCGCTGGGCCCCAGCGTTCCAACTCGCCACATTGCCTTCCACGTCCAGCATGTAGATGGCGTAGTCCGTAACACTTTGGACCATTAGCCGGAACTGCTGCTCGCTTTCGCGTAATTTGGCCTCGGCCGCCCTTCGCTCGGTCAGATCCCGGGTGATCTTGGCGAAACCTACAAGTTCGCCCTTAGGCGAACGGATCGCGTCAATGACGACATGGGCCCAGAACTGCGTGCCGTCCTTGCGCACACGCCAACCCTCTCGCTCGAAGCGTCCAGTTCGCTCCGCCTCCTCCAGCGCCAACGCAGGCACTTTCTGCTCCCGCTCGGTATCCGTATAGAATGTCGAGAAGTGGTGCCCTATGATCTCCTCAGCCTCATAGCCCTTAAAGCGCTTCGCTCCCGGGTTCCAGCTGGTGACATGCCCGTCGCGATCCAGCATATAGATCGCGTAGTCGGTGATCGCCTCAACAAGAAGCCGATAACGCCCCTCGCTGGATTGCGCAGCTTCGAAGCGGTCTGAGTTTTTCATTCGGGTCCTATCCAGCCCGCCGATTGCTGGAGGGTTGAGGTAAAACAATACTAAAACGTTTGAGTTCCTAGCCTTCGGTCATGCAGCTGACCTCTGGCATTTGTCCAGGGTCACACGGCGTGTAAGGCGTGGACTCATTAGCTCGCAACCAAAGGCGGATTGGTGCGAGTTTAACGAACGCCGGATAGTTGGCTGCGAATTTGAGCATATCGGTGCGCGACATTGGCCGGCTCAGGCATCACCTTCTCGACCAGCGACAACAGCGACACAAACACCACCGGGCAAAGACGTGTGGCAATGATGATAGAGGTCGCCAACTGAGGCGGCCTTACTCTCTGTCCTCGGTCCAAGTGCGTTCGCCGCATTGGCATTCGAACACGCGGACAGTGAGCCGGCGTAGAGACTCCATCATGTTATGGACGAGCTTGGGTCGAGCACCGCACTTGCAGCGTCGATCCTTCCGCGTCTTGGACCCTGAGACTTTGTCACTACTGAAGTAGATGACTCACCTGCCAAAGGTGATCACTAAGTGCAAAAGTGGACATTTGTTCCCATGCCTATCTTGGCAACGACACTGTCTGTGGCCAAGGGAGCGGCGTCATCGCTCATCATTGAGTTGGAGTTGTGTATGAGTCTGTCGCCCAATGCGCCAATGGCTGGTTTCGCGTTGCTTGCATGGACCACACGGAAAAAAAACGCCCCGTATTGCGGGGCAGTTTCTAATTCATCGTAAGTGTTAGGCTGCTTCAGCCTCCTGATTGATCGCTGTCTTTGCGATTTCAGTCAGAGCCTCGTCGGTCGCCTCTTCCTCTTCGAGGGTTTCCTCAAGGAGTGAGACGGCATCGTCGAGGCCAAGCTCTTCGGCCCAAGCAATCATCGTGCCGTAGCGAGAAATCTCATAGTGCTCGACGGCCTGAGCGGCGGCAAGGAGGCCGGCGTCGAGAGCGGGCGAGCCCTTATATTCTTCCATGATCTCGGCGCCCTCTTCTGTGATACCGACGATCGCGGCACAGGTTTTACCCTGCGGTTTCTTCTCGATCACCGCGAACACCTTCTCCAGTCGCTCGATCTGGCCCTCCGTCTCGGTGCGGTGTTTTTCGAATGCTGCTTTCAGTTCTTCGTTCTGAGCTGCCTTTGCCATCTTCGGCAGGGTGGCCAGGATTTTCTTCTCAGCGAAGTAGATATCCTTGAGAGTATCGTGGAACAGGTCGTCGAGAGTCTTCGGCTCTTTCGCCATTTGCGGTTCTCCAATGTTTTGAGGTAATCGCATCACCGCTGTGAAGCTCGGCGGCTAACGGGGCTGCCTTTGAGTCGTTCCAATTCCGGTCGCCCGGCTTCCGCCATTTGCCTCAACCGCTTCTCTACATCTTCGGTCTAGGGTCGCGCCAAAAGCCGCCGCATAGTCAGACCTCCTGCCACATAAACCATTTTTCATTCATCGTCCCCCACCTCGGGGCGAGGCGACCGCGATAAACGCAATCTCCTTCGCACTTTAACGTTGGCTTTCCAACATATTGAAGTTCGCTTGCAACTGGCCTTGAGACCAAGCGTTCCACGTCTGCAGGTGCCAGCCGCATGAGGGTGACATGAGCAAAGAACCCGCATTAACTCCCGATGATTTTCCGATCGAAGCAGACAAGCAAAAGCTACGCAAAAAGGCGAGCCCATAGCGACCGCCGACACGGACGAACTTGCGGATCAGCTCGCTGAGAGATTGAACGAGCAGGCTCACCGGGAAGAGCAGGATCGCTGGTCGGCGTGACAGGCACTGGTAGCGCGCATGCGCGCGGACGCTTCGCATGGCAGCCGGGCGGTGCTCGGAAGTGTTCGGGCCCCATGATGATCGCCCGCACGTCTCGGTCCAAAAGTGCACACAGCGCATACCCCTGTTTGAACGTTGGGCCGAACCACGTTTAGGAACGGCAGAGCTTGCCTTGGCATTGCCAGTGTATGCCGGAACGTCCGGCATGCTCATTGCCCGGGCAAGCGGCCCCGGTCTCCCTCCTCTCGGGCCGGGGTCGTGCTCGTCCCTTTGTGCCCAGGAACTTTGATCCTGAACGAAGGTTGATCGCGCGATTATCCTCCAGAGGACGACTTTCATGAAAAAAGCAGCCCTTGCATTTGCCGTGCTCGCAGTCTTTGCCTCACCCTCCTTTGCGCAGTCGGTCGGCGAGAAGACCGGCGTGAATTCCACGCTTGGAATTGCGCCGAAGACCGAAGACTTCATCAAGGAAGCCGCCATGAGCGACATGACGGAGATCGAAGCGGGCAAGATCGCGCAGCAGAAGGGCAATGCGGACGAGAAACAGTTTGCGGAAATGATGGTGAAAGACCACACCAAGACGAGCAGCGAACTCAAATCGATGGTCCCCGACACCCTGAAAGCCGCGATCCCGGCTTCGCTCGATGACGCGTCGCAGAAGAAGATCACAAAGCTGCGCGAGGCCAAACCCGAGGATTTTGCGTCGGAATACGACGCCATGCAGGTGAGCGCTCATAAGGATGCGGTCTCGCTGTTCGAGCGTTACTCGAATGGCGGCGACGATGCCAAGCTGAAGGACTGGGCTGGTAAAACCCTGGCGGCACTGAAGCACCATCTCGAAATGGCGCAGACGCTCGACAAGAACCGTAAATAGGTCAGGCAATCACGACACAAACGGAAAGCCCGGCCGAAGCCGGGCTTTTGTTACTTTACGGCTTCTGGCCGCCCTGCTGGCCGCCCTTTTCGCCGCCTTGCTTGTTTTGGCCCGGGTCCTGGTTTTGCTGGCCCGGCTTCTGATTCGGGTTCTGACCTTGCTGGCCGCCCTGATTGCCCTGCTGGTTCTGCTGTCCAGGGGTCTGCTGCTTGTTGGGATTCTGCTCGTCTGCCATGTGAACGTCCTTTCACTTCGTGGATGATGACAATCATGCGCGAAGGTGCTCGTTCCTATTCATGGGATTAACGAGACAAGGATGCTCACCGCTCAGCCGGGCTGACATGCCGCGTCATCCTCGCGGCTTCTCGCGCTCCATGACGACGTCTTTTGCCTGCTTGTCTTTTCTCAGGCCGAGATAAACGGGGTGCCGCATCTCGCCGGAGCTCGTCCACTCGGTAAATTTTACCTCGGCAACGAGTTGCGGCTTCACCCAGGTGGTGACCGCTTCGTCCTTCACCTTTTTGCCGAAAGGAGATTTGGCGGCTTTGAGCTTGATGAGCCTTTTGTGCAGCTCTCCGAGTGTTTCGTGGCTGAAGCCGGTCCCGACATGGCCGATATAACGCCAGCCATCTCCTTCCCGCAGCGCAAGTGTAAGTGCGCCGAAAAACGGTCTCGTCCTCCGCGGCGCCGTAAATCCCACGATCACCACTTCCTGGCGTTTCGAGGTTTTGATCTTCAGCCAGTCGTCGGTTCGCGCGCCTGACAGGTACTTGCTGTCGGCGCGTTTTGCCATGATGCCTTCAAGACCCTTGCGCTCGGCCTCCTCGAAAAATTTCACGCCCGAAGTCTTTCGGTCGCGACTGAACCCGATGAGCCTGTGGAGCTGAAAATGCGATACGCCGTCTTTGCCGATCGCTACGAGTTCTCCGTCGATGACGGCATCGCCTTTGACACCTTCGAGGGCCTGGGCGACTTCGATATAGCTATGGCTGATGATCTTGCCGTTGCGGCTATAGAGAGTAACCTTGCCGCTGTCGATCTTTGCGACCATCCGGAAGCCGTCATACTTGTCCTCGAATATCCAGCCCTTATCGTCGAACGGCGCGTCGGTCAGTGTCGCGAGCATGGGCTGGAGCCGCTTCGGCAATGTGGATACGCGCGCCACTAGGATTCACCTTCTTCGAGCACGTTACGAAACGTGACCGAGTAGCGCAGGCTTTCGACACCGGGAATGCTGTGCTGCCATTCGGTGCGCGACGGACTGCGGAAAAGGTAGACGGAGCGCGGCTCGGCAACGAGGGTGTTCCTCTCGAACGACTTAGCCGTTCGCCTGCGGAGCCTGAAGATACAGGAAGACAGCAGCGAAATGCCGGCAACATCGCCAAAGACGGAGCGATCTTTATGCCAGCCGATGCCGGCGCCGGGCGCGTACTCGGTCACGAGAACCTGTTGGAAGCTGCCGGGCACAATGCCGGCGAATGCCTCGGCACGGGCTCGGATCGGGGTCAGGAATTCAGGCATGTCCTCAGTTCTGGTGAGACCACCGCCATTGAAATCGTAGCGCCAGCCAAAAGAAACGGTACGGCGCTTGCCGGTGAACCCGCGGAATTCAAATTCCCTGAATGGAAGCGTCTCAATATCAGCCAGAAGCGCACGCTCTTCATTAGCAGAGAGAAACTCCGGCCGATACTTCATACCTTCCGGAAGGAAGACACCTCCGAAGAGATCGAAGGTTGCGTTACTTGCGGGCACTCGATTGTTTCCGTGCCTTGGAGTTGACGGGCTTGCGGTCGCCCCGGTCACCCTGCCCCGCTTTCACTTTTTTCTTCGCCGTCTTGCGGCGATCCTGAGAAAGCGACCGGCTCACATCATCGCTTTCCTTGATACGGCCTTTCGCATCGCGGCGAACATATCGCTTGTCGCCGCGAGGCGCGATCAGCTCACGCTTCGCCGCCGCCCGCCATTTTGTAATTCGCTTCATGTGGTCTCCCCGCTTTTAGTCTGGTGGTATCCCAACTTTCCGCAAAGGCGCACGGTTCCGTTTCGGGCGCGTCCTCCTGCTGCGCGGGCGACCGGGCTCTAGCGCGTTCCTTAGCAGTCCCGCGCCCGGGTCTTCGTCCCCGGCCACGCGGTGACGATCCCTCGCGCGTAAAGGGGCTGCCGCCCCTTCAGCCGTCAAGGGCAAAGCCCGCGCGAGCGCGGTGCGTCGCCGTACCCTTGACCGCCTTTCTCCGCTCATTGCCCCCAAGGCTAACCCATCGCCAGAAAATTGCATCAGCGAGGAGTCGTCGATGCTGGGCCTGACGTAGCGCTCTGCGGCGGCTCCTTTGAAAATGTCATGGTCAAAGAAGCACTGTGTGACAAAGATTGACGAGCCGACATCGTCGCACCAACCCGCCAGCACGACGTCGCACCGGCCGGTCATGCTAAGACCGACTGCCTTGCCCCGAGTGGAACATGTCTTGATCAGATCCCACATTGCATCGCAGAGCGAACGATAGTCGGCGAACTGATTCTCCATCAGAAGCGCCGAGAGCAGCTGCGGTGCCGTCGACATGCCCGTGACCGCAAACACAGCGTTGTGCTCAGGAAAACTGTGGACTTTGGTTCCTATCCCACAAAATTTGCCGGACGTCGGGTCGTGCCAGGCCGCGTCTGAGAAGATGTGGACAGAGTTCGAAGACTTAACAGCGGAGATCGCAGTCATTAGTCTTTTCCTTCGTCATCCTCAGATCTTCGTCAACTTCCACGACCCCGCTTCGCCGCAGAAAGTRCTCGTGATGCCGGAGCGGCAAGAGCCGCAGTCGCAACGGCTGAAAAAATCGGCATTGATTTCTCCCTTAGATTGATCGGCCGGGCGGCCTTAGGGGGTCATATTCTGAATTGCAGATGCGCGTGAAAGTGGGGGCGGCCGGCGTCCGATAGCGGATTGACTTAGAACCATCTGGCACCCCTCCCCGGTCAGCCAAGTGGCTCCATTGACGGCAGGCGTCGAACTTCGGAAACACGACCAACGTATTCAATTGGCGCGCCCACACTCGGGGGTGGCTGGGAAATCGCTGGCTTGAATTGGGCCGTTGTCGTTTGCTGCGTTCATCTCAACGTGATGTGCGGTTCGCCGTCTCCGCGGCCCGGAAAAATAATTGAAAATCTGCGGCCTAGCGCGCGATTGTGTGCGACCGGAAGTTGAGGCCCACGGTGGGAGAGATCGAGATGGCCCCTACCCCCGCCTTGTCATAGCCCTGCGCTTCCGCAGCAACTTTTCCGCCATCCGACTGTCCCGCAAAGAGGGCGACTGAGCGCGGTGGGTTGCGGGGGTAGCCGGTGCGGATTCTAGCCATGCACGGCGGCTGCAAGGTCGGTGAAGTCGGCGACCTGAATGGGGCCGTTGTCGTTTGCTGGTTTATACACGTGTTGTGCACCCTTGAAGGGTTTCGTTTTTTATCGCTTCAGCGGTCTTGGTGTGGCCGATTGCCGGCTGCACACGATGGCGGGATGGAAAAAAATGGCCCTACAAATCGTTCTCAGCGAGCCAAGCTTCATACGCCTCCCGTTCGGCCTCCTCGACCGTTAGTCGGCGCGGTGGTGAGGTCGGCTCGGGTTCGTCCGGTGGCTCGTTTTCGTCGGGCAAGTGCCAAAGCACTGACTCGCCCGCCTCTTCGCTGATGCCGATTATGCGGCCAATCCATTCCCCGACAGGATTTAAAATGCCATGTTCTTCGCCAAACGTGGCACGACAAAGCTCGCGATATTCGGCCGCGTCCGCACCTTCAGCGTACTCCGCATCCGCCTGCATGACATGAAGCCGCCGCGAAAATTCATGCCCGCCATCCAAGGCCCGGAACGTGAATGTCTCAAAGTAGCTTTTGAATGGGCTGYCTTCTTCGACACGCGCAATGATTGCGTATCTTCGGATTTCGCTCGCGGGCTTGGTAGCCTTCGGCTTTGCCTTACCACGCTCCACCTTCTGGAAACCGCGCGGCGCATCCTCATCGTACCGCTCCTCACGCAACCATGTGGCAAGG
Source organism: Bradyrhizobium sp. P3_C3 (assembly GCF_056402655.1). Classification (NCBI taxonomy): domain Bacteria; kingdom Pseudomonadati; phylum Pseudomonadota; class Alphaproteobacteria; order Hyphomicrobiales; family Nitrobacteraceae; genus Bradyrhizobium; species Bradyrhizobium sp. P3_C3. The sequence continues at coordinate 81,547 of NZ_JBFUGY010000032.1, read as the reverse complement.
TGCTTGCGCGGCGCGTCAGGCTTGCCTTGYGCCTCCCATGAGGCCTGCCATGCCGCAGCGGCCTTAATCACGGCAGCGCGATCCACCTCGGCCGGGAGCGCATCCCATGCCGCACGCGCTTCCTTTTTACCCTTGGCGTAATCATAGGTGCGGTAGCAGAGCTCAAAGGTTGGCTTGGCTTGGGCGGCTTGGATATCGTCGGCGTGGGAGCGTGCGCGCTCTTCCACCGCCGTCCCGCCCGCAGCGGTGGCCGCAAGGCCATTCGCAAGCGGCGGCGCCGTAGGCGCGGCGGGGTCATCTCTATCTATCTGTAGGTCCGGCTTGTAAGCCGGACTACGTAGGTAGGATTCAGTGGTCATTTGCACACCACTAGCGCCTTCTAGTGGTGTCGATTCGACCACTAGGGTGGTGGTCATTTCGCCACCACTGGGAGCATCGGTCTTTGTGGTGGCCGTTTGCACACCACTAGCCGTTGTCACCCACCGAGGCACGTACTCGGAGGGGCGCGTGCCGGGATACTTCACGCGCGTGACATGCCCCCACGCGACCAGCTCGCGACAAGCTTTGACGGCGGCCTTGCGGTCGAGGCCCGTGGCTTTCTGGATGTACGACAAGCTTGCGCGGCCGTTGCCGTGCTTCTGCCAGTATGAGTTGATGATTACCCAACCAGCCTTCATGTGCCGGCCGGCGGTGCGTCTATCAGCGGCAATCGCGCCTAAGGTCCACCACTGCGAAAGCAAGTCGCCCGGTTTTGCGGTGCGCTGCTTAGCGTCGCTCATGCTGGCACCCTCCGACCGCGACCGCGGTGTGCGCCAGGCTATCGGCAACACTGCGGTCAAAGGTCTGCGAGCGACCGAAAACGCGCAGCGATCCATCAGGCTTGCGCATGACGGAAACATCCATTGCCCGAACTCCGGGCGCAATCTCAACGTCGATGGAGGCAAAGCGCCTCCCGCCCGAACATGGGCGCATATTCATTATCTTCACTGTTCGTCCTATGATTTTTGGAGCTAGGAGGCCTTAGCAAGCGCCCCATCAACGGCTGCCTTCACTTCTGACAGCCACTCGCGCGGCATCTCGGAAAGATGCGCAGTTCGCCACTCGGCGTCGTCACGACCGACCAAAACCTTTACGGTCACTGAATCTCCGCCGGCATAGTAGAGGTCATCGACGTAACTTCCGTCCCGCGTAACCATCCCGCGCTCCTCCTCGCTTAGGATCCATAAAGATCCAGTAGGGTTGGCAGGGCCAAAGCACTAAAGGGCTGGCCGAAGAAAAATCGTAGGAGATAGGTCGCCTCCTCGACGCCGGTCAACCCGCGTGCGTTCTTAAGATTGGTGGTTTTGGTGCCCATAAACCCAAATACGAATTTTCAGGGAAAGTGGGGGGTGGCACCATCAAAAATGAGGGTTGGCTGGCGGCCCGCCAATCGAGGCGGCCTTCTTTTGTTCTGTGCACAACTTAAAAGGGATTTATTTGGTTGTGCGGTTGTGTTTGGGTGCGATTAGACCCGTCAAAGACGACCAGGGCCCGGCTATTAGGAGGGTTTCAACTTCGCCCTGTTTCGGGCTCGTTTCGGTTCCCGGAAAGTTGAAACTCTGATTGAAATCGGGGGCCATTACGCCGGCCTGTCACGCCGGAGGTCGCGGGTTCGAGCCCCGTCTCTCGCGCCATTTTGGCAATCCCTTCATAGTCTTAGCCCGAACTTCTCGATGCCTTTCGCGGCACTGCCGGCGTCTGCCGGGAACTCGTGGCATAGTCAGCCCGCGCCCGAATCGTCTAGGCCTTCCAGGACTTGGAGGGATCCCCACGCTTGACCGGCTTTTCCGGGGCTTCCCTGTCATTGAGGAGGCCAGACATGGCTAAGAAGGATTCGGCCAAGAAGGATTCGGCGAAGAAGGCAGCCGCTCCCGCCACCATCACGCTCAAGCACCTCGCCGCTGACATCGCGGAGAGCCAGGACCTTTCGAAGAAGCACGCCGAGGCCGTCCTGACCGATATGGTCGATCTGATCGCCAAGCACCTCAAGAAGGGCGACCGCGTCCGCATCGTCGGGCTCGGCATCCTCCAGGTCCGCAAGCGCGCCGCCCGCACCGGCCGCAACCCCACCACCGGCGAGGCGATCCACATCAAGGCCAGCAAGAAGGTGGCCTTCCGCCCGGTCAAGGAGCTCAAGGAAGCGATCTAGCAGCTACGTTTCGTTAAGCCTGATCCGCTTCGTTCTGGCCGCATCACGGCCCGCTTTTCTGATATACCGCCTGCTTCCCCCAAGCCTTGCTTCCCCAAGATCCGGCGGTTTGACCAGAAATGTCCTCCCTCTCCTTTTCGCACACCGTGACCGAACGCTTCCTGCGCTACGTCACCATCGACACCCAGTCCGATCCGGAATCCCCGGCCTCGCCCTCGACCGAGAAACAGAAAGATCTCGGCCGCGTGCTCGCCGCCGAGCTGAAGGCCATGGGCGTCGCCGACGCGCATCTCGACGACTTCGGCTACGTCTACGGAACGATCCCGGCCAACACCGACAAGAAGGTGCCGGTGATCTGCTTCTGCTCGCACATGGACACCTCGCCCGACGTGACCGGCAAGGACGTCAAGCCGCAGCTGGTGAAGGACTATCGCGGCGGCGATATCACCCTGCCGGGCGATACCAGCCAGGTGATCCGCTTCACTGAACATCCCGCGCTGAAGAACCAGATCGGCAACGACATCATCACCACCGACGGCACCACGCTCTTGGGCGCCGACAACAAGGCCGGCGTCGCCGAGATCATGGATGCCGCGCATTTCTTCATCAACAACCCCGATGTGAAGCACGGCACCGTCAAGATCCTGTTCACGCCGGACGAGGAGATCGGCCGCGGCGTCGACAATGTCGACCTGAAGAAGCTCGGCGCCGATTTCGGCTACACCATGGACGGCGAGAGCGCCGGCAGCGTCGAGGACGAGACCTTCTCGGCCGACGGCGCCACCATCACCATCAACGGCGTCAGCGCCCATCCAGGCTACGCCAAAGGCAAGATGGAGCACGCGATCAAGATCGCAGCCGCCATCATCGAGCGGCTGCCAAAGGAAGGCTGCTCGCCCGAGACGACGTCAGGCAAGCAGGGCTTCCTGCATCCGATCGGCATCGACGGTGCGCTGGAGCAGGCGACGCTCTCCTTCATCGTGCGCGACTTCACCGAGGAAGGGCTGAAGGAGAAGGAAGTCCTGCTCGAGAACATCGTCAAGGACGTGATGAAGGACTATCCGCGCTCGACCTACAAGTTCGAGGTCAGGGAGCAGTACCGCAACATGAAGCAGGTGATCGACCGTCACCCGCACATCCTCGAATACGCGATCGAGGCGATCCGCCGTGCCGGCCTGCGCCCGATGCGCACCGCGATCCGCGGCGGCACCGACGGCTCGCGCCTGTCCTTCATGGGCCTGCCCTGCCCCAACATCTTCGCCGGCGAGCACGCGTTTCATTCGCGGCTCGAATGGGTCAGCCGGCAGGACATGGAAAAGGCGGTGCAGACGATCGTGCATCTCGCGATGATCTGGGAGGAGAAGGCGTAGGAACGCTGCTACCCCCGGCAGCAGGGCAAAATAATTCCGAGCCCTGCGGAACGATCCAGTACGGGGCGCGTTAGCGTCTCAAGTCCCAAGGATGAGAATGTGAGCACATAAGGCCTCAGCCGGTCAGCCCCGGGCTGGGGCCTTTCCGCGTTTGGATCGCGCGCAAAGGCCACCCTCAGGCAGTCACGGCAGCTTGCCCACCGCGATACTCTGCCCATGCTTGCCGCAAGATTTGCAGCGACGAGGTCAGGAAGATTCCAGCCATTACCGCGGCGACAGCCAGATCGGGCCATGCCGTCGCGGTTCCAAATACACCGATGGCAGCGACCATCACGATGACGTTGCCGATCGCGTCATTGCGCGAGCAGAGCCATACCGACCGCACATTGGCGTCGCCGTCCTTGTAGCGCGCAAGCAAGAGAACCGAGGTCAGGTTCGCTGCCAGCGCGGCCAGGCTCATCGCTCCCATCAGCTCCGCACGCGGGAGCCCCAGGACCAGGGTCTGATAGAGCGTTGACCCGAACACCCAGGCGGCCATGGCACTGAGCGACAACCCCTTGAACAACGCGGCGGTGGCACGCGTCTTGATGCTCGCGCCGATCACCGAAAGGCTCAGGCCGTAGGTGACCGTGTCGGCGAGGAAGTCGAGAGCGTCGGCCTTGAGAGCCTGGGAGCCGGCCAAATGGCCCGCCGCCATTTCACTCACGAACATCGCCGCGTTGATGGCGATGACGGTCCACAGCACGCGCTTGTATCGCGGATCGAGCCCGTCGAAGACCGGAACGCCCGCCGAGCAGCAGTCGGCGCAGCCTGACGCGGCGACTTCCTCCACACGGGCTTTGGCGGCTTCCCCGCAGCACGCATCGTGCGAGCAGCAAGACTCTTCGGGCATTCCGAGCTCCCTCTCGTTGTTTCTATCTTACCATGGGACCGCAACGATGGCGATGAACGGACGTCGCTGCTTGCAATCGCGTGGACACATGCGGGTGCGACGTTCAGTTCCGCACACGTAACATTATTGCGGGTCGACACTGTTCCGGTCGCCATGCTACGAACCCGGACGTAACCAGAGTGACTTCGTGACTGCGATCCGCCGCCCGATCAGATTGTTTCGCCTGCGCAACTGGCGCGGGCTGTTGGCTGCGTGTCTCGCAATCACCTATCTGCTGTCCGGCGCGCTCCATGGCGCGCACGACATCGATGTCACCAGCCCCTCCGGCGGCTCGGAGATCGCCTCGATTGTCGAAGACGGTTCTGCGGGCCATGGCGATCACAAGGCCTTCGGCGGCCATCACTGCCACGGCTGCTTCTCGGTCGCCGTCGCGCAGCCGCTGCAGCCTGGATCCGCCGCCGACATCGTTGCCGCACCGATCCCGCAGCGTGAGCCTGCGCTGCTCGGCATTGCGCCCGACACCGACTCTCCGCCCCCCAAACACCTGACCTGAACTGATCAGCCGGGCGCCTGCGCGCCCACGATACGATTGTTCACAGGTCACCTTCATGTCTTGCAGACGGACTGCCGCGCGCCTGGCGTGCGCGATGGCGATTTTCGTCAGCCCCTGGCTGACGCAGCACGCCCACGCCCAGACGCTGACGATGCGGAGCGCGCTGTCGCGCGCGCTGGCCGCGAGCCCGCGGCTCACCGCGGCAGAGCGCGACGTCGGCATCGCCACGGGGCAGCGCATCCAGGCCGGCGCGCTGCTCAATCCGGAACTGTCCTATGAACAGGACAATTCGTTCGGATCGGGCATCTATCGCGGCACGAGATCGGCCGAGACCACGCTCCAGATCAGCCAGGCCTTCGAGCTGTTCGGCAAGCGTGATGCGCGGATCGCCGCGGGCGCCGCCGGCATCGAGGTGGCCGCGATCCAGCGCAAGGCGGTCAGGCTGGAGGTGTTGTCGGAGACTGCGATCGCCTTCCTCAGCGTGCTCGGCGCGCAGCGGCGCATCCAGATCCTCGACGAGCAGATCGCCGCGATCGACCGGCTGACGCCGCTGCTGCGCCGCCGCGTCGAGGCCGGCGCCTCCTCGCCGGCAGAGACCGGCCGCGCCGAGGTCGCGTCCGCCCTGGTGAAGGCCGACCGCGAACGCTTCAAGGCAACGCTGGCGAGCGCCAGGCGCGAGCTTGCGGTGCTGATGGGGGATCCCGCGGCAAAGTTCGGCGAGGTCTCCGGCCGGCTCGATACCACGGGAAAGACGCCGACGTTCCAGTCGGTCGTGGCCGCCATCGACGCCAATCCGCAGCTGGTGCGCTGGACCGCGGTCTATGCCCAGCGCAACGCCGAGCTGTTGATGGCGCGCTTAAGGCCCTATCCCGACGTGCGGATCGCGGCGGGATGGCGCCATTTCAACGAGACCAATGACGACGCGGTGCGCCTCACCGTCTCGGTGCCGATTCCCGTGTTCGACCAGAACCAGGGCAACATCCTCTCGGCGCAGGAAAGCCTCGCCAAGACCAGGGCCGAGCGCGAGGCCAACCGCAACACGCTGATCGTGGTCGCCGGCCGCGCCTACGACTCGCTCCAGGGCTCGCTGCGCGAGCTCGCGGTGCTGCGCGAGACCGCGATTCCGAAAGCCACAGAAGCCTCGGAGGCGATCGCGCAGGGCTACGGCCAGGGCCGCTTCTCCCTGCTCGAAGTGCTCGACGCCCAGGCGAGCGTCACCCAGGCGCGGCTGCGCGAGCAGGAGGCGCTGCAGAACTTCCATGCCGGCGTTGCGACCATCGAAGGCCTCGTCGGCAATCCCTTTGCGCTGGCCCGGGAGAGCGCGCGATGAAAACATCCTCCACCATCGTCATTGCCATCCTTGCCGCAGCACTCGGCGCTTACGGCTATTCCCTGCTCGCCCCTGCCGGGGTCACGCACACCGAGCATGCCGCGGACAAGAAGCCGGAGAAGCCGAACGACCATGTCGAGCAGGACGAGCACGGCGCCGACCGCATCCGCATCTCCGACGTCAAGCTGGCGGCCGCCGGTGTCACGCTGGCGGAGGCCGGGAGTGCGACGCTGACCGATACGCTGTCCTTCAACGGCATCTTGCGCGCCAACCAGGAAGCCGTCGTGCAGGTGACGCCGCGCTTTCCGGGGATCGCCAAATCGATCCAGAAGCGCATCGGCGACAGGGTCGGCAAGGACGATCTGCTCGCCGCGATCGAGAGCAACCAGAGCCTCACCGTCTACGAGCTGAAGGCGCCGATCGCCGGCACCATCATCGAGCGGCAGATCTCGCTCGGCGAATACGCCTCCGAGCAGAAGCCGGCCTTTGTGGTCGCCGACCTCTCGACGATCTGGGTCGACCTGTCGATCTACCGGCAGGACCTCCGGCGCGTTCGTCTCAATGACGAGGTGCTGATCGATCCCGACGACGGCCGCGGCGAGATCAAGGGCACGATCTCCTACATGGCGCCGATCGGCAGCAGCGAGACCCAGACCGCGCTCGCCCGCGTGGTGCTCGCAAATCCAGACGGGCGCCTGCGTCCCGGCCTGTTCGTCACGGCGCGGCTGATCCTCGCCGCGCGCAACGTCGCGGTCGCCGTACGCCGAAGCGCGATCCAGACGCTGGAGAACAGAACCATCGTGTTCGTCCGCGAGGACGGCGACAAGATCGAGGCGCGTCCCGTGGAACTCGGAGATTCCGATCCGCGCCATGTCGAGATCAAGGCGGGTCTTTCGGCCGGCGAGCACTACGTCGCGGAGAACAGTTTTGTCGTGAAGGCGGAGATGGGCAAGGGCGAGGCGGAACATGATTGAGCGTCTCATCGCCGTCTCGCTTCAGCAGCGCTGGCTGGTCCTCCTGCTCGCGCTCGGCGCCGTCGCTTTCGGAGCGTGGAATTTCCAGCGCCTGCCGATCGACGCCGTCCCCGATATCACCAACGTCCAGGTCCAGATCAACACCCGCGCGCCCGGCTACTCGCCACTCGAAACCGAGCAGCGCATCACCTTCCCCGTCGAGACCGCGATGGGCGGCCTGCCGAAGCTCGATTACACCCGCTCGCTGTCGCGCTACGGCCTGAGCCAGGTGACGGTCGTGTTCAAGGACGGCACCGACATCTATTTTGCCCGCCAACTCGTGGGCGAGCGCATCCAGCAGGTGAAGGACCAGCTTCCGGCGGGCGTCGAGGTCGCGATGGGCCCGGTCTCGACCGGCTTGGGCGAAATCTTCATGTACACCGTCGAGGCAAAAGCGGGCGCGAAGACGCAAGGCGGTCACGACTATTCGCTGACCGATCTGCGCACCGTGCAGGACTGGATCATCCGGCCGCAGCTTCGCAACGTGCCGGGGGTGATCGAGGTCAACACCATCGGCGGCTTCGAGCGGCAGTTCCACGTGCTGCCGGACCCCGGCAAGCTGATGGCCTACCGGCTCGGCTTTCGCGACGTCATGACGGCGCTCGCCGCCAACAACGCCAATGTCGGCGCCGGCTATATCGAACGCAACGGCGAGCAGTATCTCGTGCGCTCCCCGGGCCAGGTCGGCAACATCAGCGAGATCCAGGACATCGTGATCGGCTCGCGGGGCGGCAATCCCGTCAGGATCAGGGATGTCGCCACCGTCAAGGAAGGCCGAGACCTCCGCACGGGAGCGGCGACGCGCGACGGCGAGGAAACCGTGCTCGGCACCGCCATGCTGCTGATCGGCGAGAACAGCCGCAGCGTGGCGCGCCGCGTCGCAGCCCGTCTCGACGAGATCGCCAAATCGCTGCCCGACGGCGTCGTGACCCGGACCGTCTACGACCGCACCCATCTGGTCGAGGCCACCATCCGCACGGTCGAAAACAACCTCCTGGAAGGTGCGGCCCTGGTCGTGGCCGTGCTGTTTCTGATCCTCGGAAACATCCGCGCCGCGCTCGTGGTGGCCTGCGTCATTCCGCTCTCCATGGCCATGACGATCACCGGCATGGTCGAAACAAAAGTCAGCGCGAACCTGATGAGCCTGGGTGCGATCGATTTCGGCATCATCGTCGACGGCGCCGTGATCATCGTCGAGAACTGCCTGCGCATGCTGGCCGAGGCGCAACGCCAGAAAGGCGGCCTGCTCTCCACTCCCGAACGGCTGCGCGCGATCCTGCGCGGGTCGCGCGAGGTCATCAAGCCGAGCTTGTTCGGAACGCTGATCATTGCCGTTGTCTACCTGCCCGTGCTGACGCTGACCGGCGTCGAGGGCAAGATGTTCACGCCGATGGCGCTGACCGTGCTGATGGCACTCGGCGCCGCGGTGCTGTTCTCCATCACCTTCGTGCCGGCGGCGGTTGCCATCTTCGTCACCGGCAAGGTGTCCGAACACGAAAACCTGTTCATGCGGGTGGCGAAGCGCATTTATCTCCCCCTGCTCCGCCTCGCGATCGACAATCGGGTCGCGGTCACCGTCATGGCCGCCATCATCGTGGTCGCAAGCGGCATTGCCGCCGCACGCATGGGCGGCGAGTTCATCCCGAGCCTGGACGAAGGCGACGTCGCGCTGGCCTCGATCCGGATTCCCGGCACCAGCCTCACGCAGTCGCTGGATCTGCAAAAGGCGCTGGAAAAGCGCATCAAGGAGATTCCCGAGGTGAAGGAATTCTTCACCCGCATCGGCACCGCCGAAATCGCGACCGACCCGATGTCGCCGGCGCAGACAGACGGCTACATCATGCTGAAGCCGCGCGCGGAATGGCCAGATCCGGACAAGCCGAAATCGGAGGTGATCGAGGCTATCGACCACGCTGCCGACGACATTCCCGGCAGCGCCTATGAAATCTCCCAGCCGATCCAGTTCCGTGTCAACGAGCTGATCTCCGGCGTGCGTAGCGACGTCGGCATCAAGGTCTTCGGCGACGACCTCGACATCCTCCAGGGCGCGGCAAAGCAGGTCGAGGCCGCAATCCGCAGCATCCGCGGCGCCAGCGACGTCAAGATCGAGCAGGTCTCGGGCCTGCCGATCCTCACCGTCCGGCTCGACCGCCAGGCGCTCGCCCGATACGGGCTCAGCATCGGTGAGGTGCAGGGCATCGTCGAGATCGCGGTCGGTGGCAAATCGGCAGGCAAGCTGTTCGAGGGCGACCGCCGTTTCGATATCGTCGTGCGCCTGCCGGAACATCTGCGCGGCAATCTCGACGCGATCCGGGCCATCCCGATCCCGCTGCCGCCGAGCGAGGAAGCAGCAAGCGGCACCGCCGTTCGAACAGCGCTGACCGCCTCTCCCCTTGCCCAGATGCGCTATGTTCCGCTGTCGTCGGTCGCAACTGTCGATGCGACGCCCGGTCCGAACCAGATCAGCCGCGAGAACGGCAAGCGGCGCATCGTCGTCACCGCCAATGTCCGCGCGCGCGACCTCGGCTCCTTCGTGAGCGAGGCGGAAGCCGCCGTCGCCGAGAAGGTCAAGCTGCCGCCGGGCTATTGGATCGGCTGGGGCGGCCAGTTCGAGCAGCTGGTCTCGGCGACCAAGCGGCTGATGATCGTGGTACCGGTGGCGCTGCTGCTGGTGTTCCTGCTGCTGTTTATGGGCATGGGATCGGCGGCGGATGCGGCTCTGGTGTTCTCCGGCGTGCCGCTGGCGTTGACGGGCGGCGTCGCGGCGCTTCTGCTGCGCGACATCCCGCTGTCGATCAGCGCCGGTGTCGGCTTCATCGCATTGTCGGGCGTGGCCGTTCTCAACGGCCTCGTCATCATCGCCTTCATCGAGCGGCTGCGCAGCGAGGGGCGCCCCGTGGCCGACGCGGTACGCGAAGGTGCGCTGACGCGGCTGCGCCCAGTGCTGATGACCGCGCTGGTCGCCTCCCTCGGCTTCGTGCCGATGGCGCTCGCCACCGGCGCCGGCGCCGAGGTGCAGCGTCCGCTGGCGACCGTGGTGATCGGCGGCATCATCTCCTCGACCGTGCTGACGTTGCTGGTGCTGCCGGCGCTCTATGCGCTGTTCCGGCGTGACGCGGCTGCCGAAACGCCTACAATGGCGCCTGATTTGGCGGCGTCCGGGGAGCGCTAGATTTGGGCAGCCACGACCATCACGGTCATCACCACCATGATCATGCCGGCCACGCGCATGACCACGGACATAACCATGGTCCTGGCCACGCGCATGTCCATGCGCCCGCCGATTTCGGCACGGCATTCGCGATCGGCATTTCGCTCAACACCGCGCTGGTCGTGGCCGAGGCGATCTACGGCTATATCGGCAACTCCACCGCCCTGCTCGCCGACGCCGGCCACAATCTCAGCGACGTGCTCGGCCTGGTCGTGGCCTGGTGCGCATCGATCGCGGCACGGCGCGCGCCGAGCGGCCGCTTCACCTACGGCTTTCGCGCCTCCACCATCCTGGCGGCGCTCGCGAACGCGGTGTTCCTGCTGGTCGCGACCGGCGCGATCGGCTGGGAAGCGATCTTGCGGCTGCGCGAGCCGGAGCCGGTCGCGGGCGTCACCGTGATGGTGGTCGCCGGCATCGGCATCCTCATCAACGGTTTTACCGCCATGCTGTTCGCGCGCGGACGCAAGGACGACATCAACATCGAAGGCGCCTATCTGCACATGGCGGCCGACGCCGCGGTCTCGCTCGGCGTCGTGGTCTCGGCGGCGCTGATCATCTGGACCGGCTGGCTCTGGCTCGATCCCGTCACCAGCCTCGTCATCTGCGCCACCATCCTGTGGAGCACCACCAGCCTGCTGCGCGGCTCCATCGACATGTCGATGGCTGCGGCGCCCAGGGGCACCGACATCGCCGCGATCAAGATCTTTCTGCTGGAGCGGCCCGGCGTCTCGGGAATCCACGACCTCCACGTCTGGCCGATCTCGACCACCGAGACGGCACTGACCTGCCATCTCGTCATGCCCACCGGAGCCGGCGATGCATTCCTGATGGAGACGGCGCAGATGCTGAGGGCGTCCTTCCGCATCGGCCACACCACGCTCCAGATCGAGACGCATCCCGACAATGGCTGCGCGCTCGCGCCGGATGATGTGGTGTAATGGGCACAACGCCTCCACATCGTCGCTTCGCTCCTCGCAATGACGACGTCGAGAGAGAGCGGCGCCTACGCCGCCTTCGCCGTCACGATCCAGATTGCGCCCTGGAGCGCCACGCTCTGTCCTTTGAGGAACGGCGCGAGCATCTCGCGGATCGAGGCTTTTGCGGCGGCATAGGTCTCCGGCGGATGGCCCTGGAGCGCGCGGCTGGCCGGGCCGATCTGGAGCGCGCCGTCCACGGCGGCATCGAGCCCGCCGCCGATGGCGACATCCATCGCGAGATTGTGCGGCTCCATCGCCACGTCCACGAAGCCCGCGCCTTTCAGGATGCGCATCACGCGCTCCTCCGAGGCGAAGGCGAACGGGCCCGGCTCTTCCGGCCCGACCGGCGGCATCTTCGGGACATGTTTGTAGACCGCCATCAGCGGCGCCATCATCCACGGATTTTCCTTTGGCTCGCGCCAGCAGGCGAAGGCGAGCCGTCCGGTCGGCTTCAGCGCGCGGCGGAGGTTGGTGAAGGACGCAATGGGATCGGCGAAGAACATCACGCCGAAGCGCGATGCCAACAGGTCAAAGCTCGCCGGCTCGAACGGATGGACCGTCGCATCCGCCAGCACGAAATCGAGCGGCAGGCCTTTTGGCGCAAACGCGCGCGCCTGCGCCAGCATCGGGTCGGAGACGTCGAGGCCGAGCGCGAAGCCATCGGGCGCGACAGCCTTCGCGAACGCGAACGTCGTCGCGCCGGAGCCGCAGCCGACATCGAGAACGCGCTCGCCCGGCTTCGGCTTGGCGCGATCGATCAGCACGGCGGCGATGGGGCCGAGCAAGCTTTCCTGGGCCGCGTGCCGATCGGCCCAGCGCTGCCCGCTCGGACCGTTCCAATAGGCGATCTGGTCGGCATTCTCTGCGTGTCCGCTTGGCTGTTCCATGGATCCCCTCCGGCAGCTTGGTCGAAAGACCCCGATGCCGAAAAGCAAGGACGCCGTCGACTGAGGCGGCCTGTTCGGTCAACCTGTCAGCGAGACGTTCTTGCGTTCACGCCGCACGACACGGCGTCAGAGGTTGACGGACCGCCGAGGTCTTCAACTGCCGACCTGCGCTACGCCGGATCATTCGGCCGCGAGCGAAACTCCGGTTCGCTTGGCGAGGACGCGGCGAAAGTCGGCTGCCAGCTCGTCGTAATAGTTGGCAAGCTCCTCGTAGAAGGCCCGACCGGCCTCATCAGGAGCTTCTTGAGCCGCTTTCATGCAGTGGGCGGCTTTCGACTCGTACCTTTCCAGCTTGATGCGAAGATCACTCATCACGGCGATACTCCACGCTGCCACAGGGAGCCGTCACGTTGGTTCGGATGGCGATCAAAAAGATGACCGAAAAAGGGCAATTTTGGACCCTTGGAGGGCGGCTCGTGGGCGTCCGATGCCAGGCGCAACGAGGCAGGACAGCCGCCTGCGGCCAAATCGGCGCGCCGTCAGCCGGAACTACCAAATTGGAATGATCGAGCCGCGGCGGCTCATGCGTCGCGCTTCGCTCAAACACGCTCGGCAACAATGTCGGTAGATGAGGTCCAGCAGAGCACACATTGGCCACCCCTCCATCGTGAATTGCGGGGGACATTGGCCGACTCGCGGGCGGACGCCTGTGACAATCATCACAAAGGCGGTCTTGCTCGAGCCCTGTTTGCGATGCGTTCGGGCCTTGCTCGAACACCCGCGGGAGGGCTAAAGAGGCGCCTTGGGGCGGTTAGCTCAGCTGGTTAGAGCATCTCGTTTACACCGAGAGGGTCCGCGGTTCGAATCCGTGACCGCCCACCAGCCCGCGCTCGCGCAGCGACGCAGGCTGCCACGCCGAATCCCAACGGGCGAAGGCGGGCTTTTTGCGGCGAGCTTCGGCTTGGCAAGCCAGCCTAATCCCCCGGCCTCCCCGGCAGCAACGGCACCGCGTCGATCCACACCGCCGCCGACTGGCACCAGATCTGCCTGACGGGCCGCAATTTGTCGCGCTGCCGGATTGAGCCCCAGCGGATACCCCAATCGTCAGCCTGGTCGCCCTCGCCGCTGGTGAACAGCGGGGAACCGCAGTCGGCGCAGAAGTGCTGGAAGCGCATCCGGCCGTTGTCGCCGCGCTTGCCGTAGACTTTTGGCGTGCCGCTGGTCAGCATGACGTCGGCGTTGCTACAGATCGCGGTCACCCGGAACGGCGATCCCGTCAGGGTCTGACAATCCCGGCAATGGCAGACCGACACCGTCTCGGGATCGATCTCGGCCTCGAAGGTGATCTGCCCGCAATGGCACTGCCCGTCGATCTGCATCGCCCTGATCCCTGCCCCCAAAACAAAAACGGCGCCCGAAGGCGCCGTTTTATCATCTTTCGCTGAACCTTAGTGAGCGGTCAGTCCGCCGGCGGCCTCGTCCCCGTCCGGCTTCACCGTCACCTTGGTGTCCTCTTCCCAGACGATCGGCACCGGCTTCTTCACCAAGGCCTTGGCGACGACGTCGTCCAGACGTGACACCGGGATGATCTCCATGCCGCCCTTGATCGCATCGGAAATCTCCGTGAGATCCTTGGCGTTATCCTCGGGGATCAGCACCGTCTTGATGCCGCCGCGGGCAGCGGCCAGCAGCTTCTCCTTCAGGCCGCCGATCGGCAACACACGGCCGCGCAGCGTGATCTCGCCGGTCATCGCGACATCGTGGCGGACCGGAATGCCGGTCATGACCGAGATGATCGCGGTGGCCATCGCCACGCCCGCCGACGGACCGTCCTTCGGCGTCGCGCCTTCCGGCACGTGCACGTGGATGTCGCGCCGGTCGAACAGCGGCGGCTCGATGCCGTAGACGATCGCACGCGAGCGCACGTAGGACGCCGCCGCCGAGATCGATTCCTTCATCACGTCGCGCAGATTGCCCGTGACCGTCATCTTGCCCTTGCCGGGCATCATGACGCCTTCGATGGTCAACAGCTCGCCGCCGACATCGGTCCAGGCAAGGCCCGTGACGATACCGACCTGCGGCTCGCTCTCGATCTCGCCGAAGCGGTACTTCGGCACGCCGAGCAACTCTTCCAGAGTCTTCTCGGTGACCTTGACCGACTTCTTCTTGGAGATCATCAGCTCCTTCACCGCCTTGCGGGCGAGTGTGGAGAGCTCACGCTCCAGATTACGCACGCCCGCTTCGCGGGTGTAGCGGCGGATCAACAGCAGCAGCGCGTCGTCGTCGATCGAGAACTCCTTGGAGTCCAGGCCGTGCTTGGACACCGCGTTCGGGATCAGATGCTTGCGTGCGATCTCGACCTTCTCGTTCTCGGTGTAGCCCGCGATCCGGATGATCTCCATGCGGTCCATCAGCGGCCCCGGAATATTGAGCGTATTCGCGGTCGTGATGAACATCACGTTGGACAGATCGTAGTCGACCTCGAGGTAGTGGTCGTTGAAGGTCCCGTTCTGCTCGGGGTCCAGGACCTCGAGCAGCGCCGAAGACGGATCGCCGCGGAAATCGGCGCCCATCTTGTCGATCTCGTCCAGCAGGAACAGCGGATTGGACGACTTCGCCTTCCGCATCGACTGGATGATCTTGCCGGGCATCGAGCCGATATAGGTGCGGCGGTGACCGCGGATCTCGGCCTCATCGCGCACGCCGCCGAGCGAGACGCGCACGAACTCACGTCCGGTCGCCTTCGCGATCGACTTGCCGAGCGAGGTCTTGCCGACGCCGGGCGGTCCGACGAGGCAGAGGATCGGGCCCGTCAGCTTGTTGGCGCGCGACTGCACCGCGAGATACTCGACGATACGGTCCTTGACCTTCTCCAGCCCGTAGTGATCGGCATCCAGAACCGCCTGCGCCGATTCCAGATCCTTCTTCACCTTGGACTTCTTGTTCCACGGGATCGACAGCAGCCAATCCAGATAGTTGCGCACGACGGTCGCTTCCGCGGACATCGGCGACATCTGGCGCAGCTTCTTCAATTCATGCTGCGCCTTCTCGCGCGCTTCCTTGGAGAGCTTGGTCTTGGAGATCTTCTCTTCGAGATCGGCGAGTTCGTCGCGACCGTCGTCGTCGCCGAGCTCCTTCTGGATCGCCTTCATCTGCTCGTTGAGATAATACTCGCGCTGGGTCTTCTCCATCTGGCGCTTGACGCGCGAGCGGATGCGCTTCTCGACCTGCAGCACCGAGATCTCGCTCTCCATCAGGCCCAGCACCTTCTCGAGGCGCGTGGTGACCGACAGCGTCTCCAGGATTTGCTGGCGATCCGCAATCTTGACGGCGAGATGCGAGGCAACGGTGTCGGCGAGCTTGGCGAAATCGGTGATCGCCTGCACGACCCCGACGACCTCGGCCGAGATCTTCTTGTTGAGCTTCACATAGCTCTCGAAATCGGACACGACCGAGCGCGACAGTGCCTCCGCCTCGACCGACTTCGCATCGGTGTCGGCGAGCGCAATCGCGGTCGCTTCGTAGTACTCGCTGCGATCGGTGTATTTCTGCACGCGCGCACGCTCGAGCCCTTCGACCAGCACCTTCACGGTGCCGTCGGGAAGCTTCAAGAGCTGAAGCACGCTGGCGAGCGTACCGGTCTCGTAAATGGCATCGGGCGCCGGATCATCGTCGGACGCGTTCTTCTGCGTCGCGAGCATGATCAGCGCGTCGTTCTTCATCACCTCTTCGAGCGCGCGGATCGACTTCTCGCGACCGACGAAGAGCGGAACGATCATGTGCGGGAAGACGACGATGTCGCGCAGCGGCAGCACGGGATAGGCGTGCGTTTCGCCATGGACGATGGTTGGCCGGGGTTTTGGATTAGTCATGGCCTTTTCCTTTTGCTTTACCCCCTTGCACGCAGCCCGCCATGCTCATGCGCAACCGCCACAAGGTGCCGAGGTGATCCACAAAACCGGCCTACCATTCTAAGGTTGGACCGGGCTTGCCGGATCGGAACTGAGGCGAATCTTGAAGAGAATTTTCGCTCGCCGTCGACATTAGGTGGCTATCGACCGGGGGGGTGTCAAG
The DNA here is from genome assembly GCF_056402655.1 of Bradyrhizobium sp. P3_C3. NCBI lineage: Bacteria > Pseudomonadati > Pseudomonadota > Alphaproteobacteria > Hyphomicrobiales > Nitrobacteraceae > Bradyrhizobium > Bradyrhizobium sp. P3_C3. The sequence goes on along the minus strand of NZ_JBFUGY010000032.1, from coordinate 65,052 downwards.
TCATTGAAAGACGCGCGCCATCAGGCGCTTACGCACGCGTATAAGCGACGCAACATCGGCTGCGGAGAACCATTCCGCAGCCGCTACTATCAAAGACGATTGGAGCGTTCCAGCGCCGCAAATCAGGCGCTGGCGTTCTCGACGGCGCGATCGGACCGATCGGCGTAGATGTAGAGCGGACGGGCCGTACCTTCCACGACTTCGCGCGAAATCACGACTTCTTCCACACCTTCCAGGCCCGGCAGGTCGAACATGGTCTCGAGCAGGATCGCCTCGAGGATCGAACGCAGACCACGCGCGCCGGTCTTGCGCTCGATCGCCTTGCGGGCGACCGCGCCAAGCGCCTCGTCGGCGAAGGTCAGCTCGATGTTCTCCATCTCGAACAGCCGCTGGTACTGTTTCACCAGCGCGTTCTTCGGCTCGGTGAGGATCTTCTTCAGCGAAGTCTCGTCCAGATCCTCGAGCGTCGCCACGACCGGCAGACGGCCGACGAATTCGGGGATGAGACCGTACTTCAGGAGGTCCTCAGGCTCGACGTGGCGGAAGATCTCGCCGGTACGGCGATCCTCCGGCGCGAGCACCTGGGCGGCGAAGCCGATCGAGGTCGACCGCCCGCGCGCCGAGATGATCTTCTCGAGGCCGGCGAACGCACCGCCGCAGATGAACAGGATGTTGGTGGTATCCACCTGCAGGAACTCCTGCTGCGGATGCTTGCGGCCGCCCTGCGGCGGGACCGAAGCCACCGTGCCTTCCATGATCTTCAGCAGCGCCTGCTGCACGCCCTCACCCGACACGTCGCGCGTGATCGAGGGATTGTCGGACTTGCGGCTGATCTTGTCGATTTCGTCGATGTAGACGATGCCGCGCTGGGCGCGCTCGACATTGTAGTCGGCGGCCTGGAGCAGCTTCAGGATGATGTTCTCGACGTCCTCGCCGACATAGCCGGCTTCGGTCAGCGTCGTGGCATCGGCCATCGTGAACGGCACGTCCAGGATGCGGGCGAGCGTCTGCGCGAGCAGCGTCTTGCCCGAACCGGTCGGACCGATCAGCAGGATGTTCGACTTCGCGAGCTCAACGTCGTTGTGCTTGGTCTGGTGGTTGAGGCGCTTGTAGTGATTGTGCACCGCGACCGACAGGACCTTCTTCGCATGGCTCTGGCCGATGACGTAATCGTCCAGGACCTTGCAGATTTCCTTCGGCGTCGGAATGCCGTCGCGCGACTTCACGAGCGAGGATTTGTTTTCCTCGCGGATGATGTCCATGCAGAGCTCAACGCACTCGTCGCAGATGAAGACCGTGGGACCCGCGATCAGTTTGCGGACTTCGTGCTGGCTCTTGCCGCAGAACGAGCAATACAGTGTGTTCTTGGAGTCGCTCGTGCCGACCTTACTCATTCATGTCTCCGTCCGCGGTTCGATCCCGCTCCGCTCGATCGCTCCATTCCGGCACGCATGCCGTATGAAGTTCAAATAGAGCAAATTCCGTACCAAAAAAGACCCTACGCGTTAGATCCCGTGCGAATCACGGTCACTCGATTCTCCGCGATCATAGCCGATCAATCGTAGCCAACCATGCTGTCACCCGACTATCAAGAATTCGCTAATCGAGGGGGCGCTGGCTACCCGTGACAATACCGTGATTTCACGTCTTGGCACGGACGAAGTGATCGAAATCGCCCCGGAGTTGCTGGATTGCCACGAAAAACAAGCACGAAAGCGGAACTTTCTGCCTGTCGCGGGGCGCAAGACTGTTTTTTGCGCCGCCGCGTAGTGCGCCGTTAACGTGAACGTCGCCCTGACGATCCCGAGAAATCCCCATAGGTATTCCAGGGATCGATGTTGCAGCCCCGTTCGCGTTACTGCGGTTTCGCCGCCGGCTCTTCGGCGCGCTTGTCGATGACCCTGTCGACCAGGCCGAACTCCTTGGCGTCGTTCGCGGTGAGGAACTTGTCGCGTTCCAGCGCGTCCTCGATCGTCTTGTAGGTCTGACCGGTGTGCTTCACGTAGATCTCGTTGAGCCGCTTCTTCAGGTTCAGGATTTCCTGCGCGTGCAGCATGATGTCGGTGGCCTGGCCCTGGAAGCCACCGGAGGGCTGATGCACCATGATGCGCGCGTTCGGCAGCGAGAAGCGCATGTCCTTCTCGCCGGCGCAGAGCAGCAGCGAGCCCATCGAGGCGGCCTGGCCCGTGCACAGCGTCGAGACCGGCGGGCGGATGAACTGCATGGTGTCGTAGATCGCAAGGCCCGACGTCACCACGCCGCCCGGCGAGTTGATGTACATCGAGATTTCCTTCTTCGGATTTTCCGCTTCAAGGAACAGGAGCTGCGCGACCACCAGCGTCGACATGCCGTCCTCGACCGGCCCGGTCAGGAAAATGATGCGCTCCTTCAACAGGCGCGAGAAGATGTCGTAGGCGCGCTCGCCACGGTTGGTCTGCTCGACCACCATGGGCACGAGGTTCATGTAGGTTTCAACCGGATCGCGCATGAGTCACCTAGGGTTTTAGGAGGCGGACATTGCCAGTCTTGGCTGCCAGTTTGGCTGGATTTGCCGGAAGGCCGATGGACGCCAGTGATGCAGGAAGTGGGTAGAGGTAGAACGCTTGGTATAAGACTTGGGTACAGGGCGTACCGACAGATATAGCCCAATTCGCGCCAGACAAGTGCGGAGCGAATTAAGGCTTAATCCACGGGGCACTTGAAGCTGATTCTCGCAAACAGGCCCAGCCAGCCAGTTGGCTAGCCGGGCCCCTTTGCTGATCATCCTTAATGGAAGGCTTTCCTAGAGCCCCGGTCCGATTGAATCGGAACGGGGCTCTAGATTCTAAGTTTGACGCGTTTTCTTTACGCGAACCGGTATCCACTTCGCTCGAAAACGCTCTAGAGCCTTCAGGCTGCGGTCTTTTCCGCGTCCTCGTCCTTGTAGAGGTCCTCGCGCGAGACCTTCTTCTCGGTCACGTTGGCGAGCTCGAGGATGAAGTCGACGACCTTGTCCTCGTAAATCGGTGCACGAAGCTGGGCCAGCGCCTGGGCGTTGCTGCGGTAATAGTCCCAGACTTCCTTCTCGCGGCCCGGCATCGAGCGAGCGCGCTCGATCACGGCGCGGCCGACCTCGTCGTCGGTCACGGTGATCTTGTTCTTCTCGCCGATCTCGGACAGCACGAGGCCGAGCCGAACGCGGCGGTCGGCGATCTTGCGGTACTCGTCCTTGGCCTTGTCTTCGGTGGTATCCTCGTCCGCGAAGGTCTTGCCGGCCGAATCCATCTCGGCCTTGACCGAGTTCCACATCAGATTGAACTCCTCGTCGACGAGCGACGGCGGCGCTTCGAAGCGATGCGCCTCGTCGAGGCGGTCGAGCAGCGCACGCTTGACGCGCTGGCGCGTCGCGCCGGCGAACTCGGCAGCCAGACGCTCGCGCGCGGCTTCCTTCAGCTTGTCCAGCGATTCGAGGCCCAGCGTCTTGGCGAACTCGTCATCGATCGCGACGTCCTGCGGCGCCTCGATCGAGGTCGCGGTGGTCTCGAACTCGGCCGGCTGGCCGGCGAGCTTGTCGTTCATGTAGTTCTTGGGGAACGACACTTTCAGCGTGCGCGTCTCGCCCGCGCCGATGCCGGTGAGCTGCTCCTCGAAGCCGGGGATGAAGGTATTGGAACCGATCGCTACCTGGATGCCCTCGCCGGTGCCGCCCTCGAAGACTTCGCCGTTGATGGTGCCCTTGAAGTTGATGGTGACGCGGTCGCCCGACTCGGCCTTGGCGCCCTCGGCCTTGGCCGCATAGCCGCGGTTGCTGTCGGCGATGCGCTTGATGGCTTCGTCGACATCGGTGTCGGACACGTCAGCGACGGGCTTCTCGACCTGGAAGCTCTTGAAGTCGGCGAGCGCGATCGCGGGCACCACTTCGATCGCGACCGTGTAGGTCAGATCGGTCTTGCCGTTGAGCAGTTCCTCGACCTCGGCCTGCTCGCTCGGCATGGTGATCTTCGGCTCGGTCGCAAGCTTGAAGCCACGGTCGGAGAACAGCTGCGTGTTGGTGTCGCGGATGGTCTGGTCGATGGTCTCGGCCATCACCGAGCGGCCATAGACCTTCTTCAGGTGAGCGACCGGCACCTTGCCGGGGCGGAAGCCGTTGATGCGGACCTTGTCCTTGAGATCGACGAGTTTGGCACCAGCCTTGGCGTCGAGATCAGACGCGGGAACGCTGATCTTGAACTCGTGCTTCAAACCTTCCGAGAGGGTTTCTGTGACCTGCATGGCGTCCAATCTTCTTCTCGCTCGGCCCCGGCACGCATGCGTCGGGACGCTGTCATTAATCGAACCGGCGCGAGGCAAGACGCCTCAACGCCGGTGGTTCATCGGACCACTTCCGCCGGAAACACTCCGTGAGGAAGCAGCCCTTCGGTAATCCGTGCAAACGCTGAAAGCGCTTGGTGCGGGCGGAGGGACTCGAACCCCCACAACTTTCGTCACTGGAACCTAAATCCAGCGCGTCTACCAGTTCCGCCACGCCCGCGTGAATTTGCATCAAGACCGGCCGCGATGCCGCGGGCGGCCGGGCTTATAGCATGTGCCTGACTGTTCGCAGCAAAAAAATGGCCCGATAGAGTCAGGCTTTAAGTAGGCGCGACGGCTGGACTTATCCAGCGCTTCATGGTCCGCATCAAGCCATGAAAACGCGGATCTCTGACCCGACCCGGCGTGAGGTTTTGGCCGGACTTGGAGCTGGACTTGGAGCCGGACTTGGAGCCGGACTTGGAGCCTCCGCGGCCGGGCTGATCGCCGGCGGCGCAACCCCCGCTGTCACCGCCCAGCTCGCCCTGCAGGCAAGGCCGGCAACCCTGGCGCTCAGGCCGGGTCAGCCGGCGACACCGATCTGGGAGCTGGCCGCCGTAAGCCATATCGGGAACGTCCGTCTCAAGCGAGGCGACCGCTGCGAGGTGGTCTTCCGGAACGACCTGCCTGTCCCGCTTGCGCCAGTCTGGTACGGCCTGAATGGCCCGGCCGGGGCCGACCCGTTGCGAGGGCGTACGCCGACTGCGCCGAATGTGACTGAAACCTCAATTGTTTCAATACCAAACGCAGGAACTCTGGCAGCCGACTTCCGTCTCTTCGAAGACGGTCTGAAGCTGCCCGCGCGCCCGCTTCCGATCATCGCCGGCGAGACAAATCGCGTCCCTGTCGACCGCGACGAGGTCCTGTTGATCGAGGAATGGCGCCTGCGGCCGGATGGGACCGCGCTTCCGCCCGGCCGCGTTCCCGAGGACACGACACCGCTCTTCACGCTCAATGGGCGGACTTCATTCGAACTCTCAGCGGCGGCCGGCGAGCGGCTGCGGCTGCGCTTTATCAACGGCTCGCAACGTTCTGTTCTGGCGATCAAATTGGAAGGCCACGAGGTCCAGGTGATGGCCCTCGACGGACAGCCGGCCGAGCCATTCCCGGCGCGCAACGGCGCCCTGGTGCTCGCCCCCGGCACACGCGCCGACGCCTTCGTGGACGCGGCCACATCGGCCCCATTCCTGTTGCATGACGGCAAGGAGGCGCGCCAGGTCGGGAGCCTCACGATATCAGGCAAGCTCGAGCGGCGCGCGCCGCTGCTGCCACCACAGCCGCTCCCCCTGAACGACCTCCCCGAGAAGCTCGACCTCAAAGGCGCCCTGCGGTTCGATGTCGCGCTCGGCGCGCCCGACGCCGGCTGGGCACGGCCTGCAAGCTTCTCCGTCTCCTCCAATCCGGCCTTCCGCGCCAGGACCGGCCGCACCGTCGTGCTGGCCCTCAAGAACCCCGGACCGGCCACGATCGTGTTTCACCTGCACGGCCATCATTTTCGCCTGCTCGACAAGCTCGACGACGGCTGGAAGCCCTACTGGCTCGACACGCTCGCAATCGAGCCCGGCCAAACCCAGCGCATCGCATTCGCGGCGACCTCACCCGGACCCTGGCTGATCGAATCCGTCGTGACCGACTGGGCCGCGCCGCGGCTGGTGCGCTGGTACGGGGTGGAGTGAGCGACTTACCGGCGCGTCCAGAGGTAGCGAGCGTCGGGCTCCCGCTCCTCGTTCCGCGCCCCGTCGGTCTGCTCAACCAGTGCGAACCCGCGCGCCTCATAGAAGCGCCGCGCCGGCGCGTTGCGCTCGAAGGTCCAGAGCTCCAGCTGGTCGCTGGCCCGCTTGGCGACATCGAGGAGTTCTGTGCCGACGCCGCACCCCTGGGCGGCGGGAAGCACATTGAGCTGCTCGACCCAACCTTCGCGGAAGGCGATGATCCCGCTCAGGACGCCATCATCGAACCGTCCCCACACACGGCACGTCGTGAAAACGCGCTCGCGGTAGAACCAGCTGTCCTCGTCAGGTGTGTGCAGCCCAACGAGCCACGGCATCGCCCGGTCAAACGCAATCCGATGGACCTGCGCGGCCTCGCCCATATCGGTGAGTGCGAGCAGCCTGAGCACTAGTACTCCACCCCGAGCGCATTATAGATCCGCCGGTGCACGGCCGGCAGCGTCTCGGTCAGGTCCTCCGCGATCAGGCCGGGCCCCGCCTCGCTTCCCGCCTCGCCATGCATCCAGACGCCGATGCTGGCGGCTTCGAAGGCCGGCACGCCCTGCGCCAGAAGTCCTGCGATGATGCCGGCGAGCACGTCGCCGGCGCCGGCGGTGGCGAGCCAGGGCGGCGCGTTGGCGGCGATGGTGGCGCGCCCGTCGGGCGCGGCGATGGTGGTATCCGGCCCCTTCAGCAGCACGACCGCACCACAGCGCTCGGCGGCGGCGCGGACGCGCTCCAGCTTCGAGCGGCCCGGATGTTTGTTGCTGAGGTCGGAGAACAGGCGCGGAAATTCACCCTCGTGCGGCGTCAGCACGACCGCACTGTCCTCAGAGGACTTGATCGATTCAAACAGCCGCTCGGGGTTTGCGGCAAAGCTCGTCAGCGCATCCGCGTCCAGCACCAGATGCCGCTGCGCGTGAAGCGCCGTGTGGACCAGATCGCAGGTGCGATCGCCGACGCCCGCGCCGGGTCCGATCAGGCAGGTGTTGTAGCGCTTGTCGCCGAGCAACGCGCCGAATTCGACCGCTGTGTCGCAGGCCCGAACCATCACCGCGGTGAGCGCGCTGGCATTGATCGCGAGCGCATCGCGCGGGGTCGCCAGCGTCACGAGGCCGGCTCCGGCCCGCAAAGCGCCACGGGCGGCGAGCCGCGCTGCGCCAGTCGCGGCGGCATCGCCCGAGACCGCCAGCACGTGGCCCCGTGCGTATTTATGGCCGTCGATGCGCGGCACCGGAAAGGCGGTGCCCCAGAAATCCGGATCGTTCTCGAAGGTCCGCGGCGCGATCTCGTCCAGCACCTGTGCGTCGATGCCGATGTCGGCGACGCGCACGTGGCCGCAATGCATCCGGCCGGGCAGCAGCAAATGCGCCGGCTTCTTGCGGAAGAAGGTGACGGTCTCGGTGGCGTTCACCGCCGCACCCATCAAAGCTGCGCTGGTRCCGTTGATGCCGCTCGGCAGGTCGACCGCGAGCACCGGGGCGCCGTTGGCGTTGATCGCTTCGATCATCGCATGCGCCTCGCCGTCGACCGGGCGACTGAGGCCCGCGCCGAACAGCGCATCGATGATCAGCGCGGGCTTGCCGATCGCCTGCGGATTGAACGGCAGCACCGGGTGCTTCCAGCCGCGCGCCGCGGAGGCCGCGTCACCCTGGAGCTGGTCGCGCTCGCACATCAGGATCACCGAGACGTCGCGCCCTTGCGCGGCGAGCTCCGCGGCTGCGACAAAACCGTCGCCGCCATTGTTGCCGGGACCGGCCACGATCAGGATCGGCCCCTCCTCCACCAGCGCATTGGCGGCCTCCGCGACCGCCTGCCCCGCGCTGAGCATCAGCTTGAAGCCGGGCGTGCCTGCCGCAATACTGAGCTGGTCGGCACGCTGCATTTCAGCGTTGGTCAGAACTTCCATGCCACTTCCCTGGTCCAAACGCCTTTTCAACAGGCACGTTCCGTACAGGCCCACCCGGCAGAACAACGATTTGCACAGATATTGAACCGATTGCCTATTTCGTAGTCTGCGGTATTTTGAGCCAGTCGGCTCCACCTATCAGAGATGCGGGTTAAAAGGCTGATAACGCTCCAATAATCAGGGCATTTGCAACTTGGCATAGACCCTGCTTTCGAGGAAGCCGCTTCGGTTCGTCGTGCTCACTGGCAATCTATCAGGGTGTGGCCGGCCGTTGTTGCCGGGCTGGTCAGGCATCCCGGCATAGCGAAGACAAGATCGTGCGTTAAGAAAAGCGCATCCTGACGAAGACGTTGCTATTTGATCGAAAGGCCGGGAGGCGCGCAGTGAAGAAAATCGAAGCCATCATCAAGCCATTCAAGCTCGACGAGGTGAAGGAAGCGCTTCAGGAAGTCGGCCTGCAAGGCATCACCGTGACCGAGGCCAAGGGCTTTGGCCGGCAGAAGGGCCACGCCGAGCTTTACCGCGGCGCAGAATACATCGTCGATTTCCTCCCCAAGGTGAAGATCGAGATCGTGATCGGCGACGATCTGGTCGAGCGCGCCATCGACGCGATCCGCCGCGCCGCGCAGACCGGGCGCATCGGCGACGGCAAGATTTTCGTCTCCAATATCGAAGAGGCGATCCGCATCCGGACCGGCGAATCCGGGCTGGACGCTATCTGAGCCGGGTGCTATCCCGCATTTTGCGACACTCCGACAAGAAAAAGGCTGCTTCGGCGGCCTGATTTTGTTTGTGCGCTCGCGCGCGAACTCGCCAAAAGCGAGAACAATCTTGCTCACCTGGAAACCGACCCGCAGAGCCAAAAGGGGTATGCATGAAGACCGCCAAAGACGTCCTGAAATCGATCAAGGACAACGACGTCAAATACGTCGACCTGCGCTTCACCGATCCGCGCGGCAAGTGGCAGCACGTGACGTTCGACATCAGCATGATCGATGAGGACATTTTCGCCGAAGGGACGATGTTCGACGGCTCCTCGATCGCCGGCTGGAAGGCGATCAACGAGTCCGACATGTGCCTGATGCCGGATCCGGTGACCGCGACGATCGACCCGTTCTTCGCCGAGACCACCATGGTCATCACCTGCGACGTGCTCGAGCCGACCACCGGCGAGCCCTACAACCGCGACCCCCGCGGCATCGCCAAGAAGGCCGAGGCCATGGTGAAGTCGATGGGCGTGGGCGACAGCGTGTTCGTCGGCCCCGAAGCCGAGTTCTTCGTGTTCGACGACGTGCGCTTCTCCGCCAACCCCTACAACACCGGCTTCCGTCTCGACTCCTCGGAGCTGCCGACCAACTCCGACACCGAATATGAAGGCGGCAATCTCGGCCACCGCGTCCGCACCAAGGGCGGCTACTTCCCGGTGCCGCCGCAGGACTCCGTGCAGGACATGCGCTCCGAAATGCTCGGCGCCATGGCCAAGATGGGCGTCAAGGTCGAGAAGCATCACCACGAAGTCGCGTCCGCCCAGCACGAGCTCGGCATGAAGTTCGACACGCTGACGCTGATGGCCGACCACATGCAGATCTACAAGTACTGCATCCACCAGGTCGCGCACATCTACGGCAAGACCGCCACCTTCATGCCGAAGCCGGTCTATGGCGACAACGGCTCGGGCATGCACGTGCACCAGTCGATCTGGAAGGACGGCAAGCCGGTGTTCGCCGGCAACAAGTACGCCGACCTGTCGGAGACCTGCCTTCACTACATCGGCGGCATCATCAAGCACGCCAAGGCGATCAACGCCTTCACCAACCCGTCGACCAACTCCTACAAGCGTCTGGTCCCGGGCTATGAGGCTCCCGTGCTGCTCGCCTACTCCGCGCGCAACCGCTCGGCCTCCTGCCGCATCCCCTACACCGCTTCGCCGAAGGCCAAGCGTGTCGAGGTGCGCTTCCCCGATCCGCTCGCCAATCCCTATCTCGGCTTCGCCGCGATGCTGATGGCCGGCCTCGACGGCATCAAGAACAAGATCGATCCGGGTCCGGCGATGGACAAGGACCTCTACGACCTGCCGAAGGAAGAGCTGAAGCAGATCCCGACGGTGTGCGGCTCGCTCCGCGAGGCGCTCGAAAACCTCGACAAGGACCGCGGCTTCCTCAAGAACGGCGGCGTGTTCGACGACGACTTCATCGACAGCTACATCGAGCTGAAGATGACCGAGGTCGAGCGCTTCGAAATGACCCCGCACCCGGTCGAGTTCGACATGTACTATTCGGGCTAAGCGGCCCAAACTCTCTGCGACAAGCAAAAGGCGCTCCGCGAGGAGCGCCTTTTCGTTTTGGGGAGTCGCAGGGTGGATTACGCTAACCCACCCTGCAGGACACGACGCGCCCAATCACCACGTTGCAGTGAAGGCGCGCTGGAGCTCGGCCGGAGCCGTAACCCCGCCCGCGATCAGCAATTGAGTGAGAACACGGGCCTTCTGCGGATTGAGGTCCTCGGACACGACGAACCCGTTCTTGTCGTCGTCAACCTCGACATTCCGGGTGACGAAGCCGGATCGGACCCGCGTCGAGCGGACGACGATGACGCCCTTCTTCGCCGCCGCTTCGAGCGCATCGAGGGCCTGCTTCGACGTGTTGCCGTCGCCGACGCCGGCCAGCACGATGCCCTTGGCGCCGTGCGAAATGGCGTCCTCGATCGGAACGGCGTCCATGTTGGCATGCGAGTAGACGATCTCGACGCGCGGCAATTGCTCGCCCGCCGGGAGCGGATAGGTCGTGCGCTTGCCGGCGGCCTGGGTCATGAAACGGATGCCGCCGGCGGTGTCGACATAGCCGATCGGGCCGTCATTGGGGGAGCTGAACGTCTCGATGCTCGTGGTGTTGGTCTTGGTGATCGAGCGGGCGCTTTGGATCTTGTCGTTCAGCACGGCCATCACGCCGCGGCCGCGAGAGCGCGGATCGGCCGCCACCTGCACCGCTTCGTACAGATTGCCGGGGCCGTCCGCACTCACCGCCGTGGCCGGACGCATCGAACCGACGATCACCACCGGCTTGTCGCCGCGCACGACATTGTCGAGAAAGAACGCGGTCTCCTCGAGCGTATCCGTGCCGTGGGTGATGAGGATTCCATCGGCTTCATTCTTGTCGAAGGCGTCTTGGATGCGGCGGGCCAGGGCAAACCAGACCTTGTCGTTCATGTCCTGGGATCCGATCGACGAAATCTGCTCAGCGTTCAGCTTCGCGAGCTTGTCCAGGCCCGGTACCGACTGCATCAACTGCTCCCCGGTGATCTGGCCGGATTTGTACGCGCCGGTCGCGCGCGCGTCGGCCTGGCCTGCGATGGTACCTCCCGTCGCAAGCACGAGAATGCGCGGCAGGCTAGCCGCCGTCGCGTCCTTGCCCGGCTCTGCGGCCTGCGCCGCATCGATCCCCCACGACCAAAGTGCGAGGGCGACCAGCGGGACGGTGAGCATCAATGTCCGATTTCGGCGGCGGCTTGCTGGTCTGGCGGCATGCTTCATCATCGAATTCTCCTCCCGTTTAAGTTGGGAGCAATATTCGACACCTCCATTTGGGCCGAAGATGGGTCATCCTGCCGCTGATGGCTACGKGTTGTCGCGCCGCGGCACAAAATGGTCGAGCAGGCCCGTCGGCAGCGGAAAGACGATGGTCGACGACCGTTCGCCCGCGATGTCGTGCAGGGCCGCGAAATAACGTAGTTGCATCGCCTGAGGCTCCTGCGCGAGAATCCGGCCGGCCTCGACGAGCTTTTCGGCAGCCTGCTGCTCGCCCATCGCATTGATCACCTTGGCCCGCCGCAACCGCTCCGCCTCGGCCTGTTTAGCAATCGCGCGCACCATGGTTTCATTGAGATCGACGTCCTTGATCTCGATGCCGGTGACCTTGATGCCCCAGACGTCGGTCTGCTTGTCGAGGATCTCCTGGATGTCCGCGTTCAACCTGTCGCGCTCGGCGAGCATCTCGTCGAGCTCGTGCTTGCCGAGCACCGAGCGCAAGGTGGTCTGGGCGAGCTGGCTGGTCGCGGCCATGTAGTCGCCGACCTTGATGATGGCCCGTTCGGGGTCGACGATGCGGAAGTACAGAACGGCGTTGACCTTGACGGAGACGTTGTCCCGCGAAATCACGTCCTGCGGCGGCACGACCTGCACCATCACCCGCAGATCCACCTTCACCAGTTGCTGCACGATCGGAATGAGGATGATGAGGCCCGGGCCCTTCACGCCGGTAAAGCGGCCGAGCGTAAAGATGACGCCACGCTCGTACTCGCGCAGGATTCGAATAGCCTGGGACAGGAACATGATGACAAGCAACGCGAGCGCCGCATAGGTCAGATATTCCAGCATCATGATGTACCTCCCTCGCCTGTTGGTGCGCGCCGTATCAGCAGCGTCAGGTCGACGATGTTGGCGACTTCGACCGTCTCTCCAGGCTTGAACGTTTCGGCGCCGCGCGCCTGCCAGCGCTCACCATGGGCGAAGACATGACCTTCGTTCCCATTCCAGTCGAGAACCTCGGCGGGCAAGCCTCGCATGGCCTGCGCGCCGACCAGTGCAGGAGCCCTGCCGACGCGCCGAAGCGAACCGAGCACGACGAGCGCAAAGCCGGCGAACACTGCTGCGGTGATGCCGATCACCCACCACGACAGGTGGTAGCCCGGCGCCTCGCCCCTGAAAAGCATCAGCGCTCCCAGCACGAACGCGATGATCCCTCCGAGCCCGATTACCACGGTCGGGTTGAAGGCTTCGATGGTGAGAAGCACGAGTCCAACCAACATCAGGGCGAGGCCGGCATAATTGATCGGCAGCAGATTGAGCGCATAGAGGCCGATCAGCAGGCAGATCGCGCCGACGACTCCGGGGGCGACGGCTCCAGGAGACATGAACTCGAAGATCAAGCCGTAGATGCCGACCATCAGGAGAATGAACGCCACGTTCGGATCGGTGATCACCGCCAGGAAGCGGGATATCGGTCCGGGATCGATGGCTTCAACGACGGCATCCTTTGTCACCAGGCGTTGCGTCTTGCCGCCTGCGACCTCGACCACGCGACCATCGATCTGCCTCAGCAATTCAGCCTGATCGCGCGCGACGAGATCGATGGCATGAGCCTCTAGCGCGGCGTTCGCAGAGAGCGTGGCAGCCTCACGGACCGCCTTCTCCGCCCAGTCCACATTGCGGTTGCGCAGCTCCGCAAGGCTGCGGATGAAGGCAACCGCATCATTGGTCGCCTTTGCCGTCATGGCATCCTTGGGCTGATCCTTGGACTCGCTCTGCTGGTCACCGTCCTTCTTGTCCTTGCCGCCCTTGTCCGCCGGTCCGCTCGGAAGACCCGGCAGCGGCCCGCCGATCTGCACCGGCGTCGCGGCGCCAATATTGGTGCCCGGCGCCATCGCCGCGATGTGGGTCGCATAAAGGATATAGGTCCCCGCGCTCGCCGCGTGGGCGCCGGAGGGAGCGACGTAACCGACGACAGGGATCGGCGAGGCCAGCACATCCGCGATGATCTCGCGCATGCTGGAATTGAGGCCGCCGGGCGTGTTCAGTCTCAGGAGCACGACCTCGGCACGCCGTTCGCTTGCCTTGGCCAAAGCCTCCTTCACGTAGCTGGCCGACGCAGGGCCTATGGCTCCGTCGATCGAAACGATCAATGCAAGACGGCCGTTCTCCTCCGCTGAGCTGGGAAGGAGGCAGCAGATCAAAGCCACGACGCCAATCGCCGCAACGAGGGCCGCCTTCATGGTCTGCACGGCAGGGCTCCCTTGCAGAACATATGGTGGGCGTCTTGCGAACCTCAATGCGGCCGCGTGCAGGCCATGGTCGTGATTGTGCGATGCAATGGAAATCGCCCCGCAGATCGATTGAGCACAGGGCGGTGGCGAACCATGCCTTGGGCTGGTCCGCCCGCGCACGCTGCGCTGCTACGGCCGTCGGACCCGCACGCCATCCGCGCCGATCGTGCCGAACATGCCGGCGATGATCTCAGGCGTCGGCTGCATGCCGCCCAGCGACCAGTGCGCCGGCTCCTGCTCCTCGATCCTGACCCAGACGTTGCGGCGGAAATCCGGGTTGCCCTGCCCTTCGACCTCGACCAGGAGATCGGTGACGCGTTCGAGCAGGGTCTTCTTTTGCCCGGCATCCAGGATGCCGCGGACGGTGGAAATGGTGACGTAAGGCATGTCTCTCTCCAATGATGTCGTGTGACGACGGCACGAGACTGGACCTGACAGCGCCGGCAAGGCAGTGGCGGATGAGACAGAGATCGGGCAATTTCCGCCACGCAGCCCCGCGCCGATCGGCTAGGATCGCCGCGCCTGTCCTGGAGGTCTCATGAAGCTCGCAATTCTGGCGCTGGAAGGCTGCATGCATTCGGCGATCGCCGGGGTCGCCGACATCCTGTCGCTCGCCAATCACGTGATGCAGCAGAGCGGTGCGAAAACGCGCTTCGCCTGGGAGGTGCTTTCGCTCGACGGCAAGCCGGTGCGCGCCGGCGGCGGCCAGATGGTCGCCGTCGATGGCGCGGTCGGCAAACGCGGTCGCTTCGACGCGATCCTCGTCCCCGGCAACCTCGTCGATCACGTCACGGCGGAACGCCTGCAACCGCAATATGCCCGCGCCGGCGCCTGGCTTCGGCAGCAGCATGCGAGCGGCCGGCTGATCGGCGCATTCTGCAGCGGCGTGTTCCTGCTTGCAGGCAGCGGCCTGCTCGACCACCGCCGCGCCACCATCACCTGGTGGCTGCAAGGCGAGCTGCGGCAGCGCCATCCCACCATCGACCTCGCTGCCGACGCCGTCATCACCGTCGCGGACCGCATCGTCTGCGCGGCCGGACCAATGTCGTGGGTCGACCTCCTGCTCAGGCTGATCGAGATGGTCGACGGCAAGGAGATTGCAAAGCTCTGCGCGGACTACGTCGTCATCGACACCGCGCAACGCACCCAATCGATCTTCATGCCCATCGGCTATTTGCTGTCGCAGGACCCGCTGCTGACCAGGGCCGACCTGCTGGTTCGGCGCACCGGCAAGAGCCCGATGACGGTCAAGCGCCTCGCCGATGCGCTCGGCCTCAGCGAGCGCACGCTGAACCGGAAGTTCCAGGAGCTCACGCGCGAGCCGCCGCAAGCCTTCATCATGCGTCGCCGCGTCGAGCACGCGCGCACGCTGCTGGAGACGACGGCGCAGCCGATCAAGACCATCGCACGCACGGCCGGCTATGAGGACGAGAGCAGCTTTCGCAAGGCGTTTCGCAAGCTAACCCTGATGTCGCCGCAGGCCTATCGCGCAAGACGGATGGTGCAGACGGCGTAAGCCGCGAAACCAAGGCGCCGTTCAGTCGAGGGCTGCGAGCGAGCTTCTTGCTACGCCGCCGCGCGCTGGCGCACAACCATCGCCTCGCCGAACGCCTCGAACAGCTTGCGGTTGATCGGATTGCGCTGCGGGTCGTATTCGGCGTGCCATTGTACGCCGAGCGCGAAGGTCGGGGCTTCCGCGATGCGGATCGCCTCGATGGTGCCGTCCTCGGCGACGCCCTCGATCAGCACGCGCTTGCCGGGATCGAGAATGCCCTGGCCATGCAGCGAATTGACCCTGATCTTCTCGCAGCCGAGCAGTTTTGCGAACGCGCCGCCCGGCGTGAGGTCGACGTCGTGACGGTCGGCGAACACCACGGTCGGATCGGGATGAATCTCGCCGTTCTCGAGCCTGGGCATGCGGTGGTTCATGCGGCCGGGGATCTCGCGGATCTCCGGATGCAGCGAGCCGCCGAAGGCGACGTTCATCTCCTGCAGGCCCCGGCAGATGCCGAACAGCGGAATGCCGCGGGACACGCAGGCGACCGACAGCGCCAGCGCCACCTCGTCGCGGTGGATGTCGTAGGGCTCGTGCCGCTCGCACGGATCGACATTGAAACGGGTCGGATGGACGTTGGCGCGGGCGCCGGTGAGCACGATCCCGTCGACCACATCGAGCAGCGCGCCGATATCGGTGATGTCGGGCGCTCCCGCAAACATCATCGGCAGGCCGCCGGAAACCTCGGCCACAGCGCGCAAATTGCGCTCGCCGACCATCTGGACCTGAAATCGATTTTCGACGCGATGGGCGTTCCCGATCACGCCGACGACCGGCTTTCTCATCTCCCGTTCCGACCTCCCGCGTAAGAAGATTCTCCAAACATGCCCTCGGGATGGAACAAATTCAACAGAAGGGATCGCGGGACGGCAATGCTATTTTCGCGCAAATGCCTCCCGGGCCTCGGTTGTCCCCACGACGGGCAGGCCGGCGGCCTTCAGCGCGGTTGCCGCCACGTCGCCCGGCGTGGCCAGCCAGGGCAATTTCGCCTCGATTCCGCGCGTCACGGGCTCCCCGAGCACCCCGCCGAAATCGATCGGCCAAAACCCGTTGGGTACCACCTCGGCGGTGAGGCCGCGGACGGCGTAGCCGTCGCCCAGAACCGTATCCGCATGGTCGCCGGCGACAAGGCGCGCGGTCTTGGGGTCTTTGGGATCGCCAAAGCTCACGAGCACGGGGACCAGCTCCCCCTGCACCGGGACAATGCCGGCCTGCCGGCTGATGTCGTTGAACGAGACGCGGTTGCCGCGCGCGGCGCCATAGGCACGGAGCGCGACATAGTTGATGTCGTCGAGGTCGAGCTTGCCGCCCTGCTGATGCGCCAGCAATGCCACCAGGTTCTTGCCTTTGCCGCCGTCTTGGCCGAGATCGACGAACACGGCCTCCCCGCGCATCGTGGTGCGGCCGCCGCGGTTATAGTTGCGGTCAGGCACCACGGCGAGAACACCGGACCCCGTCTTGATCCCGTCAGGCGTCGTCACCTCAACCGTGAGGCGGTATTTGTGGCCGGGCCGGTTGATCCGGATCTGGTCACCGATCACGATCACGGCCAGAAGCCCCAGCAGACCGGCCCATTTGCTGATGAAACTCAAGCGCCCCCCACCTGTTTTCTCCTCGTCGCTCTGCACCGTTCGCGCGACAGCGTCAAACCAGCGCGTTGACGCGGTCTTGATCGAAAGCGCGTTTGTCGAAAGAGTGCCCCGCCCGCAGCCGCCGAAAAGGACATGATGTGACCATCCTCGCAGACCAACGCCCCACGACCCGCACCGATCTGGCTTGGGCAATTTCGGTCGGCGGCATCGGTGTCGTGCTGTTCACGGCGATGCTGGTCTTCACCTGGTATTTTGCGACCACGCTGCTGCTGATCTTCACCGGCATGCTGCTCGGCGTCGGCCTCAACGCGCTGACCAACGCGCTCGGCCGCCGCGTGCACCTGCCGCATCCGGTCCGGCTCGCGATCGTCTGCGTCGTGCTTGCGGCGCTGCTCGCAGGCGTCGCCTATCTCGGCGGCGCCACCATCGCCGAGCAGGCCTCGCTGCTGAGCAAGACCATCAAGTCGCAGATCGGCAACGTGAAGACCTTCCTGGACAGCCACGGGATCGACACCAGCTTCTTCGATCTCGGCAACGCTGCGTCCGACACTTCGGCCAATCCACCATCGGACTCGACACCCTCGCCAGCAGCACCCCCGCGCGGTTCCTTGCCCGGCGCCGGCGCGCTGGCCTCCAGCGGTGGCGCGATCGTGAGCCAGACCTTCAAGCTCCTGCTCGGCACCATCCACGGCGTGGGAAACATCTTCATCGTTCTGTTCCTGGGGCTGTCCTTCGCCGCCCAGCCCGGCGTCTATCACGACGGCCTGTTGTTCCTGGCGCCGGCGAGGCATCGCACCCGCGTCACCCTGATCATCGACGGCATCAGCGAGACGCTGGAACGCTGGCTGATCGCGCAGATCGTCGTGATGATTGCGGTTGGCATCGTGACCTGGATCGGGCTTGCCATCATCGGCATCCCGGGCTCGTTCATCCTGGGGATTCAGGCGGGCCTGCTCGCCTTCATTCCGACCGTCGGCGCCATCATTGCCGGCGTCGTCGTGGTGCTCGCGAGCCTCGCCTCGGGCTGGATTCCGGCGCTGTCGGCCTTCGTCCTCTTCATGGGCGTGCACGCGATGGAGAGCTATGTGCTGACGCCGATCCTGCAGCGGCAGGCACTCGACATCCCGCCGGCCACGCTGTTCGCGTTCCAGATCCTGCTCGGCGTCGTGTTCGGCATCTGGGGCCTGGCGCTGGCGCTGCCACTGGTCGCCATCGCCAAGGTCATGATCGACCACTTCAAGACGTATGAGGCGCCGCCCCTGGCAGCATGATCCGGAAAAATGCGCAGCGGTTTTCCGGAAAGATCATGCTCAGGCGACGCGTAAGGCGTCGTGAAGTCGCTCAGGTCGTCAGCACGGTCTCGGTGTGCTCGACCTCCGGGGGTGAAGCAAAATACTGACCGACGAGGCCGCGCCATTCGGTGAAATTCTCCGAGCCGCGGAAATCGACGGTGTGGTTCTCCAGCGTCGCCCACTTCACCATCAGCCGGTAGCGCTGCGGCTTCTCGATCGACTTGTGCAGCTCGAAGCCGTGAAAGCCCTTCGAACCGCCGAAGGCGGCCTTGGCCTTGGCGACGGCCGCCTCAAAATCCTTCTCGCTGCCCGGCTTGACGTCGATTTGCGCAATCTCGGTGATCATCGGTTTCCACCCTGTTTGTTTGATGGGTGTGTCTACCGTAGACCGCAACGAAGAAAAAGGCACCGAATCGGCGCCCTGACCGGTCAAAAATGCGTGCTCTCAGGCGAACAGCAGAGCGGTGCCTGCCACGATGAGCGCGCAACCGATGAACAGCGCGAGCGGCCAGTAGCTACGGCTTTGCGTGTAGCGCCCCTGCGCGCGGCGCTCGGTGATCAGCGCGCGCTCGTATTCATCCGCAGTGGAGAACACGCAAGCGAAGCCGCCGCGTGCCGAGGCCGCAGCGGCTTCAAGCGACATCAGGGCAGCCTGCGGGTTCTGTCGACGGATCGATTCCATGACCGCAATGGTAGGGATCGAATGGTAAACAGCGGATTACCGAAGGCGCCTCTTGAGGCGCCTCTTGGCTTCAGGCGGTGGCCGGACGCGCCTGCGGCGCACCAACCCGCGCCGCGCTCTGGCGACGCCAGTTCTCCAGCGACAGCGGCAGCTCCTCCGCCGCCTCGACGCGGTTACGACCGCCGCGCTTGGCCTGGTAGAGCGCTGTGTCGGCCGAGGCCAGCAACACCTCGAGCTCGGTGCCGGCCGGACCGCCGGCAACGCCGATGCTGACGGTGGTGTCGACCGGGCCCTCATCGACCACGACGCCGGAGGTCTCGAACGCCTCGCGCACGCGCTCGGCAACCAGCACGCCCTCCTCCAGCGAACACGGCAGCAGGGCGGCGAACTCCTCGCCGCCGATGCGGCCCGACATGTCGGTCATGCGCAGGTTGCTGACGACGACGGTCGAGAACAGCTTCAGCATCTCGTCGCCGGCAGGATGGCCGAAGCGGTCGTTGATCGACTTGAAATGATCGATGTCGAAGATCATCACGGTCACGGGACGGCCGGCCTTGGCTTCGCGCTCGATCACGCGCCCGCAGGCTTCCGAGAAGCCGCGGCGGTTGAGCATGCCGGTCAGGGGATCGGTGGACGCGGCGGTCCGGTGCGCAGTCACCGTGCGCTCCGACACCAGCATGAAGATCACGAACACGGTGCCGACGGCATAAAGGATGAGCTCGACCGCAAACACGGTGACCCAGATGCTGCTGGAGAAGCCGGCATCGTTCGGACGCAGGAAGCTGCCGAGCACGATCGGCAGCATCAGCACGCAGCCGTGCATCACCGGCACCACGAAGGCCGGCCAGCGCCGTTGCAGGCTCTTGCGCCGCTCAACCCAGAGCTCGCTCGCCGTCAGTGCCGCATAGACCGAGACGATGCCGGCGCCGACGATCATGCGCAGCATGGACGCGGCGGGATCAAGCAGCGTCACGGCGGCGGCCCAGGCCAGCGCGCCGACAAGGAGACCCGGCCAATTCGGCTTGCGGCCGTGGAAGACGCGCGCCGCATTCCACACCATGCCGCAGGCGACGAAGCCGACTGCGTTCAGCGCAAGGTAAAGATGCGGGCCGAGCTTGTCGCCGGCCGCGGTCCATAGCGCGACGGACGCTGCGCCGAGGAGATACGCGGTGCCCCACCATTTCAGCGCGGGGCTGTTCTCCTGCTTGCCGAAAAACACCATCATGGCGCCGAGCAGTGCGGCAACCATGGTGGCGACCAAATAGAGCGTGATGCTATCGAGCGACATCATGTCGGCCCCCTTCTAGACATAGCAAGTTACGCGATCGGCCCAGCCGACTTGCGCGCCCTTCCAGATGCGACGCTATGTCCCGCGAGTTCCATTCAGGTTTTCACGCGAGGCCAAGTTTTCGGGAAACACGTCATCAATTTGCATACAAACGAACAACAAAAAGGGCGCTGAAATCAGCGCCCTTTTGCATCTCATTGAAGCCGCTTTCGCGGCGAATGTGACCGAAGCGATTAACGCTTCGAGAACTGGAAGGACCGGCGGGCCTTGGCCTTGCCGTACTTCTTGCGCTCGACCACGCGGGAGTCGCGGGTCAGGAAGCCGCCCTTCTTGAGCACGGTACGCAGCTCCGGCTCGAAATAGGTGAGCGCCTTGGAGATGCCGTGACGGACGGCACCGGCCTGGCCGGACAGACCACCGCCGGCAACCGTGCAGATCACGTCGTACTGGCCGGAACGCGCGGCCACCGAGAACGGCTGCTCGATCATCATGCGCAGCACGGGACGGGCGAAATAGACCTCGACCTCGCGCGAATTGACCGTGACCTTGCCGGCGCCCGGCTTGATCCAGACGCGGGCGACCGCGTCCTTGCGCTTGCCGGTGGCGTAGGCGCGGTTGAACTTGTCGACCTTCTTCTCGTGCTTGGGCGCGTCGGGCGCGGCCGCCGTCTTGAGCTGCGAGAGCTGGTCGAGCGACTGGATGGATTCGGCCATGTTATGCGGCCCTCGTGTTCTTGCGGTTCAACTTGGCGATGTCGATCTTCTCGGGCGTCTGGGCCTCGTGAGGATGATCGGCGCCGCCATAGACGCGGAGGTTGCCCATCTGGACGCGACCGAGCGGACCACGCGGGATCATGCGCTCGACGGCCTTCTCGAGCACGCGCTCGGGATGCTTGCCCTCGAGGATCTGGCGCGCGGTGCGCTCCTTGACGTGGCCGACGTAACCGGTGTGCTTGTAATAGGTCTTCTGCTCGCGCTTGCGACCGGTGAGGACCGCATGCTGCGCGTTGATGATGATGACGTTGTCGCCGCAATCAACGTGCGGGGTGTAGGTCGGGAGGTGTTTGCCGCGCAGGCGCATGGCGACGATGGTTGCGAGACGGCCGACGACCAGACCCTTGGCGTCGATCAGTACCCACTTCTTCGTCACCTCAGCCGGCTTTGCCGAAAAGGTTTTCATATCGGAGTTTCCGTGGACGGGAGATATCGGCGCGAACACCGCGCCGGACTGGGCGGTTTTCTAGAGAAGAGACGCGCAACGGTCAATGCCCCATAGCGGGAATTACAATAGCAAAATCAATATCTTAAAATTATGGTACTATATTACCTGCGAAAAGCTCAAACATTTGGAATGGAATAGGTCGAGGTGACATGGGCAATGGGATCGGGCGACGTGCCGGACAGCAGCTTCACCTCGCCGACCGCCAGGCGCTTGCCGAGCTTGAGCAGCCGCGCTTCCGCGAGCACGTCCTGTCCCGGTAGCCCCTTACGCAGGAAGTTGATGTTGAGATTGGTGGTGACCGCGAGCCCGATCGGCCCGATCGCGGACAGCAGCACCACGTACATCGCGAAATCCGCCAGTGCCATCAGCGTCGGGCCGGACACGGTTCCACCCGGCCGCAGCATCCTTTCGCTGTAGCGCTGGCGCAAAAGGCAGGTCTGGCCGTCGGCGCTCTCGATCGTGATGTCATCGCCGCTGAAGGCCTGGGGAAACTCGTCACGGAGAAACTGCTCGACCTCCGCCACGCTCATTTTCGCTAACGCCATGCTTCGCCTCACCCTCGCTTCGCATCCCCTGTTACATTAAGTTATCTGCGTCATCCAATTGCAAGAATCCAACCGGGAACGCTTCGATGTCCGCCCAGGCCGCCCGCGCCCCCTCCCCGCAACCGTCGAGCCTGCTGCGCGAGACCATAGGCCCCATCGCGGTCCTGACGCTGAACCGTCCGGCCGCGCGCAACAGCCTGTCGCAGGCGATGATCGCAAGCCTGCATGCCGAGCTCAATGAGATCCGCGACGACAAGGCGGTCCGCGGCGTGGTGATCGCCGCCAACGGCCCCGCCTTCTCCGCCGGCCACGACATGAAGGAGCTGACCGCGCGCCGCACTGACCCGGATCGCGGCCGCGCCTTCTTTGCCGAGATGATGACCGCCTGCAGCGCGATGATGCAGGCGGTCGTGCATTTGCCGAAGCCCGTGGTCGCGGCCGTCCAGGGCATTGCGACCGCGGCCGGCTGCCAGCTCGTGGCAAGCTGCGATCTCGCGATCGCCTCGGAAGCGGCGAGCTTCGCCACGCCGGGCGTCGATATCGGCCTGTTCTGCTCCACGCCGATGGTGGCGC
Source organism: Bradyrhizobium sp. P3_C3 (assembly GCF_056402655.1). Taxonomy (NCBI): domain Bacteria; kingdom Pseudomonadati; phylum Pseudomonadota; class Alphaproteobacteria; order Hyphomicrobiales; family Nitrobacteraceae; genus Bradyrhizobium; species Bradyrhizobium sp. P3_C3. Next base: position 42,540 of record NZ_JBFUGY010000032.1, on the reverse strand, counting down.
TGTCGCGGAACGTGCCGCGCAAGCAGGCGATGGAAATGCTGCTGACCGGCGAGCCGATCGCGGCCACGCGCGCCCGCGAGATCGGGCTCATCAACCGCGTGGTCGCGGCCGGCACCGAGCGCGAGGCCGCAATTGCCCTCGCCGAACAGGTCGCGCTGAAGTCGGCCTACACCGTCAAGCTCGGCAAGGAGGCGTTCTATCGCCAGGCCGAGATGAGCCTTGCGGACGCCTATCGCTATGCGGCAGAGGTGATGACCGAGAACATGATGGCGCGCGACGCCGAGGAAGGCATCGGCGCGTTCATCGAGAAGCGCACGCCGACATGGCGGGATGAATAGTCAACTCCTCATCCTGAGGAGCCGCGGAACGCGGCGTCTCGAAGGATGGAGGCCCGACTGTGGCCTCATGGTTCGAGACGCGCGGGCCGCGCTCCTCACCATGAGGGTCAGAGAAAGAAAAAGATGAACCACGACGCCTATCCCGACAATTACATCCGCGGCATCCTCAACAGCGTGAAGTCGATCGCGATGGTCGGCGCCTCGCCCGTCAATGTGCGGCCGAGCTATTTTGCGTTCAAATATCTGGCGCAGCGCGGCTATGACATGATCCCGGTCAATCCCGGCCATGTCGGCAAGGATCTGCTCGGAAAGCCGTTTGTCGCCTCGCTCTCCGACATCGGCCGCCCCGTCGACATGATCGACATCTTTCGCAACTCCAGCCACATCATGCCGGTGGTCGAAGAAGCGCTCACGCTCGATCCGCTGCCGAAGGTGATCTGGATGCAGCTTGGCGCGCGCGAAGACGCAGCCGCGGCGAAGGCCGAGGCCGCCGGGATCAAGGTCGTGATGAACCGCTGCCCCAAGATCGAATATGGCCGCTTGTCGTCCGAGATTTCCTGGATGGGCGTCAATTCACGCACGCTGAGCTCCAAACGGCCGCCGGCGCCGACGCAAGGCATGCAGCTATCCCTCAATCGGATGAGTGTCGGCGGCGGCGACACCGCAGCTTCCGATCGCGCTGCAAAGAACAAGACCGAGCAAAGCTGACGCAATAAACTTCCGTTGCGCGAACGTGACAATCGTAGCGCCGTGATGTGAAGCGGCGCCTTGACGGCGGGCGCGTCGCCGATCAGCATGCCGCGCGATTTCAGATCACAAGAACAGGACGCCCTCAATGAGCGATCGCCTTCCGGGATTTTCAACCCTCGCCGTGCATGCCGGTGCACAACCCGATCCCACCACCGGTGCGCGCGCGACCCCGATTTATCAAACCACCTCTTTCGTCTTCAACGACGCCGACCACGCCGCCTCGCTGTTCGGCCTGCAGGCATTCGGCAACATCTATACCCGCATCGGCAATCCCACCAACGCGGTGCTGGAAGAGCGTGTTGCCGCACTCGAAGGCGGCACCGCCGCGCTTGCGGTCGCCTCGGGCCACGCCGCACAGGTCGTGGTGCTGCAGCAATTGCTCCAGCCCGGCGACGAATTCATCGCCGCGCGCAAGCTCTATGGCGGCTCGATCAACCAGTTCTCGCATGCGTTCAAGAGCTTCGGCTGGAACGTGGTGTGGGCGGATTCCGATGACATCGCAAGCTTCGAGCGCGCGGTGACGCCGCGCACGAAGGCCATCTTCATCGAGTCCATTGCCAATCCCGGCGGCAGCATCACCGACATCGAGGCGATCTCGACGGTGGCGCGCAAGGCGGGCGTGCCGCTGATCGTCGACAACACGCTGGCCTCGCCCTACCTGATCCGCCCGATCGACCATGGCGCCGACATCGTCGTGCACTCGCTGACGAAATTCCTGGGCGGCCACGGCAATTCGCTCGGCGGCATCATCGTCGACGCCGGCACGTTCGACTGGTCCACGGGCGGCAAATATCCGATGCTGTCGGAGCCGCGGCCCGAATATCACGGCATCCGCCTCCAGGAGACCTTTGGCAATTTCGCTTTCGCGATCGCCTGCCGCGTGCTGGGCCTGCGCGATCTCGGACCCGCGCTGTCGCCGTTCAACGCCTTCATGATCCTGACCGGCATCGAGACGCTGCCGCTGCGGATGCAGAAGCACTGCGACAACGCCAAGGCCGTTGCAGAATTCCTCGCCGGCCATCCGGCGGTGGCCTCGGTGAGCTATGCGGGCTTGGCAAGCGACAAGTACAACCAGCTTGCACGCAAATACGCGCCGAAGGGCGCAGGCGCCGTGTTCACCTTCAGCCTGAAGGGCGGCTATGACGCCGGCGTCAGCCTGGTGTCGAAGCTGCAGCTGTTCTCGCACTTGGCCAACGTCGGCGACACCCGCTCGCTGGTCATCCACCCGGCCTCGACGACGCACAGCCAGCTCGACGACGCCGCCAAGGTGAAGTCCGGCGCCGGCCCCGACGTGGTGCGGCTCTCGATCGGCATCGAAGACAAGGAAGATCTGATCGCCGATCTGGAGCAGGCGCTGGGGGCGTAGCTTTCCTGGTCATTCCGGGGCGTTGCCTCGCCCCGGAATGACAGCCCGCGTTAACAGTCATTAACCATATCTACCGCATACATCGTCCTTGGATCGCCCCTTTGATTCGGAGCCGACGATGCTGCGCTGGATGGTGCCTGCCCTTGCCGCCATGCTGACGGTCTCAGCTGCCGTTGCCGCCGATCTGCCGGCCACAGCGAGACGGCGCGCTGCCGTGCCGCCGCAGGACCCGCCACAGGTCTATGTCGAGACCGATCCGGATGCGCTGATCTCGCCGGCCTATGGCATCGGCAGCTACATCCGCAACCTGCCGGGCACGCCGCTCCTGCCCGGCTCCAGCACCTTGCCGGGCTATTATGGCCGGCCCTGGAGCTACGATTATCAGGGCCCGTACTACGGCGGACCACAGGTCGGCTATTTCTGGCGCCTGCCCTACGCGTGCGGCGTCTACGGCTATTGCTGACCTGATCAGCCGGCCTGACCGACCGGAACCGCGCGCGGCTGCGCCTGTGCAGATTGTCGCGAGGCCAGCCGCTCCACCTGCATCACTGCAAGCGTGAGCACCACGATCGCAACCGCTTGGTGCGAAAGCGCGAGATCGATCGGCACCTGGTTGAGCAGCGTGAGGATGCCGAGCACCGCCTGCAGGCCCACCGCGCCCAGCAGCAACAGCGCGCCGCTCGCAGCTCGGCCCGCGCGTGAACGCACCGCATCGAATGCGTGCAGCGCCGCCAGCACGAACAGCGCATAGGCCGTCATGCGGTGCTCGAACTGCACCGTCAGCACGTTGTCGAACATGTTGCGCCACCACGGCGTCTCGAACCAGAGCCGGTCGCCTGCGGGAATGAACGCGCCGTCGATCTGCGGCCAGGTGTTGTAGGCACGCCCGGCGCGCAGACCCGCGACCAGCGCGCCGAAATAGATCTGGACGAAGGTCACGATGAGTAGCAGCACGCTCGTGAATCTCAGCCGCGCGGGCGCAACGATCTGCGGACGCTCGGCGAGCCGCCGCACCGTCCAGACGATGCCGGCAAAGATCAGCAGCGCGAGCATCAGATGCGTCGCGAGCCGATATTGCGAAACCTCGACCCGTTCCGTGAGACCCGAGGCCACCATCCACCAGCCGACGGCGCCCTGGAGTCCGCCAAGCGCGAACAGCAGCCACAGCCGCCGTTTCAACTCGCCCGACAGGCCGCCGCGCCACAGGAAGAACAGGAACGGCAAGAGATAGGCAACGCCGATGAAGCGGCCGAGAAAGCGGTGGCTCCATTCCCACCAATAGATCTCCTTGAACTCGGACAGGCTCATGCCGGCGTTGAGCTCGCGGTATTGCGGGATCTTCTTGTAGGCCTCGAAGGCCTCGGTCCACTGCGCCTCCGACAGCGGCGGCACGCTGCCCGTGACCGGCTTCCATTCGACGATCGAGAGGCCGGATTCCGTCAGCCGCGTCGCGCCGCCGACCAGCACCATCAGCGCGATGAGGGCGGCCACGGAAATCAACCACCAGCGCACGGCGCGATGCGGGTTGGTCGGAGCGAAAATCGTCGTCATTTCAGGGGCAAAACCAAGCCTTGTTGCAAAGAGACTTGAACCGGACTGCGTGCCCCTTATAGTCCCCCGCTCCCGCAGCGCAAGTTACGCGAAGGCCGCAGCATTCCGCCATGACGATCCGCACCCGCAAGTTCCTCGGCGCCATCCTGCTCCTGGTGCTGGCCACTGTCTGGGCCCTGCTCGGCATGGCGCTGGCGCAGATGCCGTGGATCGCCGAGTCCGGCTGGCGGCAGGCGATCTACTACGTGGTGGTCGGCATGGGCTGGGTGCTGCCGGCGATGCCGATCGTGAGTTGGATGCAGCGGCCGGATCGCGTCAAATCTTAATTCGTAACGCTGCCGGTCGGTTTCACCGGCGCGAAGGCAACACCGGACACCAGCACGCGCAGCATGCGCAGTGATTGTATCCGGCCGTCCCAGGAAATCCGCGGCAGTGCGTGCAGATTGGTGCGCCCCTCCGCGTCCACGATGCCAGAGATGGTCGAGACGGCGCTGGCAAAGCCGGCCTCTTCCGCCATGACGACGTGGCTGCGCCGGAAAGACGAGCGATCGCCGAACGGAAAGGCCAGATGCCTGATATCGCGGTCGAAGGCCGCTTCCGCGACCGCCTTGCCCATCGTCATCTCGCGCAACGCGGCGGCGTCCTTCATGTTGGCGAGAACGGGATAGTTCACCGTCGCGCTGCCGACCGTGACCAGCGGATCCGCCGCAAGCTTTACCAGATCCTCCCAATCCATCGAGGCTTCGCGCGTGAGCGCAGCGAGGTCGATCCGGTAGCGCGTGCAGAGATCGGCGATCGCGGCCGACAAATCCGCCGGCGGCAACGAGCGCAGCCAGCTCTCGACGAACGAAAACAGCGCCTGCTTCTCGGCGTTGCCCGTGACGGTGAAACGTTGCTCTTTCTCGCCCATCATCAGGTTGATGCGGCTCTCGCGCGCGATCATCCGCTCGAGCCCGAGCCACCAGCCATCGCCGACTCCATCGGGAAACGCGGTGGGCACATAGATCGTGAACGGCACGGCGTGGCGCGCCAGCACCGGATAGGCGAAGCTGATGAGGTCCTTGTTGGCGCCGTCGAAGGTCAGCGCCACGAAGCGCCGATTCTGCGGCAGCGTCACCGCGCGGCGGCAGACATCGTCCATGCCGAGGAAGTCATACCCCCACCGCTTCAGCGCATGAATGGCGCGATCGAGGAATTGCGGACTGATTTCGCTTTCACGCAGCGGCTGAAACGCGCCGCGCCGCCGCGGCCGCACGTGTTGAAAGCGCAGGATCGCGCCGGCGCCGCGGCTGCGCAGCACAGCCTGACCGGTGAACCAGGCCAGCTCGAGCCGCAACCGCTCCAGCCATCTGTCGTCGGATGCCAATATCCCACCTTCGCGTTCGCCTGATTGTCATTACCCTTTGTTGACATTTCTTTGCAAAGGTCGGCCACAGGCCGAACTGCGCAAATTTTTCGTTTCTCGACAGGTTTCGTGAATGACCATGGCTGCGGCGATGCAAAGCCGGACGGCAGAATCGCCAGCGCGGTCGAAAGCGAGCCGTATCGCGCATGTCGATATCGTCACCGATCTGGCCGAGGCCGAGACGGTCTGGCGCGCGCTCGAGGAGAGCGGCCAGCTCTTCACGCCCTACCAGCGCTTCGACCTGCTCAGCCCATGGCAACGGCTGGTCGGCAGCCACGAAGGCGCCGGTCCCTTCATCGTAATAGCCCGCGACGCCGAGCGCCAGCCGCTCCTGCTGCTGCCACTCTCGCTGCGGCAAGGCCACGGCGTGCGCACGGCCTGCTTCATGGGCGGCAAGCACACCACCTTCAACATGGGCCTGTGGAACGCCGAGTTCGCCGCCGAGGTCGCCATCGCCGATCTCGACGCGCTGCTTGCGCCGATGCGCGAGCATGCCGACGTGCTCGCGCTGACGCAGCAGCCGCTGCGCTGGCACGACCAGCACAACCCGTTCGCGCAGCTGCCGCGGCAGAGTGCGATCAACGGCTGCCCTCTCCTGGCGATGGAGCCGGGCGGGCCGCCCGCATCGCGGATCAGCAACTCCTTTCGCCGCCGCCTCAAGAGCAAGGAAAAGAAGCTCCAGGCGCTTGCCGGCTATCGTTATCACCTCGCCACTACGGATGCGGACGTCACCCGCCTGCTCGACTGGTTCTTCCGGGTCAAGCCGGCGCGGATGGCCGAACAGAAACTGCCCAACGTCTTTGCCGAGCCCGGCGTCGAAGCGTTCATCCGCAGCGCGTGCCTGTCTGCGCGCGGCGAAGGCCGCGTCATCGATATTCATGCGCTCGAATGCGACGACGAGGTGATCGCGATCTTCGCCGGCGTCGCCGACGGCCAGCGCTTCTCGATGATGTTCAACACCTACACGATGTCCGAGCACGCCCGCTACAGCCCCGGGCTGATCCTGATGCGCTACATCATCGACCGCTACGCCGAACGCGGCTACCGCTCGCTCGATCTCGGCATCGGCTCGGACGATTACAAGCGCATGTTCTGCAAGGACGACGACGACATTTTCGACAGCTTCGTGCCCCTGACCGCGCGCGGAAAACTCGCGGCGATGGCGATGTCCTCGCTGAGCCACGGCAAGCGGCTGGTGAAGCAGAACCAGATGTTGTTCGATCTGGCGCGGCGGCTGCGGCAGACGTTCGGGTAGGCGTCACAGCCTCTGGTCTCGTAGGGTGGGCAAAGCGAAGCGTGCCCACCACGTCTCCCGCAATCGTTGAAAGGTGGTGGGCACGGCGCAAATGCGCCTTTGCCCACCCTACGATTCCGAGCTCGTGGAGAAAGACCCCTCACCGGCTTCGCTTTCGCGATGCCACCCTCTCCCGCAGGGGCAGAGGGCGAGATTACGCCGCGACCACGCGCGGTGCTTCGGCCGCGTCCGACGGCTGCACCGGCTTGCTCAGCATCGTCACCTCGCTGAAGCCGACCGCCTTCAGCTGCTCGCACATCAGCGTGCGGGCATCCGGCGCCATCGACGCGTCGGGCACCACGACGGCGCGGGCATGCGCGGTCAGCAGTTCGGCCGGGAGGTCCGAGGCGCTGCCGGCGTCCACCAGCACGTGGTCGTAGGCGCGAAGCAGCGCATCGATCGCGAGCGTCACCCGCGGCGATTGCAGCAGGCTGCGGTCGAAGCCGGGACGGCCGGCCATGACCAGATGCAGCCGCGAGAGCTTGTCCCGGGTGATGATTTGCGCGAACGAGGCCTCGCCCTGCATCAGCTCGGCGAGGCCGGGAGCCGAAGCATCCACGGACACCGCGGCGATGGTCGGCGAGGATGCGGCGAGATCGACCACAACGACGCGCGCATCGCGCGCCAGGTGCCGGGCCAGCGTCAGCGTCGACAGCGTGATGGCTTCGCCGGCCGCGGTGCCGAGCACCGTGACCTTCTTCGCCGCCGGTCCCGCAGCGCGCAGGCTGTCGGCAAGATGCTCGATCTCGGCGAATTCAGTGACGTCGGCATCGGCCGCCATCTCGGGCTGAAGCGGCGCAAGGTCTTCCACAACCGGATCGAGCATCGGTTCGGCCATCGGTTCGGCCATCGGCTGGACGACCGGCTCTTGGCGCACCGGCGCCTGCGTCTGCGCCGGCGTGAACACCGCCACCGCGCGTGGCGCGGTCTGGCGCAGCAGCTCGCCGGTGACGACGACGCCGGACGAGAGCAGCAGCGTCGCGATCGTCGCAATCAGCACGATCGGCAGCTTCTTCGGATAGGCCGGCGTATTCGAGACGATGGCGCGCGAGATGATGCGGCCTTCCGCCGGCGCGGTATCGATGCTTTCGCGGGTGCTGGCCTCGCGATACTTCCCAAGATACGTCTCGAGCAGGTCGCGCTGCGCCTTGGCTTCGCGCTCGAGCGCGCGGAGCTGGACGTCCTGACCGTTGGTCGAGGTCGCCTGCTTCTTGAGCTGGTCGAGGCTCGCCGTCAGGCCGTCGACCCGGCCACCGGCGATCCGCGCATCGCTTTCGAGCGAGCGCGAGATCTTGGCCGCTTCGTCGCGAATTTGGTTGTCGAGGTCGCCGAGCTGCGCCTTCAGCTCCTTGATCCGCGGGTGATTGCCGAGCAGCGTGGACGATTGTTCGGCAAGCTGCGCCCGCAACGTCACCCGCTGCTCGGACAGCCGCCGCATCAGTTCGGAATTCACCACCTCGGACGCTTCGATCGGCTTGCCGCTCTGGAGCATCTCTTTGATCAGCCGCGCCCTGGATTCAGCATCCGCCCTCATCGAGCGCGCGTTGTTGAGCTGGGTATTGACCTCGCCCATCTGCTGGTTCGAGAGCGTGGTGTTGTTGGTGCCGACGAACAGCGACGATTTGGAACGGAAGTCCTCGACCTTGGCTTCGGCGTCGGAGACTTTCTTGCGCAGATTTTCGATTTCGCCCGAAAGCCACTGGCTGGCGCTGCGGGCCTGATCCTGGCGCGCATTCTGCTGGAGCACGAGATAGCCGTCGGCGATCGAATTGGCGACGCGCGCGGCAAGGTCAGGATCGGCGGACTGGAATTCGACCACGATCACGCGCGACTTGTCGACGGCGTAGGCTTGGAGCCGCTCGTAATAGGCATCCAGCACCCGCTCTTCCGGCGTCATCGAAAACGGATCGCGACCGATGCCGATCATCGCTGCGAGCGACTTCAGCGGCGAAATGCCTTGTAGCACCGGATCGAACTCGGGGCGTTCCGCGAGCTTGTTCTTTTTGATGATCTCGCGCGCGAGATCGCGCGAGAGCACGAGCTGCACCTGGCTGGTCACCGCCTCGGGATCGAGCGACTGCCGCTCTTCGGTGCTGCGGTCGCTGCTCGGCCGCAGGAACACGTTCTCGCGGCCGTCGATCAGGATACGGGATTCCGACTTGTAACGCGGGGTAACGAGATTGACGGCGGCGATCGACGCGACCAGCGCGAGCACCGTCGGCACGATGATCCAGCCGCGCTTGCGGGCGAGCACCGCGCCGAGCGCGTGCAAATCGATGTCGCCGGATTCGGCTTGTGCCTGCTTCGCAGCAACGGGCGCAAGCTCTGCTTCAATCTCGGGCGCGGCTTCGGTCGATTTGGCTTCGGCTTTGGGCTTCGAAATAGCCCGCTCGACCACTGCCTTGTCCTTGCCGGCACGCCAGAACGCTAAACGCATCGAACACTCCCGCAGGGCAACGCTGCGACTCTACCTCAACCGGGGCGATTACACTCCATTAAGGTTGCTGCTGGGTTAATCGCGCCCTGCCGCGACCGGCGCGCGCGGCGCCGACACCGTTTGTTAACCACGAGGGCTCTTAATCCATCTCGATATTTCGAGAATTGTTCGAGCATTCGCCGTCGAGCGCTGGTTCTGATCATGCCCCCCTCTCCCGACCGGCCGCTCCGCATCCTGCACGCCGTGCGCGCTCCCGTGGGCGGCATCTTCCGCCACATCCTCGACCTCGCCAACGGTCAGGTCGATCGCGGTCATCACGTCGGGATTCTCGCCGACAGCCTCACCGGCGGCGAGCGCGCGGACAAGGCGCTGGCCGAGCTCGCACCGCGGCTGAAGCTCGGCGTGCACCGGCTGACGATCCGCCGCGAACCGTCGCCAGACGATTTTCTGGTGTGGCTGCGAATGCGGCGCCTGATCGCCGCGCTCAAGCCCGACGTCACGCACGGCCACGGAGCCAAGGCCGGCGCCTTCGTCCGCATGCGGCGACGATCCAACGACACCATCCGCATCTACACCCCGCATGGCGGCTCGCTGCACTATCCCCTCAACACCTTCAAGGGCGAGTTTTACGCGCGGCTCGAACGCACGCTGATGGACGCGACGGACCTGTTCCTGTTCGAGAGCGCGTTTGCGCGCGACACCTATCAGCGCATCGTCGGCACGCCCAAGGGCGTGGTGCATTGCGTCTTCAATGGCGTGACGCCGGAAGAATTCGAGCCTGTTGGCATCGCCGACGATGCCACCGATCTCGCCTATGTCGGCGAGTTCAGGCACATCAAGGGCGCGGATTTGCTGGTCGATGCGGTGGCGCGCCTGCACGAGAGCGGCAAGAAGGTCACGCTCACGCTCGGTGGCGACGGCGAGGAGACGGCGGCGCTGAAGGCGCAGGTCGACAAGCTCGGTCTCTCCAGCGCCATCCGCTTCATCGGTCACGTCAAGGCGCGCTACGGCTTCTCCAAGGGGCGGCTGCTGGTCGTGCCCTCGCGCGGCGATTCAATGCCGTACGTCGTTATCGAGGCTGGAGCTGCCGGCATTCCCATGATCGCGGCCCGCGTCGGCGGCATCCCCGAGATTTTTGGGCATGACAGCCCGGCGCTGTTTGCGCCGAGCAACGCCGAGGCCATGGCCGAAGCGATCGCGGCCGCACTCGACGATCCGCAGGCGACCGCGCAGCGCGCATCCGCCCTGCGCGAGCGCATCTCCGCGCATTTCTCCCAGCAGGCGATGGTTGACGGCGTGCTCGCGGGTTATCGCGACGCATTTGCCAATCATTAACCATCCTTAAGACCGCTTTAGAGAATCTTCCGATTTGTCCGATAATCGACGTGCCAGGGGATGCTCGCCCGGGGCGCAACGCTGCGACCCGCGGGTTTTTTGGAATGGACGTGGACGCCCGTGGAACCGCTCAACGCACGCTCGATGCTCGACGCCGCCACAAGCGCCGCGGCGAAGCCGGCTGATCAACCGTTTGTGGAGCGCCGTCGCCGGCTCTTGCCCGCCGCGCTCGAAATCGTCAACCAGAAGGTCGCCCGCGCCTATTCGCCGATCGTGATCACCGGCTTCGTCCGCTTGGCCGATTTCGCCCTGCTGAGCCTCGTCGGCATCGCGCTCTATGTCGGCTATGTCATGCCGCTCGCCGGTTCCTTCAGCTGGGTTTATCCCGCGCAGATCATCGCCGTCGCGGTCGCCGCCGTGGTCTGCTTCCAGGCCGCCGACATCTATCAGGTGCAGCTGTTTCGCGGTCAGCTCCGGCAGATGACGCGGATGATCTCCTCCTGGTCGTTCGTCTTCCTGCTGTTCATCGGCGTATCCTTCTTCGCCAAGTTCGGCAGCGAAATGTCGCGGCTGTGGCTTGCCGCCTTCTACTTCCTCGGGCTCGCCGCGCTCATCTCCCAACGTCTGGTGCTGCGCTCGCTGGTGCGCGCCTGGGCACGCCAGGGCCGGCTCGACCGCCGCACCATCGTTGTCGGCTCCGACAGCAACGGCGAGCAACTGGTCGAGGCGCTGAATGCCCAGGAGGATTCCGACATCCACGTGCTCGGCGTGTTCGACGACCGCAACGACAGTCGCGCGCTCGACACCTGCGCCGGCGCGCGCAAGCTCGGCAAGGTCGACGACATCGTCGAATTCGCCCGCCGCACCCGGGTCGATCTCGTGCTGTTCGCGCTGCCGATCTCGGCGGAGACGCGCATCCTGGAGATGTTGAAGAAGCTCTGGGTGCTGCCTGTCGACATCCGGCTCTCCGCGCACACCAACAAGCTGCGTTTCCGTCCCCGCTCCTATTCCTACCTCGGCGAGGTGCCGACGCTCGACGTGTTCGAGGCGCCGATCACCGACTGGGACCTGGTGATGAAGTGGCTGTTCGACCGCATCGTCGGTGGCCTCGCGCTGCTCGCAGCCCTGCCGGTGATGGGACTGGTGGCGCTGGCGGTGAAGCTCGACAGCCCCGGCCCAGCGCTGTTCCGTCAGAAGCGCTTCGGCTTCAACAACGAGCGCATCGACGTCTACAAATTCCGCTCGATGTACCATCATCAGGCCGACCCGACCGCCTCCAAGGTGGTGACCAAGAACGATCCGCGCGTCACCCGCGTCGGCCGCTTCATCCGCAAGACCAGCCTCGACGAGCTGCCGCAGCTCTTCAACGTGGTGTTCTCAGGCAATTTGTCCCTGGTCGGCCCGCGTCCGCATGCGGTGCAGGGCAAGCTCCAGAGCCGCCTTTTCGACGAAGCCGTCGACGGCTATTTCGCTCGTCACCGCGTCAAGCCCGGCATCACCGGCTGGGCCCAGATCAACGGCTGGCGCGGCGAGATCGACAATGAAGAGAAGATCCAGAAGCGCGTCGAATTCGACCTCTACTACATCGAGAACTGGTCGGTGCTGTTCGACCTCGTCATTCTCCTGAAGACGCCGGTCTCGCTGCTGACCAAGAACGAGAACGCGTATTGAGTTTTGTCGTACCCGAGCCTCACTGTCATCGCCCGGCTTGACCGGGCGATCCAGTAATCGCCGGCAGTAGAAACTGCCACGAACGGCTCGGAGTACTGGATGCCCCGCTTTCGCGGGGCATGACGTTGGAAGTTGTGTGCGTATACGAGTAGCGTGAGCATGTGATGGCGTATGCGGCAACAGTCGGGGAGATGAATGCAGCGGTTCGCGCTGCGCCCGGCGTGCTGGCCATCCAGCGCGCGCTGGTGTGGCTGACCGGCGCCTCCGGCGCCATCGTCTTCATCGAGCCGAGCCCCTACGAGATCGTGACGCTGCTGGCCGCCGTCACCTTCTTCGCGACCGGTCTGCGCCTGCGGCTCGTGCTGATGCCGCTGATCCTGATGCTGGTCCTGCTCAATGTCGGCTACACGATCAGCGCGGTCCCGCTGTACGAACAGTCCGAGGTGGCGAGCTGGATTGCGACCTCCTGGTACATGGCGGTCACCGTCGTGTTCTTCGCGATGGTCACCTCGGAAGACACCGCGGCCCGGCTCGACATGCTCCGCCGCGGCCTCGTGGTCGGCGCGATGGTCGCCTCGCTGTCTGCGGTCGCCGGCTACTTCCATCTGGTTCCCGGCGGAGACGATCTCCTCACACTCTACGGGCGCGCGCGCGGCACGTTCAAGGACCCGAACGTGCTCGGTGCCTTCCTGATCCTCCCGGCGCTGTTCGCGCTCCAGAGCGTGGTCTCCGACAAGTTTGCCAAGGCGTTCCGCAACGTCATCGCCTTCGGCATCATGTCGCTGGCGATCCTGCTCGCGTTCTCCCGCGCCGCCTGGGGCGGATTGGTGCTGACCTCCGCCTTCATGCTGGCGCTGATGGTGCTGACCAGCCGCACCAACGCGCAGCGCTCGCGCATCGTCGTCATGGCGATCGTCGCCGCGGTGCTGGGCCTCGTGCTGATTGCGGTGCTGCTGTCATTCGATTCCACCGCCGAGATGTTCAAGCAGCGCGCGAGCTTCGACCAGAGCTATGACGAAGGCCGCTTCGGCCGGTTCGGCCGGCATATCCTCGGCGCGGAGATGGCGCTCGACCTGCCATTCGGCATCGGCCCCCTGCAATTCCACCGCTACTTCCCCGAGGACACCCACAACTCCTACCTCAACGCCTTCATGTCCGGCGGCTGGCTCTCCGGCGTCTGCTATCCGGCGCTGGTCTTCACCACCGTGATCATGGGTATCAGGCACATCTTCGTTCGTGTGCCCTGGCAGCGCGCTTATCTCGCGATCTTCTCCGCCTTCGTCGGCACCGTCGGCGAGAGCTTCGTGATCGACACCGACCACTGGCGGCACTTCTGGATGATGCTGGGCGCGATGTGGGGCATGATCGCGGCTGCGCAGGCTTACAAGATCAAGGACATTACCGTTCCGATGGAATCGGAACGGTAATGTCTGACTTTCTGTTTTGACGCGTTTTCTTGACGCGAACCGGTATCCACTTCGCTCGAAAACGCTCTAGCGGCGAAGCTTCTTCAGCTTGAGATCGGGCCGCTTTTCCGGCGGCGTGTCGAGAAGTCCCTTCAGTGCCTCGGTTGCCGCGAGCACGCCCTTGTAACCCTCCGTCGCGAAGCGCAGCAGCAGGCGCAGCTCTTCGTCGGAATAGGCGCCAAACACCTTCTCCATCGCCTGCTGCATCGGCACGTAGAGCTGGCCGATCTTCATAGCCGTCTCGGGCACGACGGAAATGAAGACCTTGCGGCGGTCTTTCTCGTCCCGTTCGCGGCGTACCAGCCCGGCCTTCTCGAGTCGGTCCACCACGCCGGTGATGGCGCCCGTCGTCAGCCCCGTGACCTCGGCGAGCCGGCCCGCGGTGACGCGGCCCTCGAGATAAAGGATGTCCATGCATTCGAGGTCGGAATTGGCAATTCCGGCAACGTTCGCAACCGTTTGGCCATAGAGCACGCCCTGCGCGGACGACCGCCGCATCGCCTCCTCGAGCTCCTGCAACAGCGCCGCGCGCGCCTTCGTCCTTGACAAGGCCGACCTCATATCTTAGTCGATGTATATCTTAGCTACTAAGAGATTTAGCAACCGTAATTTCTCCTAGCACCACGGAAACGTCGGGAGCAAGCCATGTCCAACCGTCCCCGCAAGGCCCTGATCATCGGCGCCGGTATCGCCGGGCCCGTCACCGCGATCCTGCTGCGCCGCGCCGGCATCGAATCCGCGATCTACGAGGCCTGGCCCTATTCGAAAGGTATCGGCGGCGGCCTCCAGATCGCACCGAACGGCATGCATGTGCTGGACGAGATCGGGCTCGCGAACGAGCTGATCAGCCGCGGCTCGATCGCGGAATCCTTCGATTTCTATTCGCAGAGCGGCGAACGGCTCGGTTCGATCAACCGCGACATGGCGCGGCGCTTTGGCCAGCCGGCCGTCAACGTCTGCCGCGCCACGCTGAACGAAATCCTGATCGACAAGGCCTGGTGCGCCTGCGTCTCGCTCTATTTCGAGAAGCGCCTGATCAAGATCGAGGACCGCGGCGACCAGCCGATCATCGCTTACTTCTCCGACGGCACCACGGCCGAAGGCGACTTCCTGATCGGCGCCGACGGCGTGCACTCGGTCGTGCGCCGCCAGGTCGTGCCGGACGGTCCGCAACCGTTCGACACCGGGCTGATCGGGTTCGGCGGCTTCGTGCCGCACGCCGTCCTCGATGGCAGGCCGATCGGCCGGCACGTCGAGACCACGTTCGGCAAGAGCGGCTTCTTCGGTTACGGCTATTGCAGCCCGGATCCGAACGACGGTGTGATGTGGTGGAGCACGCAGCCCGCGCACGGCATGGACGCGGCGATGTTCCGCGCGCTCGACCACGCGACGCTGAAGCAGCATCTGCGCGGCTTCCATCACGGCTGGCACGATCCGATCCCCGATATCATCGACGCGGCCGAGAACATCGTGGTCACCGACACGCTCGACGTCGCGACCTTGCCGACCTGGTCGCGCAAGCGCTCGCTGCTGATCGGCGATGCCGCGCATGCGACCAGCCCCCACGCGGGCCAGGGCGCTTCGCTCGCGCTCGAGGATGCGATGCGGCTCGCGCGGCTGATGCAGGAGGGCCAGGAACTCGGCGCCACCTTCCAGGCCTTCGAGGCCGAGCGGCGGCCGCGCACCGAGAAGATCGTCGCGATGGCGCGCCGCAACGGCAACAGCAAGCGCGAGTTCAGCGCCACCGGCGCATGGCTCCGCAATCAGATGATGAAATGGCTGTTGCCGCTGGGCTCGAAGAGCATGGAGTTCATGTACGCGTATGACGCGCGGGCGGCGTAACGGCAATCTCACCGTCATCGCCCGCGAAGGCGGGCGATCCAGTACGCCGCGGCTTCTCGATTCAACAATACTGTCTCTGGAATACTGGGTCGCCCGGTCAAGCCGGGCGACGACACCGTCATTTAGGCACGCAAAAGCGCCTAGCCCTCCACCTCAAACCTCAGCCCGGCATGATCGACCAGCCGCTTGATCAGCTTGTGCTGCATCGCTGCGCCCGGCGTCCAGAGACCGGCCGGGACATCAGGCGTGTCGCGCAACAGGCAGATCGCGCATTCGGAAACCATCTTCGCCGTTGAGGCATAGCCGGGATCGAGATCGCCCTTCACCGCCGCGCGAACCTGACGGCCGTCGGGCGCGATCGCGACATAGAGCACGTCGTAATGACCGCTGTCGCGCTCTTCCTTCGACGGCCCCTCGCCGGGCTTGAGCGCTTTGGGGCCGGTCTTTTCGCTATTGGCGGCCATGACGAGCTTCGCGTTGGCCTGCCCTTCGTCCCCCGTCCCCGTCAGCACCATCTCGTCGTAGACGAAATCCCGGCCATACGGGAATCCCATCAGCATGTTGGAGCGATGGACGTTGCGCGTGTTCAGCGTCGCCATAGCAAACGGGGCGGACCAGGATTGCAGGTCTTCCTCGAAAACGGGCTTGTTGCCGCGCGGCTGTTTCGGCCCCTCGAAGCCGGGCGTGAATGCGAAGGGGTCCTTGAGGATCGACACCAGGCTGAGATCCTGCGCGACAGCTTCGAAGGTGACCCTCGCGCTCGCCGAGGTGCCGCCGGAGAACTTCCAGCTGAGGTCGCGGACGCGCCCCTTGACGCGCGGCACCGGCGCTCCGAACACGCGACGGGCTTCCTCCTGCACGAAGAACGCACCGAGCTCGAACGGGATGGAATCGAAGCCGCAGGAGAACATGATGCGCGCACCGCTCGCCCTGGCTGCCGTCTCATGCTTGTCGATCATCTGCTTCAGCCAGATCGGCTCGCCGCAGAGATCCATATAGTCGGTGCCCGACGCGACGCAGGCGGCAAGCAGATCGGAGCCGTAGAGCTGGTAGGGACCGACCGTTGTGACCACCAGCTTCGCCTGATCGACCATCGCGCGCAACGACGCAGGATCGGCTGCGTCCGCCACGATCAGCGGCGTGTCAGCGGGTGCGCCGATCGCATCGCGAACGGAGGCGAGCTTGTCCCTGCTGCGCCCGGCCATCGCCCATGTCGGCGCGCCGTCACCGGCGTAGCTTGCAGCGAGATATTCGGCGACGAGCTGGCCGGTGTATCCCGTTGCGCCGTAGACGACGATGTCGAACTTCGCGGACACGGATCACGCTTCCTTGGGAGCCGTGGACCTTATGCTTCCACTCCGAACGTCAGCCCAGCATTATCCCGCAGCCGCTTGATCAGCTTGTGCTGCATCGCCGCGCCCGGCGTCCAGAATCCGGCCGGGACATCTGTCACATCGCGCAACAGGCACATCGCGCATTCGGAGATCATCTTCGAGGTCGAGCCGTAGCCGGGATCGCGGTCGCCGGTGACGCCGGCGCGAACCATGCGGCCGTCGGGCGCGATCGCGACATAGAGCAGGTCGAAGCGGCCGTTCTCCCGCTCTTCCTTCGAGGGCCCCTCGCCCGGCTTCGGCGCGTTCGGACCGGTCTTCTCGGCGTTGGCTGCCACCACGCGCTGCGCGTTGGCTTCGCCCTTCTCGCCGGGACCCGTCAGAACCATCTCGTCGTAGACGAAGTCCTGGCCGTAGGGAAAGCCCATCAGCATGTTGGAGCGATGGACGTTGCGCGTGTTGATCAGTGCCATCATGAACGGCGCGGCCCAGGATTGCAGGTCCTCCTCGAGCAGCGACCTGTTGCCCTTCGGTTGCTTCGGGCCGGTGAAGCCCGGAGTCAACGCGAACGGATCGTTCAGGATCGCGATCAGGCTGATGTCCTTTGCGACCGCATCGAAGGTCGCCTTGGCGCTCGCTGCGGTGCCGCCCGAGAGCGTGCCGCGCATGTCGCGCACGCGGCCTTTCACACGCGAGGCCGGAGCGCCGAACACGCGCTTGGCCTCTTCCTGCACGACAAACGCGCCGAGCTCGAACGGCACGGAGTCGAAGCCGCAGGAAAACACGATACGCGCGCCGCTCTCTTTGGCGGCCGCCTCGTACTTGTCGATCATCTGCCGCATCCAGATCGGCTCGCCGCAGAGATCGAAATAATCGGTGCCGGTAGCAACGCAGGCAGCTAACAGCTCCTCGCCATAGAGCTGATACGGGCCGACGGTGGTGATCACCGACATCGTCTGCTCCGCCATCGCCTTCAGCGAGGCCGCGTCCGACGCATCCGCGACAATCAGCGGCGTATTCCCGGGCGCGCCGATCGCATCGCGTACCGACTTGAGCTTGCCGAGGCTACGGCCTGCCATCGCCCATTTGAGCGCGTGGTCACCCTTGTAATGCTGAGTCAGATATTCGGCGACGAGCTGGCCGGTGAAACCGGTCGCACCGTAGACGACGATGTCGAATTTCGCTGAGCTCATGGTCGACCTTTATTTCTTCGCGTAACTCACGCCCATGCCGGCGCGGACGTCGCTTTGAATCCCATAGGGCGGAATCGGATAGCGCAGGCCGTTCTTGGCCAGCGCCTTCATGCCCTCGATCGCCTTGGCAAGATGCGAGGGCTTCAAGGCCATCAGCATCTCCTCGTCCGGCACGCCGCCATAGCGCCGTTCGGCATAGCATGGCAAGGACAGGCTGGGCTCGCCGGTTTTCAGCGCCCGCCCCCAGGAATCCGCGCAGGCGGTCTCACCGACCACCCCCCATTCGAACTTCTTGTAGCCGGTATATTGCAGCCCGTTGATCAGGATGATCATCTGCCCCGGCGTTGCATAGACCAGGCAGATGTCGGGCGGATCGAGCCGCCCGCTGGCGAGCGGACTAACCGCAAGCGCCTGATACTGCCCGAACGGAACCACGTCCAGCGCCTCCTGGCGCTTGCGCGCGTCCTCGGCGGTGCCGTGCCAGACTCCGACATAGTTTTCGCCGGCGAGCCATTTTTCGTCCTGCGGCGCAAGCCCGATCACGGCGCGACACTGCGCGCCGACAAGATCGTCGGCGGTGATGCCGACCGTCCAGCCCAGACGTGCAGCCATGCTGACGATCTGGTCGGTGGTGTGGACCGCGTTCGGCCGCCGGATTTTCGGGATCGCCTCCATGTCGGCGGCGCTCGCGAACAGCTTCATGCCGATCACCGTCGTCTTCAGCCGCAGCAGGCTGTTGAGGTCGGCGACGAGGCCGGCAAGATCGATCCTGTCTGCGCTCTGCTGTTGCATGGCGTCCTCCCGACCGGCGATCGCGCGCCGGTACTCTGTTCTTGTTTTGCGACTCCCGTTTTAGTCCTTGCCCGGTCCCGGAAGCAACTCGCCGGTCCGCCCCATGATGCGATACGCCAAAAGGCCGATCCATTCGCGCACGGCGACGTCGGTCTTGCCGAGACCATCTGCCCCATTGCGGGTGAAGGCGAAGAGCCCGTCGCGCCCACCCATCCGCCAATCCACCGGATAGGCTTCGACATCGAACCCGGCCTTGCGGAAAATGCCCATTGCGCGCGGCATGTGGAAAGCCGACGTGACCAGAAGCCAGCGTTCGCCCGGCTTCGGCGTCACCAGCTGCTTTGTGAAGATCGCGTTCTCCCAGGTGTTGCGGGAGTCGCGCTCGAGGATCAGGCGCTCCTTCGGTATGCCCAGGCTTTCCAGTATGGGCGCGGTGTAGTCGGCCTCCCTCGCCTCCGTCGCGACCAGATTCGCCGAGCCGCCGGTGAAGACGATACGCGCGTTCGGATAGCGCCGCGCGAGGTCGGCCGGTGCCAGCATGCGATCGGCCGCGTGCGCAACCACGGGCGTGCGATGCGCCGCCGACAGATCGGTGTCGATCGAGCCGCCGAGCACGATGATGCCGTCGGGGGCGCCCCGCGACGGGTCCCACGCCGGGAAACGCGACTCAAGCGGATAGAGCAGAAGATTGCCGATCGGCGAGAACGCGACCAGCGCCAGCAGCACCAGCGTGGTCACGGCGAGCTTGCGGCCGACCGCAGCAAACCGCGTCGCCATCAGCAGCAGCGACAGGATTCCGAGCTCGATCAGGAGATTGATCGGCAGCAGAGCGGTGCCGAGGGTCTTGGAAAGAACGAAATACAGGGGAGCCTCGCTGGAATGATCGTGCCGGGCTTGACCGGCCCGTCCATCTTCAGAAATCTTCTTGAAAGAGGATCGATCGCCGGGTCAAGCCCGGGCATAACAGGTTCTCATGACGAGTTCTGATGAAACCGATTGGACGCGGCCAATGACCCATCACCACCTGCATTCGAGCCCCGAGACCTGCCATTGGGGGTTCTTCGAAGCCGCGCTCAAACCCGTCCTCACCGTCAAAAGCGGCGATGAGGTGACGGTCGACACCATCAGCGGCGGGCCCGACATGCTGCCCGACCGCACCAAATTTCACATTCCGCCGGAGATGTTCGAGGTTCACGCCAAAAACGAGCGCATGCTGCCCGGCCACATCCTCACCGGCCCGATCGCAGTCGAGGGTGCCGAGCCCGGCGACGTGCTCGCGGTCGAGATCCTCGACGTCCAGCTCCGGCAGGATTGGGGCTGGAACATGATCAAGCCGCTGTCCGGCACCCTGCCCGACGATTTCCACGAAACGCGCATCCTGAACATCCCGCTCGACCGGTCGCGGATGGTCGGCCGCATGCCCTGGGGCCTCGATCTGCCGCTCAAGCCGTTCTTCGGCGTGATGGGCGTCTCGCCACCATCGGCCTGGGGCCGCATCTCCTCGCTCGTGCCGCGCGCAATGGGCGGCAATCTCGACAACAAGGAGCTCGGGGCCGGTGCGACACTCTATCTGCCGGTGTTCGTCCCGGGCGCGATGTTCTCCTGCGGCGACGGCCATGGTGTGCAGGGCGACGGCGAGGTCTGCGTCACCGCGATCGAGACCGCGCTTCAGGGCCGCTTCCGCCTGACGCTGCGCAAGGACCTCAGGTTCGACTATCCCCGCGCCGAAACGGCGACGCATTACATGACCATGGCCATGGACCCCGACCTCGACCAGTGCGTGGTGCGCGCGCTGCGCGACATGATCGTGCTGCTCGGCGAGACGCGAAACCTGTCGCGCGAGGACGCCTACACGCTGTGCAGCCTGGCCGCCGACCTGCGGGTGACGCAGACCGTCAACGGCTGCAAAGGCATCCATTGCATGATCGAAAAGGCGATCGTGCACGGCTAGCTCCACCCGCCTGCCCGGCCCCGTCCCCACTCCGCCGCCGCTCGGCATCCCGCGCGGCGCGCGGAGCTGCGCCTGATTTCCCGAGCGATTCCAATGAGCTGAAACACCGGTCTTGCCCGGATTTGACTTCCACCCCTGAACCTAAATAGAGTCTTAATCGTTACTTTTAAGTATCCTAGTATGAGGTTAGCGTTCGGGCCATGGCCACCGAAAAAGCCGAGACTGACCGCATTCCCGTAACCTTGGCGCTCTCGACCATCACCTATCTGGAAAAACTGGTGAGACAGGGCACCCACGGCACCAGCGTTCCCGGCGTCGCACGCACACTGATCGAGGAAGGCATCCGTCTCGCCATCAAGGACGGGCTTCTGTCGATTCGCGACAACGGCAGAACGTGAGGGCGCGCCGGACGTGAGGCGGACGGATCTCGAGAGGCGGATGGCCGACATCTGCAACCTGGGACCGTTACAATGCCTGTTCTCTCACCAACTTCTTCACCGACTGCTTCTTCACCGACCTGGACCAACGAACGAATTGAACTTCTGAAGCAGCACTTCGAGGCCGGCCTCACCTGCAGCGAGATCGCTGCCGACATCGGCGTCAGCCGCAACGCGGTGATCGGCAAGCTGTCCCGGCTCAATCTCACGCGCGGCAGGACGAGCGACGAGCGCAAGCTCGTGCGGAGCCTCGCGCCGCGGCGCGGGACGAGAGCCGTACCGCGGCTGCAATATGAGATGCTCGCCACGATCTACGGCGACACCGACACACCTGTGGTTGCGGGTCCAATCGACGATGCCAACCGCTGCTCGCTGCTGGAGCTCTCAGACAACCGCTGCCGCTGGCCGATCTCGACGCCGGGTGCGGACGACTTCTGTTTCTGCGGCAATACCGCGCCCGACGGCCAGTCCTACTGCGTCGGCCACAGCCGCCTCGCCTACCGGCCGAACTCGCGCGCCCGTGTGATGCGCGGCTGAAGGAAATCCGCAAAACGAAAAACCTCCGGCGGGGCATCACCGGAGGTTTCTGGAGGCTTAGCATGAAGCTAAGAGCCGTGACTTTCGTAATCGGCTGAAAACAAGATAGCTGATCTACTCAGGTAAGTAAATAAGTTTGAGGGCGATCGATTCGCATAGCTCGTCTTCGTCGTTTGCAACGTGTTGCCGGATTTTCCGAAGGCCATTTTCATGAAAAAGCCCCGGCGGTTTCCCGCCGGGGCTCTATCAGATCGGAACGGTCTTCAGCTTACCAGTTGCGCTGGGCGCGCAGCAGCAGGCTGTAGGTGTCCTGGTCCTTCAGCTCGTAGGTTGCCGCAGGCTTGGCAACCGACGCCAGCGCCGGGGTGGTGATCACGCCCGAGTACTTCTGGTCGAGGTGGCTGTAGACGAAGTCAGCCGAGAAGGTCAGGTTCTTGACCGGCGTCCAGCGGGTGATGACGCCGATCTGGCCGATGTTGAAGTCCGGGTTGCAGGTGCCGGTCAGCGAGGCGAACGCAGCGCTGCCGCAGATCAGGCCCTTCGCCGTGCCGCTGTAGTTGACCGCAGCCCACGCGCCGTAGAGCGCCGTATTCCAGTACGGGTTCCAGTTGTGGGTGTAGGCACCACGGAAACCGTAGGTCTTGGTCAGCTCGAGCTGGCCGTTGGGACCGAACACCGCGTCAGACACGCCGGCAAAGCCGATGCTCTGATACGCGCTGCCCGAACCGCCGAACATCGAGTAGCTGGTCGCCGCCAGCGACTGGAAGTTGTAGCGGCTCGCGCCGTCGGTATAGACGCCCGAGATGTTGATCACGTCGCCAGCACCGGTCGGGATGTTCTTGATCTGCAGAGCTAGCTGAACGGCCCAGCCCCACTTGTCTTCCGGATGACCGGTGACTTCGGACGCGCCGTAGTAGGCGACGTGGTTGTCGTGCGCAGCCACCGACGCCTGGAACAGGCCCCAGGCCTGGTCGACACGAACCATGCCGACGATGTCGGGCGACCTAGTGCCGCCGATATCGTTCGAGCCGTAAGCACCGCCGAGGACGCCGCTGGTGGACATGCCGGCGGTGTTCCAGATGTTGGTCGTGAAGAACTGGGTCTGGTCCTGCGCCGAAACGGTCGCGGTCACGCCCTGGCCGAAATCGGCCGTGTAGGTGAACTGGGCGACGCCGTTCACGGAGCCGCTGCCACCGACGAGCTGGTCGAAGTTGTTGCCGGGATAGTTGGTCCAGGGCGCGTCGAACTGCGACACGGACTTACCCATGGTGAAGCCGGCGAACTGGATGAACGCATAGTAGACGCCGAGCGTACCACCCGAGATCGTGCCCGAGCTTGCGTTGTTCGGCGCAGACACGCCCGTGCTTCCGAGTTGCGAGTAAACGGTCGCGCCTGTTGCCGAGCCGCTTCCCGTATAGTTATCGGTCGTCCAGGTGAACACCGCGTCAAAGTAAGTGCGAACCACCCCGTACTCAGTCGCGGTACGGGTATCGATGTTGAGGTCCTCGCGAGCGCGCGCCAAATAGTAGTTCGACAGGCGGTTGTTCGCGCCGGAAACACCGTTGTAGGCGGCGCTGTAGTTGCCGCCGGCATTGAGCGCGACTTCAGCACGCAGATAGCCGCCGAGCTTGATGCAGGTGTCGGTGCCCGGGATGTAGTAGAAGCCCGCGCCGTAGAGCGAGCAGATCTTGACGTACTCGACCGCCTTGGCCTTGACCGGAAGATCGGCCGCTTGTGCTCCGCCGACGGCGATCAGACCCGCCGCAGTGCCGAGCAAAAGGCTCTTCACCACTTTCATATAAAACCTCCAAGTTGCTCATTTTACGGAGACCGGACCGTGAGGCCCCCCAGATCCCCGTCTTTTCAAATCCGCTCGGCCGCTTCGCGCTTTTGGACACACCCGCATCGACGCGAGGGACGTGAGCGAACCACCTGCAACGGGACGATTGAGTACCCCCCACCGTCACGGGCCAATATGCCTGCGCCGTTCCGCTAATCAAAATAGTTTATTTAGTCAGCTTTGTTGTTTCACTAAACCTGTGCCCCGCGCGCAACACCGCGAGTGAGGGAATATGCTGAGCTGATCATCTTTGTAGTTTTAGTGACAAAATTACCCTGCTCTGCACTTGCGTCAGGGCAGACTTGCGTGGACTATGGCCGTGCAAGACACCGGCCGGAAAAGAATCAGATCACGGGAGTGACGCTGTGTCAGCGACCAGGAAGGAAGGGGCGCGCCTCCGCTCCATCGGCAATCTCGATATCATCAGGCGTTTCACCTGGGAAATTTCGTCGATCAACATGTATCTGGAGGAGTTGCGTCAGTTCTGGGCGAGAACGCTGGGCATCAGCGGTCCGCAATGGCTGATCCTGATGGCGATCTCCGACCTCGACAAGGACGACGGCGTGCCCGTCAACGTGGTCTCCAAGCTGCTCCACGTCGATCCGTCCTTCGTCACCACCCAGTCCAAGCTGCTGGAGAAGAAGGGCCTGCTGCGGCGGCGGCCCTCGCCGACCGACGCCCGCGTGGTGCGGCTGTCGCTGGTCGAGAAGACGCAGAAGCACATCGCAAGCCTCAACGAGCAGTACAAAACGATCCGCGAATTCGTCTTCCAGGAATTCGACGAGAACGAACTGACCGAATTCACCGGCAAGCTGGCGACGCTGAAGACCCGGCTCGAAAAGGCCTGCGTCAGGATATCCCTCGACTACTAAAACATGATCCGGAAAAGTGCGAAGCGGTTTTCCGAAAGGATCATGCCCAAGCAACAACCTAAATCGCGATGACGATTCATCCCAATCTCATCGCGCTTTAAGACAGCAGGCGGCGTTCAGATCCGCCGCCCCGTGGCGCCCAGTTGCGATTCCAGCCAGTCGAAGATGTATTCGTTGGCAAGGCTGGGATTGTCCGCATGGGCCTGCGCCGCGCCGGTCTCCTGCGCGGTGAACACCTTCAGCACGATGTCGGAGCTGCCGAGTCGCGACTTCTGCACGATCTGGCGCGCCCGGTCGGCCTTGAGCCAGCCGTCCTCGCCGAGCGTGATCAGCACCGGACAGTCGACGCTCGAGGCCATCAACGGCGCCGACGGCACCGGGACGATGCTGAGGTCGCTCATCGCAAAGCGGCTGGCGAAGAAGGATCGTTCGTGCAGGTCCCACAGACCGCCGTCGCAGACGGCCGCGGCGAGCCTCGGCTCCTGCAACACCGCGCGCGCGACGAAGGAAGAGCCCCACCCGTCGGCCACGATGGCGACGCGATCGAAATCGACGTCGCCGCGTGTCTCCAGATAATCCATGACGCTGGCAATCGAGCTCTCGAGGTCGCGGCGCTGCAGGAGCGTGTCGGTATAGTCGTCACGCTGGTCGCCGAGCAGGTCCAGCGCGAGCATCGACAGTCCGCGTTCGCGCGCATGCGGCGCGAGCTTGAACAGGAATTCTTCCTTGCGGTGTCCGGGCTCGCCGATGCAGATCACGGTCGGAGCCCGCTTGCCGGCCGGGGACGCAGGCAGGAAATAGCCTTGCAAAACGTGTCCGTCATCGGCCCAGGGAATCGTGACGACCTCGCCAGCCGGACCGCGCGCGGTGAGGAAGCGGCGCGCGCATTCCTGCATGGCGAGCACCGCGACCCAGCGGCGCTCGTCGGCCTGGTCCAGCGGCATCGCGGCCGCGCCGTAGTAGTTCATCGCCCGCAGCCAGTTGCGCTGCGCGGTCGCCATGTGGCCTTCCGCGAACGCCGCCTCGGCACGCTGCCGGTTGGCTTGCGCCAGCCGCTTCCATTCGCGGTGCCAGGACTGCTCACCGCCCTGCTTGAGCTGCCGCGCGATCATCAGGCATTCTGCGATGGTGGCGCCACCCTCCTGCGCCGCGGTGAGGAGCCGCGTGAATTCAGCGGAAATATCCTCTCTCTCCGGGCAGAGGATCCAGTCGTCGGAGAGGCATGCGGGTATCATCGGAGCTACGCTTTATGATGGCGTTACCCCTGATCGACTAAACTATTTTGGTTCACCAACCAAGCTGCCGTGCGCCGAATGAGACCCGTTTCACATCACCATCGCTTGAACATTGCTTGAACGACGGAGCATGTCGCATGCGTGACATTCCAAATCGTCATAAGGCGTCGGAAAGTGGCAAGAGGTGGCACGTAAAGTTACCTGCGTAACATGTAAATTATCTGTGTAATAATACGTCCGCACCTCTTGCCATGATGGTCGTCATACCTACATACGCGGACGTTCGTTGACAGTCTCAGCCAAACCGAATCAACCGAGCCGCCAGCCAACTTCCTGCGTAAAGCTTTCATAGAAGGCGCGGTCGTAGGCCTGCTCCGGCGTTGCGCGCACGCGTTCGTCAAGGCGCTTTGCGTCTTCGCCCACAAGAATGCGCCACCGGTCCGCCTTGACCCCGTTGAGGATGATCTTCGCGGCCTGCGCAGCCGTCGTCGGCGCGTCCTCGAGGAAGCTGCGGGCGCGTTCGGCGAACGCAGCCTGGATGTCCTCGTCCGACATCTTGTCAGCATCCGGCACGCCGGCCGCGACCATGCGCTTGCGGGTCAGCGCGACCTCATCGGCATTGAGCCGCTCCGACCCGTCGGCGCTCTGCACCTTGCGCGAATTGGAGACGATCGAGGTGCCGATATGGCCGGGCATCACCACCGAACATTTGACATGCGGCGCGTGCAGGCGAAGGTCGTTGATCAGCGCTTCGGTAAATCCTTTCACCGCGAACTTCGCCGAGCTGTAGGCGGTGTGCGCCTGCCCCATTCCGATCGAGGCCCAGAAGCCGTTGACGCTCGCGGTGTTGACGATGTGGGCCTCGTCCGCCGCCACCAACATC
The DNA here is from genome assembly GCF_056402655.1 of Bradyrhizobium sp. P3_C3. Taxonomy (NCBI): domain Bacteria; kingdom Pseudomonadati; phylum Pseudomonadota; class Alphaproteobacteria; order Hyphomicrobiales; family Nitrobacteraceae; genus Bradyrhizobium; species Bradyrhizobium sp. P3_C3. Next base: position 16,014 of record NZ_JBFUGY010000032.1, on the reverse strand, counting down.
GGCAGGAAGGTGCGCACGCCGAGATAGACGCCGCCCCAGCAGATGTTGAAGGTACGCTCCCACTGCTCGCGCGTGTTGGTGAACAGGCTGCCGCCGCCACCGATGCCGGCATTGTTGAACAGGAGATGGATCCGGTCGGTCTTCTGCTGCTCGGCGAGCTCATCGCGAAACCGCTTGAGATGATCCTCGATCGAGACGTCGGCGACATGGGTCGTGACCCGCAGGCCCTGCGGCAGCTTCTCGACCTCGCAGAGCCGCTTGGTCTCGGCCATCGCGGCCTCCGAGACGTCGCACATCGCGACATTGCAGCCCTCCGCGACGAGCTGCCGTGCGAGCTCGCGTCCCATCCCCGTGCCGCCGCCGGTGATGACGGCGATCTTTCCTGCAAAATCCTTCATGGGACTTCGGTCCCTCCCCTTGTCGGTATGTTTCTTCACAGCTAGCGCCGCGCATCGCGGCGCGCGCAAAATGTAGCAGCGCCGCATCCGCAGGTAAAAGCGGATCGGCGCTGCCATTCGACATCGATAATTTCGGCCGGCGGACTATTCGGCCGCTTCGACACGCACCCCGTTCAACGCGCCGAGTGCCTCCAGCGCCTTGCGGGTGGCGGCCTGCTGCGCCGGCGAGGCCTCCGGCATCGGTGCGCGCGGATAGGTCCTGGGCAAGCCCTGGAGCGTCTGGGCGTAACGCGTGCAGGCCGGCAGATTGTCGGCGATAACGGCGTTCCACAGCGTCAACAGCTTCTTGTGCAGGTCGAGCGCCCGCGGATGGTCGCCCGCCTTCACCGCATCCCACAGCGCGACGGAGGCATGCGGCGCCGCGGTCAGGATCGCGGCGATCGAGCCATGGGCGCCGAGCGTGTAGGACGGATACATGAGGGCATCGACCGCGCTGTAGATCAGCTTGTCCGGCGCCATCATCATGAGATCCGCGAACAGCTTGAGATCGCCCGCGCTCTGCTTGACGCCCACCACCAGCGGCACCTCGGTCATGATCCGCACCAGCAGCGCCGGCGACAGATAGGACCACGGCACCACGTTGTAGATGATGATGGGCATGCCGGTCTCGTCTGCCATGGCGCGGAAGTGCGCGACCATCGCCTCGTCGTCGGGCTTGAACAGATAATGCACCGGCGTGACCTGGAGTGCTGCGACATTCATGTCGCGCACGAGCTTGCCGCGGCGGATCGCATCGCGCGTGGAGTCCACGATGATGCCGGCGATCACGGGAATGCGTCCCTTCACCGCCTCGACCGTCGCGGCCATCAGGTCGCGATACTCCTCGTGATCGAGCGTGTGTCCCTCGCCGGTCGAGCCGCCGGCCGCGACGCCATGCGCGCCGGCGCCGATCATCCAGTCGACCTGGGGCGCCACGAGCCCAAGATCGATCTCGCCGTCCTTCCGGAACGGCGTCGTCATCGGCGGGATCACGCCGGTCGGTCGTGCCTTCATGGTCTGCCCTCGCGTTTCCTTTGGTCCTGTGGCGGTCCCGCTCTCTTGACGAGTATCCGCCCGCTTCCGAGCCTATCGGCTGCGCGGGCCTTGTGAAGGGGCGGTTCGCGCGGCGCTGCCCCCACAATCGCTCATTCCTGCGATCCTTCCTCGCCCTTTTTCCTTGGGGATTCCCCGTATTTGCCCGGCTTCGGTTTAGGGGCAATTTTTTTACAATCCGAATCATCAAATGAGGTTGGACGCTGGGTCGAGTCGGCCAGATCAGCGTGTTGTTTGTGTCACAGGCTCTGGCACTCCGCTTGCATCCTCTTCGTGGTCTGAAACTACCGATGAGGTGACAGGAATGTTCGTGACCGTGGTTGCCGTGCTCTGCCGGCTGAGCGCAGCCAGCTCAGGCAGTTGCATCGAGGAAATCGTGACCGACAGCAACATGACGCCCGAGATGTCGATGATGCAGTGCGCGATCGGCGCACAGGCCCCGCTTGCCAAATGGATGGGCGAGCATCCGATCTATCACGCCAATTGGCGCCTCGAGCGCTACAAATGCGTGCCGGGTCACTACGAGATCAAGGGCCACGCCTAAGGCCCCGCAAGACTACGGATGAGGAAACGCCCCGGAGGTAGCCTGGTCTCTCCGCGCGGGCACCGCTAGCGCCAGACCCCATTGCGGCGGCGCGCCCCTGTGACGACGATCACGCCTTCCCTTTAAGCCACTGCACGCAGAATGATCGCACGCGCCTGTCGCCCTTCCGGCGTCGGCATCAGCGCGAAATTGTGCGGCTGGTCACGGAGCAGATGCAGCTCGACCGGCACGCCCGCCGCCCTCGCGCGCTCCGCGAGATCGACGCTATCGGGATAGAGCAGATCGCGCGTGCCCGAGAAGATTGTCATCGGCGCGAGCGAACGGAAGGCGCCGTTGAGCGGGCTGACGAAGGGATGGCCGACATCGAGCTCGCCGGCATAGAGCCGCCCCGCCTCAATGATCCCCGGAATGTCCTGGATCGGATCGCGGCCTGCGATCTCGACCTGCTCCGGACGGCTGACCGATGCATCGGCCGCCGGCGAGATCAGCATCAGCCGGCCCGGCTGCCGATGCCGGCGGTCGCGCAGCCACTGGCAGGCAGCGAGCGCCAGTCCCGCGCCGGCGGAATTGCCGACCACCGTGACCTTTGCGGGCCCGACATCCTCCAGCAGCATCCGCAACAGTTCGGCCGTCGCCGGCACGAGATCCTTGGCGGTGGCATGCGGCGCAAGCGGATAGATCGGCACGACGCAGACGACGCGCGCCTTGCGCGTCATCTGGCCGACGAAGCGCCAATGCGCCGGCACGATCTCGTTGATGAAGCCACCGCCGTGCAGGAACATGACGTGGTTGCAGCCCTCATGGCCCGATGATGGCGCCGTGTAATAGACCGGCCATCCGCCCATCTTGGTCAACGTCACCTCGACGCCGCGGCCCAAACCCGTCGGCTCGTAGGAGGCCGGCTGCAATGCGAGTTTCTGCACATGCGCCTGCACGGCCTCGGCCGAGGCAAGGTGCTTCTTGAACGGAAGCTGCCGCAACAGCGCGTTGAAGCAACGACTCTGCAGGCTCGGCGCGGGATCGCCGGATGGCCGCATCCTCAACAGCCGGCCGCCCGGACAGAACTGGAAGGCCGATGCGATCTTTGCAACGCTCATGTCAGGTCTCCTCCAGACCGGGCTCTCTGTATGGGCGACGAAAAGGCTTGTGTCGACCGCCGCCACATGCGGATATAATGCGAGCATTCGCTCGCTTTTCCTACTCGCATTCGGATCGCAGGCCCATGGCGCGCAAACCGCCAACAAAACCCCGGAAAAATGCCTTGCAAGCGCGATCGCGCGCCACCGTCGACGCGCTGGTCGAGGCAACCGCTCGCATTCTGGTCCGCGAAGGCTTTGAGAAAGCCAGCACCAACCGGATCGCCGAAATCGCCGGCGTCAGCGTCGGCTCGCTCTATCAGTATTTTCCCAGCAAGGAGGCGCTCGTCGCCGCCGTGATCGACCGTCACAACGAGGAGATCATGGGCATCGTCCGTGCCGCCCTCACCGAGGTCGCCGACCTGCCGATCGACAAAGCCGTGCGCCGCCTCGTCACCGTCGCGATCGAAGCCCACCGTATCGATCCCAAACTACATCGGGTGCTTGCCGAGCAGATCCCGCGCACCGGCCAGCTCAAGGACGTCGAAGCCTTCAACCGCGAGGTCCACACCCTCGTGCGCGCCTATCTCGAAAGCCGCCGCAAGGAGATGCGCAAGATCGACCCGGGACTGGCGACCTTCATCTGCGTCAGTGCGATCGAGGCGGTCGCGCACAACACGGTGCTGAACCAGGCCGAGATGCTCTCGGAGAAGATGGTGCGGACGCTGGTGGACGAGACAACGCGGATGGTGGTGGGATATTTGAGGTAGTTTGCGAAAACGTCGCCTCATGCCCGCTCTACGCGGGAGAGCGGGCATCCCGCTAAGCAGTTGATTTATCTGCGGGCGGCATTGAGCCGAGCCCATGGCCATGAGTTTTCCATTTTTGATGGCGATCAATTCAGCTTTCCTATTGAGGACAAAACATATGCCCAAGAAAAATTGCCTGATAGTCCATGCCGCCGGAAGACAGCTCGACCTACTGCGCGGAGAGGCTTCCCGCATTGCGAGGGCGAACAAGGTCGACTGGTGGATCGATCGTGCCGACGTCGGCACACTTTTTTGCTTTGAAGACGCAAATGCTGCAGATGCCTTCGCTCGCACCTGCGACAACTTCGGAGTCCGATGCCAAGACGGCTAGCTCAAAAACCCCGCCGACTTTGTGAGCCGGCGGGAGTTGAGTGAATACCTACGAAAACCGGCCCATCGCCAAACGCGCGTCGGACGGTGGGGCCGTTCCGGGTGGATGGCGAGACCTTGAGGAGGTCCAGATTCGCCACAGACCGATTTTTCAATCTCTCCCTTGGAGAGTCGTTCCTCAGACGCCGCGATGCCAATATTTTTGTGATCTGGCGCAAAAGGAAGGCCCCAGCCAATGGGGAAGACCGGGGCCTTCACAGGCCTTGCGATGGATCACACGCAAGACCGATCGCTGGATAGCTGCAGGAGCGCTCGTTCCTCCTGCGGAACCAATCTCGACCCAAGTTGGCTGCAACTCCAGATGAGTCGCGAGAGCCAGCATTCCAGCAGCCAAATCGGGGCTAGAGTGTGTCCGAGGTTGAACTAGACGCGGGCGAAACCAACGTGCTGAAGCCGCGATCCAACTCGAGTGTTTCGCAAATCATCGATTCTTCGTAGGCCGAACCCGCGGCGAGCGACTAGGGCGCGTGGGTGAAGATATCCACTCGTCGATTTCGTCTGGCTCTACTCGCCACGAAGGCGAGACGCCATCGGCTGTCCGGGCTGTGACACGGTATCGGCGCTTACGGAGCTTGGCTGCCAAATTCTTCGCGCCATCTTCGTCTCGACATTCAATAGAAAAATTACCGTAACAAACAACCCAGCGCTTTCGACTTACTTTTCGTTTGGATCGCGCTGAACGCTCCATCTAAGGGACCCCGTGAGTCCCCAAGCCCGTCCCAATATCAAGACTCCATTCTTACCAAACCGTTTAAACTGGACCGCGACCTCGCCAAGGGCAGCGGGCTACCTACCCATCCTAGCAACCCCCGACGCAAGACATGAGGCCTGGTGAACTTCATCAGCAAGATGTCATTCAATCACCTCGTCTGCGCGGCTCAGAACGGAAGTTGGAAGCACCAGGCCGAGCGCCTTCGCAACCGGGAGGTTGACTACCGTGAAACTCGCGCGGCGCGCACGCTACTTGCTTGCCGCCATGACAGGTTACACATCATAGCGCGGGGAGAAGACAACTCCGCTCCGGACGTCGCGCCTCCCAAGTCCCTGCGACGCAATGCATTGAAGCAGCTGCCGTGAATATTCCCCCGTCCAACAGGCTGGCATGGTGACATCATGCCCCTGTTTTGCCCGACGCGTCAAACCACTTCGGAAAAACATAATTCGCCAATGGGTTCGCTACTGTGCATGGGGTTGTTTTCGACATTTTAATTTTCCGCCCCCAGAAGCAGCCGCCCGCTACCGGTCGTCGCGCATGCGTCACGCAGCGGGAGCAGACTCCACGCCGACGGTCAATCCACGGATGAGTTGGAAAAAATGGTCGGAGCGAGAGGATTTGAACCTCCGACCCCTAGTCTCCCAGTTATAAACGACCTGTTTTATAGCCATTCCTGACGTTGGATGAAACGTAGAAAACCCCTACAAATCCAACACAATCAAACCAATGACCACTTGCCTTTTTCGGAGCAATAGCCAGACTGCTGGCTACATACTGGCTATAAATTTGGTGGGGCATGGCCAAGATCAGGATTTCGACCGATAGCGTAGCCGCGCTGATGAAGTCTGCGGTCCCGAATAAAACAACCTTTTACTTCGACGATGAACTGGCTGGCTTCGGGCTCTATCGCACCACCACGGGCACGGGCACATATTTCGCCGAATTCCGCCCCGTAGCCGGCGGCAGCAAGAAGCGATTGAAGCTGGGCCGGGTCGGCACCCTGAAGGCCAATGAGGCCCGCGAGGCGGCCCGTAAGGCGATTGCTAACGCTGCACTGGGAAAGGACCTTGCTCAAAACCGAAGCGACGAGCGGGCCAGCCTGACGGTTGAGGAACTGGTCTCAAAATACATCGAGGAATACGTCGCCGAGCACAAAAAAGCGTCCACCGCCGGCCTTTACCGCATGCTGCACAAGAAGCACGTTAAGCCTCGGATGGGCTCAACCAAGGCAGTGGTGCTGACACGGGTTGATGTACAACGCGCGCACGCCCTGATGTCGCGCGAGGCCCGCGTATCCGCCAATCGGGCAATCAAGCTGGTGTCTGCGGCCTACGGCTGGGGCTCACGCCACGGTCACGTGCCGGAAGGCATGAACCCGGCGTCCGGAGTCAAGTTAAACGAGGAAGAGGGTCGCGAACGCTTCCTCACTACCGCCGAGCTGCTGGCGATCGGCAACGCCATGATAGAGGCCGAGACCGTGGGCCTGCCGGTAGATGCAGGGGACGCCAAGCATGCACCTGTGGGGCAGCTTGTGAAAATGTCACCTTATGCCACCGCGGCCGTCAGATTGCTCATGCTCACGGGCGCTCGCTTGCGGGAAATTCTGCACCTGCGCTGGGTTGAAGTTGATCTGGACCGCGGTGTGTTGCGGTTGGCCGACAGCAAAACCGGCAAGAAATCGATTTACCTACCGACCGCCGCTCTCGACATCATCAAGTCCCTGACCAGGCTGGGCGCATTTGTGATTGCCGGCGAATCGGCCGGGACTAAGAATGAGAAACCGCGCGCAGACCTGAAGCGCCCATGGACTGCCATTTGCAAGCGGGCTGGTGTGAGCGGCGTCAGGATCCACGACTTGCGGCATAGCTTTGCCAGCGTTGGAATCGGCGACCAGATGGGCCTGCCGGTTATCGGTACCCTCCTCGGTCATGCCGATCCCAGCACGACGCAGCGTTACGCTCACTTGGCTGACGAGGCGGCGCGCCGGGCGGTGGAGGCCATCGGCGGCAAGATCGCTGCTGCACTGAACGGGAAATAGCGCGAAGGAGACTGACCATCCGCAAGGGTTGCGGCGCACCTACGTAGACTGACGTCGCTCGCTTTCAGCCGTGTTCGCAGCCCTCAGAAGCTCTTCGATGTAGGCGGCGATGTCGCCAATCGCCGCCCGCAAATCGGCCTCCGAAATGCCCTGCCCTTTGGCAGCTCCGATGAGACGCCGCGTTAGTTCCGCCACATCCTGCGACGCGCCCGCAGTCCGGTACTGCTCGACAGCGTGGATGCTGTTCTCAGCCCAGAAATCGATAAACTCGCGGGCCTTGTCTGACATGTGACGTCCCCTGCTGGTGCACGCTTAGCGCGCTTCCGGGGAAAGCGGTAGCCCGCCCCAGCTTCGCGACTGGAGCGGGCCTCGGCGGCGCGGGCTCGATGGGTGTCAGGTACGACCGGCCGCCGATGATATAGTTTAGCGCAGCAATCGCCAGTTAGCTTTGCTTCCCCTGCATGCAGGCTCGCACAAACTCTCTCTTGGCGCGACCTTGTCCCTTCATTATTCCGCCTGCGCTCGAAAAGCCGCGTTCGGTAGCGAGCTGCCGGCACTTCTCCCATTTTTGCGGGTTGCGAAGCGCGCCCTGCTGAGCCTGTCCAACGGCGGCGGTCAGAACCAAAGCAACAAAAGCAATCAAAATCAGCTTAGTCATTCCGGGACCCCTCCTGAAATATTTACTGAAAAATTGCTGTTCGATTTTAGCATGGAATCCGCAATATCAGCAGAAGACAAAGCTAAGTAGCACAATAAGCCCGCCCCAACTTGCGCTGAGGCGGGCCAGTGACCTTTCAGCTACTGACGGATGCCGAGCGCAATGATCTCGTCGTCTGAAGTCCGCTTGGCCCACGCAGCGCGCGCACACTCCAGCCTCAGCGCGCCGTCCGGATCGTGCCGCGCAGCCCATTTGTTGAGGTTGCTCACCGAGGACTCCCCGAGATGGATGTGAAGAGCGTAAACGACGGGGTCGCAGCCCGCGTCTCTTAGGCCGGTATAGTAGGTCTTTGCACAGAAATGCGTGGAGAGATCGATACCCGCGCTAGCATTAAGATCTAAGTCAGTCATTTACTTCCACTGTCGTCCGGCTCATTTGACTGCCCTATTGGAAGTTGGCTAAATCCACATCACCACGTAGACCCTTTGACTTTGCTGATGATCTAACGGTGTTTCTCCGACGTTCGAAGAAAAAGATCGAGGCTGGCGCGGCTGAAATGGCGCTATTGATCAAGATCGAAAGACTGCTGGACGAATGGTCTCGCCGATTCTAGCGCGCCCTGGTCTCGCCAACTCAAACTGGAGTGAAGCGATGCGTTGCGCAGTCTGCGGGAAACTTGCTGAGCCGCTACCGAAAACTCATGACGGCGATGGTTTTCACTGCGCTGCATGCGGAGATTATGTGGTCTCTGGGACCGTCATCACTTCCAGATGGCTGGAGGGGCGGTCATGAGCCGAGCTTAGCGCAACAAATCGGTCTAAAGTCCAATCCGAGGCGGTTGCCCTCCCCACCTCCCTCGCTCTATGGTGGCGCCTTGGGTCTGGGGGACCAATATGCGTAATTTGGGAATCGTGGCGGTTTGCGCCACATTGCTACTTGCGGGCTGTTCTTCGACACCGGCCGAACTCGAAGCTAAAGCTGCACCGATCGTCCAGACATATCCCGAAAACTACCAAGAAATTTATCGGAGAGTTTCGACGACTGCGAAGCGTTGTTTTGCCGGTAACGTCGGCGCCTACGCATCCTTTGCGGTCGACTCGGAATTGTATTCAGAACTCGGCTATGGAGAGCTAACACTTTCCTTGATCAACATGGGAACACGCGCGTAAGCCTGCTATGAACGAAACAGACTTCGAAGAAAGCCAAGCTCAGCGCTTCGCAACTTTGTCGCGATGGAAACGATGGCTGGCCAACGTCGGTATTCTTGACGGCCGTGTCTTGCTGATGAGCGATGCCGAACGCCAGAAAATGAGAACAGAGAATCTCAGGCGATTGGCTGCTCGGCCCCTATGGGAGAAGTGGATTGCGATCGCAGGACTTGCAGCGGGGGCGATCTCGGTTGCGCTGTATCCATATCTATTCGGACGCCTGACAATCGGCTGGGAAAAGCTGGGCTTCACCAGAACGATTGTTCCATCCGGAGAGCCGATTTTATTCATAGCCACGCTGCTGTTTTTTGAGGGCTTCTTCCTCTGCTTGGTGTATTTTTTGACCAGGGTTTATTTCTTCCGTGGCAACGACGGAAGCTCTTGATCCTAACCAGTCTCGGCGCATGTCTACTCATGGCCGAGATGCGAAGTGCCGACACCTCTCTTTGAGGTCCGCTTAGTGGGTCGGAACGGACTGGATTTGCTCACGCTGAGTGCTTCGCATTTTGACCCGTTGCCGACTTAGCGAGACTGTTCAGCACCTATTGTACCAAGCCTCGGCTTGGTCCGCCTGTAGATCGGACCTCCCGGCACATACCATCCGGCTTTCTTGCGAACGGTTGAATTTTCATCATCTTGCTGTGCAGCGGAGACTGCCGCAGCGGCAAGAGCATTGGTGTGAACGAATTGTCCGACCACTTCTATCGCCATTGCGCGGACGTGCGCATCGGGGTCGCGCGCAAGCAATCTTATTGCCTTGGGAAGCACTTCACCTTCCTCGGGCTTGCAGGCCCCTTCCTTACACCGGTCGCATGCTAGCGTGTGCAAAGCTGAGCACCTGACGCGCTCATCGGCATCGTTCAGCTTTCCGCTCGCGGCCAGGGAAATGACGCGGGCATTGTTGGTCGCATCATGTACGGAATTTTCATCGACGTGACGGGACGCAAGCAAGCTGAGGAAGGCCATGAGTTGCTCGCTGGCGAAATGAGCCACCGGGTGAAAAATCTACTGGCCATTGCATCCGGTCTCACCGCCATCACTTCGCGGTCCGCCAAGACGACCGCCGACATGGCGAAAGAACTTACGCATCGGCTGACGGCGCTAGGTCGCGCCCATGATCTTGTCCGGCCCCTTCCCGGTCAGGGTGGAAAAGCGGCGCTGTTAGGCGATCTTTTGACCGTACTGCTTGCGCCTTATGACGACTTGGGAGCGTTTAGCGGTCGCGTCCGCGTCTCAGTCCCCCGCATGGGCGTCGGCGAGCAAGCGGCTACAACGCTCGCGCTCGTTGTCCATGAGCTGGCCACCAATTCACTGAAGTATGGCGCGCTATCCTCACCAACCGGCACACTGGATATATCCTGCGCCGCGCATGATACCGAGGTGGTAGTCGTCTGGACCGAGCGCGGCGGCCCGCCCGTCGCGTCTCCGATTGGTGAAGGTGGATATGGAAGCAAGCTGCTCAATCGCAGCATGACGGCCCAGCTTGGCGGCTCGATTTCGTGCGATTGGAGTGCGGAGGGCGTGATCGTCACGCTTCACATGGTCAAAGACCGCCTGACAAGGTAAAGGCTGCATGTCTCAATGGTACCAAAGAGCGGACGATCACCTCCTTCACGCGGGCGCCGCGACGGAACCAAGCGGCACATCCAGCGAGTATCTAAAACCGGATGTTTCGTAAGCAAGTTGCACCTCGCCGTTCAGTTGCTGGCCTAGAGATTTCATCATGCGGGTGCCAAAGCTTCGTCGGGTTGGGTGCGCGACCTCGGGACCTCCGCTTTCGGTCCAGACCAAGTAAAGCCTCTGCTTCAACTCATCTATCGTCCACGCGATTTCAACGCGACCGGCCGGGCCAGAGAGAGCGCCGAATTTCGTCGTATTGGTGCACAATTCGTTGAAAGTCATAGCGAGCGCTATAACCGCGCCTGAGGTAATCCTCAGATCGGGCCCGTTGAAGTGGAAGCGCCTGGCTCCCTGGCTGTCGTAGGGCTCTGTGGCACTCTGGAAAGTCTGGGTAAGACTCGCGCTTGCCCAGTTCACCTGCATCAGCAGGTCGTGGGCTCGTCCCAACGCGCCTAGCCGGCCCTCCATGGCCGTTTGGCCGTCCTCGACACTGGAAGCTGCGCGAAAGCTCTGCGAGGCGATCGCGCTCACGGTGGCAAGGGTGTTCTTGATGCGATGATGAAGTTCGCCAAGAATCAGCTTCTGCAATTTGTCGGCGACCTCTCGCTCCTTGGCATCGATACCTGCCTGGACAAGCAGAGTTTCCGCATCGATGCCGGCTTGCTCCAGCAGTAACCGAAGGCTGTGGTTCTCCGCCGACAAAACCACCTCCTGTGCGGAACGCGACGACGGGGTGGTTGGCAGAGCGGCGGGAAGCGATTGGTTTGCCGGCAATCCGGTTGCGTCAGGAACAATCAAAAGGGCGCCTGTACCTACCATTGCTTGCAATTCGGTGATCATCTGGTCGACAGCGAGCGGTTTGGCAAAGAATCGGCTGTCCGCCGGCCTTTCCGAATCGGTGGGCATCACTTGACCGGAAACCAGGATGATCTTGATCGCTGGCCAGCGGTTGTGCACGGCGTGGGCGAGTGTCAAGCCGTCGATGCTACCGGGCATTTGAATATCGGTAAACAGTAGGGAGATATCTGAGCGGGACTCAAGAATAGAGATCGCCTGGTCCGCATTGACGGCTTCGACGGGATTGAACCCCGCATCTTCTACGATGTCTACCGCGCGCATGCGTAAGACCATCTCGTCTTCGACGATAAGCACGTTCGGCAAGGGAATCGAACCTGTCGACATGGATAGCCTCACTAGCTGCCCCCAAATTGCCGAGGCAAGGGTGACGGCGGCAATTGCGGGGTCATCCGGCCATCGCTGAGCATTATGGCTAGAGCAGTGCTGCGCCTTTCGAGGACGGATAGCGAGCTAATTCGCTGCGCCCGGAGGATTAATGAGCCCCTGTCACCGGTGGCTGGTCACGCCATAGAGCTATGGCAAGGGGCGCGACGGATATCGGCCTGGGGCATCAGCGGTAAATTGACGCTGGCTTCGTTGAGGGAGCCGCCAAATTTCGATATTGTTTTAACGCTCGCATCTGCGCCGATCAGGTGCAGACTACTGCGTCCGTCAAGGCAGCCGGAGCTTTTAGCTTTCGCGGCCTTGGGGTTGAGGGCTCGCCTTCGCCAGCCCCGGCGAGTCCCACCTCAGTCAGCGAAGCTGACGCATTTAATTGTCCCACAGTGTAACATCGACGACATTGCGCCCAGGCACCCGCGCTGTAGGCTTCATCTCGCCGGGGCTGGACTCAATATTTCACTTATAAATTTTAACCCGGCAGCAGGCCGCAGTGGTTCGCCGCTGCGGCCTTTCTGTTGAACAACACAATGGGCGCATCACCCGATGTCGTTTTACGTCGTGTGAACCTCTTCACATGGGTATGACATCAGGACGGTTAATCTCCAGTCGCTGGCGAGAGGTTTCAGTTACAGCGGGAGGCGGCCGTGGCAGCAGACACAAAGGCGGACGACTGGTTTATTGCTGCGCACGTGCTGAGGGTACGCACGTCGTCGGGCACCGCATCGATATCGTTTAAGATTGGCAGCAGGGTAGCTAACATCGCAGCACTGTTGGGTTGCTCCGGACCAATCTCGGGAAGTGGTGTTGCGGACACGGACTTCCAATTAGACACGCAACTTATGCGCACCTTCAGCGGCCCATTTTCGTTGAAGGACATTAAGGGGCATCGCGGTGACGTCACGCAAAACGTGTCCTTTTCACCAGATGACTTGTCCGGCGTGGCATTCAATAAGAGTGGAAGCGTCTTTTTTAATTTCGATTTACCCAACACGAACCCGATGACCTTTACGATCAGGGGCCAGTGGATGGTAAAGATGGTCCTTAATCTTGGTACGACGTTTGTGATCTAGTCCGATCCTCGCGTCTTGACATGAAAGTTAGTCGAACAGGTCATCGGCTTCTTCCTCTGGGCACACGCCTTCGCTTGTCGGGCAGTTCCTCCCTCATTTACCCTACCGCTCAAGCTTAATTTCAGCCTTCGATTGCGCTCGTCGGTTGCCCGATTACGCTGCCGTCACCGGACGAGTTGCCCTGTCCGGATTCAGCATGGCGACGCCGGCGTGCCATTATACTCGGCGCGTCGGCTTCGTTCTTTCCAACGGAGACCTAAGTGTGGCCCTACGGAATCGCGGCGCTGTGCGTCGTGCTCTTGATCGTCGGAGCGGTCACCCTCATTTTTCTCAGCTTCGATTTTCCGGACGAGCCTAAGGCCTAAGTTTAGCAGTGAGACCGCCTACGACCCGTGTCGCAAAGGCTATAAAGCTGTTCCGCCTTGACCCCAAAACCGCCGCTCGACTCGCTGATGCTCTTGATGCTTCCTGCTAGGTCGCCGTTGCGAGCTGACGCTTAAGCTTGATTGAGCTGACCGATTTTGTCTGCTGAAACCCTCTTAGGTGAATTTGTCTCCAAACGATCGTCTAACGTAATTCCGTCGCGCAACACAACGAGCCTTGACGATTTGATGATCGTAAGCGATGTTCTCAGGCCACGCGCCAGCGTTCTTGGGTAGCGAGATAGGCCCAGGGTAGCAGTTCGTCGATCTGGCTGTTCGGGTGGTCGTTGACGATGCGGGTGATGACGTCGGCGAGATAGGCGTGGGGTTCGACGCCGATGAGYTTGCAGGTTTCGATCAGTGAGGCGATGACGGCCCAGTGTTCGCCGCCGCCGTCCGAGCCAGCGAACAGGGCGTTCTTGCGGTTGAGCGCGATTGGGCGGATAGCGCGCTCGACGACGTTGGAATCGATCTCGACGCGGCCGTCGGCAATGAAGCGCGTCAGCCCGTCCCAACGCGACAGCGCATATCGGACGGCCTCCGCGAGTTTGGTCTTCTGGCTAATCAGACCAAGCTTGGCGCGCAKCCAGGGTTCGAACTCGTCGGCGATCGGCCGGCTCTTCTCTTGGCGGACGGCGCGACGCTCGTCGGCGGTGCGGCCGCGGATCTCGGCTTCGATGACGTAGAGCCCGGCGATACGTTCGAGTGCCTCGCTGGCGATCGGTGCGGGACCGGCCGCGGCGAGTTCGTAGAAGCGCCGGCGCACATGGGACCAGCAGAACGCCAGTTCTACGTCACCGCGCTCGGCCAKGACCCGATAGCCGGCATAGCCGTCGACCTGGAGGATGCCGGCAAAACCCGCGAGGTGGACGATCGGCCGTTCGGCCTTGCGATCGGGAGCGTAGACATAGGCGACGGCGGGCGGGTCCGTGCCGCCCCAGGGCCGGTCGTCGCGGGCATAGGCCCAGAGCTGGCCGGTCTTGGTGCGGCCGCGTCCGGGATCGAGCACCGGGGCGGTGGTCTCGTCGGCAAACAGTTTTGGCGACTGCTTCAGCCTCGCGAGCAGTCGCTCATGCACCGGCCGCAACAGGAAGGCTGCCCGCCCGACCCAATCGGCCAGGGTCGAGCGATCCAGCTCGAGGCCCTGGCGGGCGTAAATTTGAGCCTGCCGATACAGCGGCAGATGGTCGGCATATTTGGCGACGAGTACCTGCGCCACGGTGGCTTCGGTCGGTAGCCCGCCCTCGATCAGCCGCGCTGGCGCCGGTGCCTGTACCATGGTCTCGCAGGCCCGGCAGGCATACTTCGGCCGCCTTACGACTAGGACCCGGAACTGGGCCGGGACGATATCCAGTCGTTCGCTCACATCCTCGCCGATCCGGTGCAGCGCCTGCTGACAGCACGGGCAGGCGTGATCGTCGAGGTCGACCAGCATCTCGACCCGCGGCAGATGCGCCGGCAACGCTCCTCTGTTCCTGCGGCGCCGTGCGGCTCGGCTCGATCGCTCGGCAGCATTGGCTGCATCGGTCGCCGCATCACTGCTCGCCTCGACCTGCTCGACCTCCTCCAGGCCGAGCAGCAACTGGTCCTCCGGCAGCGTCTCGGCCCGGCGGCCGAAGCGATGACGCTGCAACTCCTTGATGATCTGCTCGAGCCGCGCGGCGCGCGCCCGTTCGGCCAGCAGCATCGCCTTGAGCGTGCCGGGATCGTCCGGAAGCGTGTCGGCCGTCGTCGCCATGATGCGATTACACCATGCGTCGCGGCATCCCGCGAGCGCGACATGCATACTGATTCACTGTGCCGCAGTTCAACTCGCTTGGATCGGCGACGGTGTCTCGCGCGCGGCGTGGACGCGCTTCCAGTCTAGTCCTTCGAGCAAGGCTGACAGCTGCGCCGCGGTCAGGCGAATGACGCCGTCCTGCACGTTGGGCCAGCAGAACGAACCGGTCTCAAGCCGCTTGGCGAACAGGCACACACCCGTGCCGTCCCAATAGATCAGCTTTACCCGGTCGGCGCGCTTGGCGCGGAACACATACACGGCGCCGGAGAACGGATCGGCCTGGATGCTCTCACGCACCAGGGCCGCGAGCCCTTCGGCACCCTTGCGGAAGTCGACCGGCCTGGTCGCCACCATCACCCGCACCGCGCCCGTCGGACCGATCACGTGCAGGTCTTCAGCGCATGGATCACGGCCGCAATCGTCGCGGCATCCGCGCCGCGGCCGACCCGGACCGCGACGCCGTTGATCTCGAGCTCGATGATGCTGCTGTTCTCGGCGCCCTCGAGCGCCTTCCGGAGGCGTCGGCGCTGCCGCGGTGAGCGCTCCGGCGGCGTGGACGATGGGGTAACGACAGCGGGCACGAACGTCTGCGGCTCGGGAGCCACAGGGATCGCAACCGGCTGTCGCATTTGCCGGCGCCACGTAAACAGCTGTTGCGGCGACAATCCGTGCCGCCGCGCGACCTCCGATACCACGGCTCCCGGGGCCAGCGTCTCCTCGACGAACCGCGCCTTGTCGTCGGCCGAGAACTGCCGGCGTCGGCCGCTCTCCGTGATGACCTCGACCAGACGAACCGAGGTCCTGGGCTCAAGCATATGTTCAAGCTTAGACACAAGCCGATCTCCAATCAGAGATCGATCATTCCTCGCTCGACGCCTTCAATGGAAGGTGGGACCGAAACAGCGCTTCCTCGCTCGACGCCTTCAATGGAAGGTGGGACCGAAACAGCGCTTAC